>JBAXCI010000010.1:0-24992 GCA_037141555.1 Verrucomicrobiota bacterium | reverse complement strand
TTTCAAAAGCGGGCTCCCTCAATTCCATGACACAGAGCGCGGTGAGTCAACAGATTCTCTCGTTGGAAAAGAAACTCGGGCGAACGCTCCTGGAACGGGGCCGTCGGCAATGCTGCGTAACGCCTGAAGGGGCTGTGCTGTTGGATGCCGCCCGGGAGATGCTCGATATTTTCGATGGGCTGGAGGAGCGCTTCAACGAACTGGCCGATGTGGTGGCTGGCGAATTGCGGGTGGCCGCGGTGTACTCGATCGGGCTGCACGATTTGCCGCCGTACTTGAAAGCATTCCGGAAAAAATACCCGACGGTGGAGGTAAACGTGGAATACAAGCGTTCGGCCCAGGTTTATACCCAAGTGCTGAGCGGCGAGGCGGCGATGGGATTTGTGGCCTACCCGATTGCGCGCAAGGGAATCCATGTCGAGCCGTTCATGGACGACGAGTTGATTGTTATCTGCCCGCCTTCACACCCGTTTTCGGAGTGCAAAAAAATCGCCCCGGCCTTGCTCAAAAAAGAGCGTTTTATCGCGTTCGATCCCGATCTGCCGACGCGGCAGGTGGTGGACCGACATTTCCGGGACAGGGGGGTGCTCCTTGGGCACACCATCGAGTTTGACAACATTGAAACCGTGAAACGCGCCGTGGAAATCGAGCAGGGCGTTTCCATTGTTCCGCTGGCCTGTGTGACTGACGAGTTGAAAGCCGGAACCTTGTGCGCGATTTCGTTGGACCCGCCGTTGCGCCGTCCGATTGGCATCCTGCTCAAGCGCAACCGCCCGCGCACCCCGGTATTAAGGGAATTTCTCGCGTTGCTCCAGGGCAGGGCGCAATAGTTCCGCTAATTACCGCTGCACCTGCACGAGAGCCACGTCGCCGACGGCCAGTCCGAGCGCTTGTTCGGCTACGGGCAGGAACCCGTCAGAGGCGTCGGTGAGGGCCACATTGAGGGTCCCCACGGCGGTTTCGGGCGCGCCGATCTGGTGTTCAGCGAGGAGTTCGCGTACGGCCAGGGCGCAGTTTTCAGCGGAATCGACCAACCGGATACCGGAGCCGAGATACCGGGCGAGGGCGCTTTTCAATAATGGGTAATGGGTGCACCCGAGCACGAGCGTGTCGATGCCGGAGCCGACCAGCGCATCCAAATAGCGCGCAATGATGGAGTCGGTAATGTCGTTCTCGAGCCATCCCTCTTCGATGGCCGGAACAAGCATCGGGCAGGGTCGGCTGGTGACGCGGACCTCCGGGGCGAGGGCGTGGATGGCCCGCTCGTAAGCGCCGCTGCGGATCGTGCCGCGCGTGCCAATCACGCCCACGTGGCCGTTGACGGTGGTCGCGACGGCGGCTTTGGCTCCGGGCAGGATCACGCCGGTGACCGGGACCGGTTGGGTGCTTTGCAGCGCGGGAATCGCGAGGGCGGAAGCGGTGTTGCAGGCGACCACGATCATTTTGGCCTGCTCGGCCAGCAGGAGTCCGCTGATCTCGACCGAATACCGCTCGATGGTCCCCTGGCTTTTTCCCCCATAGGGAACCCGGGCTGTGTCGCCGATATAATAAATGTTTTCGTTGGGGAGCAATCGGCGCAGTTCCGCCGCGACGGTTAATCCGCCGATGCCGGAATCGAAAACGCCGATGGGGCGCGAGCCATTGGAAGTGGTGTCCATCTTTCAGGCGCTATTACGGACCAAATCGCGCAGAAAATGAAGAGGAAAACGGTTTTATGCCAGTTATCGCAGGTGTAGCCTCCCTATCATGCTTGTCATCCCGAACGCAGTGAGGGACCCCGCAAATCATTCAAGCTCCCGTATACAGAGCAAGTCACGCGCTGGGATTACTTGAGAGTTCCCTCGCTCGCTCGGGATGACTAAGAGTCAAATTTCTTCGCGAAACGCTCTCTGCGGTGAAATTCCTACTGTCTGGCGGAGCTCGGGCTGGTGATCACGGTCGGGCCGCTTCCAGAACTGGTGGAGGCGACAGGGAGGGCCTGCCTGGGGCCGACCGCATTGCGGTAATTCTGCACAGCTTGAACAATGGACCCGGCCATTTGCTGCCGATAGGCAGGGGTGGCGATGCGGCGGGCGTCGCTGGGATTGCTCAAAAAACCGCCTTCAATGAGCACGCCGGGCGTGGCGGATTCCCGCAACACAACAAACCGCGCCCGCTTGATGCCCCGGTCGAACATCGCCGAGTTGCAGACGAGCGTGGCGTGGGTGGCGCAGGCGAGGGCGATATTTTCGGCGTCGCGGATATTGCCGGTGCAGGGCGCGAAATCCGAGAGCGCCGGGCCGTCATTGGCCATCGACGGCACCCCGCGAGGCGCAAGGGTAAAGGTCTCCACGCCGGTGGCGCCGTTCCCGCTGGAGTTGAAGTGGATCGAGATAAACAGGGCGTTGGGAAGTCGGCTCGCCATCGCGGCCCGCTCTTCCAGCGGCACGAAGCGGTCCGTGGAACGCGTCATGTAGACGCGGAATCCGGCTGCGCGGAGCAGGTCGCGAGCGCGCAGGCCGACATCGAGCGCATAGTTTTTTTCGCAGCCGAAAAGCGACGCCGCACCGGTGTCGTGCCCGCCGTGGCCGGGGTCGAGGATGATCGTGTCTACCTTTACCGAATTTAAGATGCGGCTGGGGCGCAGTACCGGTTCGAGCAATTTGGTGAGGTCCATCCGTGAAATCACCGGCTGACCGGCGATTTCGGTGACGGGATAGCTGAGGATGAATTTGAGGTTATTGATGTAAAACTCCGGCGAGCCGACCTGGCCGCGCAGGCTGCGGTTGGCGGTGCGGAGAACCAGGTTGTTGTCCGTCCGCTGGAGTTGCCCGAGTTGATAAAACGCGCCGACATTGGCCAGCGGAACGTAATCCCGGCCCTCGTATTTGAGCAGCGTCCAATCTCCCACGGCAAACGCGCGCACGGCGAGCAGCAGGAAGAGGAGCAGGGAGGAAAAACGGGACATTCGCGGCAAAGCGTGCATGCGGGTGAGCAAGCGCGCAAGTGGTTTTTATAAAATGCGAAACGAGCACTGGGATGTCCCCGGTGCTCGTTTGCATTATATTATTGAGGATGGCTTATCCCTTGATGCAGTCGTCCAGCCAGCCGAGAAGCTCGGCCATGGTCTGCTCGGTTTCGTCACCCATGTTGGAGATGCGGAAGGTCTTGCCTTTGAGTTTGCCGTAGCCGCCGTCGATCACGGCGTGGTAACGCTCTTTGAGGCGGGCGTTCATGGCGGCAACGTCGATTTCCTTGTTGTTCTTCACGCAGGTGAGGGACTTGGAACGGTACCCTTCCGGGGCGAAGAACTCGAAGCCGTTGCGGACCACCCAATCCGCGACCATCGCGTTGAGCTTGGCGTGGCGGGCGTGGCGGGCTTCGACGCCTTCGGCGAAGATGTCTTCGAGCTTGCTCTGGAGCGCGTAGATGTGGGCGATGGACGGCGTGCTCGGGGTCATGTCGTCGGCCTGGTTCTTCTTGAACTCGATGAAGTCGAAGTAATAGCCGCGATCTTTCATCGTGGCGGCGCGCTCGAAGGCCCGCTCGGAGCAGGAGAAGAGCGCCAACCCGGGAGGCATGGCGAGGGCTTTCTGGCTGCCGGTGAGGAGCACGTCGATGCCGAGTTCGTCCATCGGGATCGGCACGGCGGAGAAGGAGGAGACGCTGTCGACGATGAGCAGCACGTCGGGGTATTTTTTAACCACGGCGCAGAGTTCCGCCAGCGGGCTCATCACGCCCGTGGAGGTCTCGTTGTGAATGAGGGTGACGGTGTCGAATTCGCCGGTGGCAAGCTTGGCGTCGAGCAATTCAGGCAGGATCGGCTGACCCCATTCCACCTTGAGCCCCTCGGCTTGCTTGCCGCAGCGCTGGGAAACGTCGAGCCATTTGTCGGAAAACGCGCCGCACATGCAGTTGAGCACTTTCTTGGCGACGAGATTGCGAATGGCGCCTTCCATCACACCCCACGCGGAGGAGGTGGAGAGGAACACCGGCTGTTTGGTGCCGAAAAGGGTCTGGAGTTGCGGATGAATGGCCGCGTAGAGCTTCTTGAAGTCGTTGCTGCGGTGGCCGATCATCGGCTTGCAGAAAGCGGCAAAGGTTTTCTGAGAAACTTCGATCGGGCCCGGGATGAAGAGCTTGGTGTGAGGCATGGGATGGGAAGTAAAATGGAATAAGCAGGAAGTAAAAAGCAAAAAATCAGCCGGTCCTCACTCCCAGATGAAATGCTCCAGCCGCAACTGCGTCATGCGCGCTTTGGCTTCCTCCGCGCGCGGGCCGTTGATGGCGGCCATTTTCTGGTAGATCGCGATGGCGCTTTTCCATTGCTCGCGCGATTCGCTCAAGCGGCACGAGTCGAACCCGGCTTTGTAGAACCAGAAGTATTCCTGCGGCTTGGCGACGCCCGATTCGACCACTTGATAGTACGCCGCGAGGGCTTCTTCGGGGCGGCCCAGCGTTTCCATGCAGCGGCCCTTGTTGTAAAGGGCCCGGTGTTGCGCGCTCGCGGCGATCCCCGGCTCGCTCGCGAGTTGCTCGTAGAGCGCCAGCGCCTGCTCAACGAGCGCTTTATCCTTGGCCCCGAGGGTAAGGAGGTTATCCGCTTTTCCCGCCAGGGCCGCCGCTTTGATTTCAATGGCGGGATTTGCGCGCAGGACATCGTCGTAAAGTTTCACCGCGTCGGCTTCTTTTCCCAGCCGGTTTTGCAGGGCCGCCAGTTGCAAACGGGCGTGGAGCTTGAACGGGCCGTTGCGCGCGGCGACTTCGCCGAAAAGCTCGATGGCGCGGTCGATCCCCCCGGCATCGAGCCGTTTGGTGGACGACTGCGCCGCCAAAAAGAGCGCGGCCTCCACCAGCGACGAGGCGGGGGTTTCAATCGCGAGGGTTTCAAACTGCGTCTGCGCGCTGGCGAAATCTCCGCTTCGGAAGAACACCTGGCCGAGTTTCATGCGGACTTCGGGAAGCCGGGGCGATGTGGGATGGCGCTCCGCAAAGGCGCGGCAAAGCGCGATCACCTTGTCATCGGCGGGAGGCGTTGCGGAATCGGCCACAAAGATGGCCAGATAGTCGGATTGCTCCGCAGTTTTGGTCGGGGCAGGCGAGTCGTTGACCACTCTCAAAAACGCGCTGGCTCCGTCAGGATCGTTCCCCGCGTATCGCAGCTCGGCGATGGTTAGCCGGGCCTCGGCGACGCGCGGGTTGTCCGGGAAAGCGCGGATGAACTGTTGCAACGCCGGTTCCGCTTGGGGATCGCCCTGGCGCGCTCGCAGCAGGCCCTCTTCCAAAACCAAATCGGGCCGGAGCGGGCTTTCGGGAAACACCCGGCTGAACTCCTGGTATTCCTCTGCAAAACGCGTGTAGTTGCCTTGGTGCAGCCAGGAAAGCGCGGTGTTGAACCGTGCCCGTTCGGCAACGGCTGGGTTGTGTTCTCCTGCGCTGCGAAAAACCGCGGCGGCGAGGAGAAATTCCCCCGCTTTGAAATGGGCGCTGGCGCTGGCCATCTCGATCTCCGCGCGCAGGTCGGGTTGCACCGCCGCCCGCATCGCCTCGTCCAAGGCTTTTTGCGCTGGCTCAAACTTCCCGGAATCCGCAAGCAGGCGACCCTGCATCGAGAGGGCGTTGGAAAGGAGCGGATGATTCGGGAAGCGGGCGGCGTAATTGTCCAAAGCGGCGAGTGCGCGCTCGGGTTTCGCGTCTCGCAGCATCGCCTTGGCGAGGTAAAAGGTTGCATAACCGGCGCGGATCGCTGGTTCCCGTTGCCCCCACTTTTGAAGTTCCGCGAGGGACGGCTTCTCTTCTCCGCTGTAGACCTCGTCGAGTTTGCGGAAAAGAATGTCGAGCGAAGGGCTCGCCTCGTGTTTCCAGATGAACTGCTCGATAATATCATCCGCCGCTGTGAGGTCCGTCAGTTTCGTGCGGGCCTCGGTCATCCCGAGGGTCACACCGACCATCATGTCATTGGTGGTGTGTCGGGGATCGCTTCGCAGCGCCTCAAACAGCTCGTAAGCCTCTGCTGGTTTGTTTTGCGCGAGAAGCAGGCGCGCTTCCAGAAACTGTTTCCATTTGCGCTCGGTCGCGCTCAGGGGCGGGCGCAAACCGGCGAGCGTGCGGGCGCATTGATCGCGCTGGTTCTGTTCAAGATAATCTTCGGCCAATCGCAAAGAGACGCTTGCCGGGCCTTTGGCCGCAATGCTTTCCAAGGCCGCGGTCGCCTCCGGAACCCGGCCCAGGGCGCGCAGGCATTCCGATTTGCCGACCACTGCCTGGGGTTCATCCGCCATTGAGGAGAAAAGAGGCAGCGCCGCATTCCAATTTCCCGCAGCCGCTTGAATCCGCGCCTCCAGCAGTGGCGTTTTCACCTCGGGATCGCGCACCCGGTTGAGCGCTTCCTCTGTGCGACCCGCCGCGAGCAGGGCTTCGGCGAGCTTGGTCTTGGCTTCGCGGCGTGAATCCGGATCGACAGGATCGGCGGCGAGGTATTGCTGAAGTTTGACGATGGCCACCTCGGCTACCCCTTCGTCCAAAGCGGCGCGCGCTTCCTCCAAAGGCGAGGGAGTCGCAAGGGCCGAAGCGGTAACGAGCAGAGAGGCCAGCCAGAGGCCGCGTCGGGAGTTGAATAGGTGGAACATCATGAGGCGAAGCTCTTCATATTCCACTTTTTGCAAAAAATGAACAGGATTTGGAATGCTTCTTAAAGGAAGGCTTGTTTTCCCTCAGAGAATTCTTTATCAACGCAATCGCGAAGTTTGGGAAATCGGCCCAAACCTTCTCGCGCGGCCAGCCCGGATATCGCGTGTCGTTCGAGATTGCCCTTTCGCCTCAAGGAGTCCCCCCCTCAAATGAAGATCGTGAACCCTCATGCCGTAAAGCCGAGCGCGCTGAATTTCCTGGCGCTTGGAGCGATCCTTTTTGCCCTTGCGGCCATTCTCACGCAGGAAATCGACCGGCCTTGGGTGAATCAAATTGATTTCAACGGCGCTGTCTGGTCGCAGGCTGCGCATAATATTCTGCGGGCGGGGCTGATCGAGACGCAGGGTGCCTCCACCGCGTTTTATTTCGGCCCGCTGCCCATTCCCGATGCCGGGTATTATCTCCACCACCCGCCGTTGCTGCACCTCGGGGTTGCCGCGATGTTTTCGCTGTTTGGCGAGCACGAATGGGCGGCTCGGGTTGTCCCGATTGGGTGTTCGCTGGCGAGCGCGGTCTTGTTGTGGTTCCTGGTTTCCAGTTGTCTTGGAGGCCGCACCGCCACGCTGTGCACCGCCGTGTTTGCGACTCTTCCGATGACGCTTCGCTACGGGTCGATGGTGAATTTTGAACCCATCGTGCTCTTCTTCATATTGTGCGCGCTGCTTGCCTTGCGGTATTGGCAACAATCGGGACGTGCGCTGTGGAAGGCGATTTTTTTCCTGAGTCTATTTCTGGGAATGTGGGTGGATTGGGCGATGCACCTTTTCGCGCTGGTGCTCTTCGCCTGGTGGATGACTCGATCGGGGCGTGAAGCGCGGCGGCTTGCCTGGATCATCCTTGCGATGACCGCGATTTCAGCCCTGCTCTTCCTCCTTCACACGCAAATGCTGCGGCCCAATGCCTTGCAGGATTTGCAGCGGACATTCCTGGTGCGGGTCGCCTCCGACGAGCATTACAAATACACGTTCTGGCAATGGGGATGCAAAGTGCTGGGAAGCATCGGACGCCACTACCTGCTGGGCGGGCTTTTCGGGGCGGCGATCGGCGCGACTATTTGCTTCCGGCGCAGGAAAGAAGCAGCTTTTGCGTGGATCGGTTGGGCGTCGCTGATGGTGTTTGCCATGGACGCGGTGTTCGTCGGCGTTTTCCAAAACGATTCTTACATTCACGAATACATCGCGTTTTATTTCGTGATCCCCGTCTCCATCATGGCAGGCATTGCCATAAACGAGGTGATTGTCTGGATTGAAAATGCCTCAAAGCCGTCGTTCCGGATGGCGGGGAATTTCGCAGGCGCGGTTTTTGTGCTGGCTGCGACCTTCGCCGGACAAGAGCAGGCGGAGCAACTGAAAGGCCAGTTTTACATTCTCGATCTGGACAAAAAGGAGTCCGCAAAACTGATTCCTGCACTGGGCGAAGCGATTCGCAAACGGTTCTCGCCGAAAACGCGGGTGCTCTGCAATTTCATGCCCTATTACGGACCGCACCTCGAATATTATGCGCGCCGGGAGGTGGCGCCAAATCTTTGCGAGCCCAAGCATTGGAAGCCGATGATCCTGAGCACCCAGGGGGAGGTCGGCGGGATCGTCTGGATGGGGGATGACGACGCGAAGGAGATCGTTGCGAATCTGCCGCCGGGGACGAAGGAATTTGTGAATCTCGAGAGCGAAAGCTTTTGTGTGTGGACCCCCGCTTCAAAAGCGTTGGCAAAGGGCGGGCGGTTTTAATCCAAAAACACCAAGAGCGAAAAGGCTGGTTTCGAGCCACTCGCCATGCTCGGGATGACATCCGTTGATGCCTCAAGCAAGCACCCGCCGCAGGTAATGTCCCGTGTGGCTGCCCTCGATCTTGGCGATCTGTTCGGGGGTGCCTTCGCCGACGATCTGGCCGCCGTCCTGACCGCCTTCCGGCCCGAGGTCGACGATCCAATCCGCGCACTTGATCATCTCAAGGTTGTGCTCGATGACGATGAGCGTGTTGCCCGAGTCGCGCAATTTCAGCAGCACCTCCAGTAATTTGTGGATGTCTGCGAAATGCAGGCCGGTGGTCGGTTCGTCGAGAATGTAGACCGTGCGGCCCGTGGCTTTCTTGGCCAGCTCCGCCGCCAGTTTGACGCGCTGCGCTTCGCCGCCGGAAAGGGTGGTGGCCGCTTGCCCCAAACGCACATAGCCGAGCCCGACATCCTCCAGCGCGATCAGCTTGTCGCAAACCGTCGAGACGTTGCGGAAGAAGCGGGCGGCTTCGTCCACGGTCATCTCCAGAATGTCGGCGATGTTCTTGCCTTTGTAGGTGATCTCCAGCGTTTCGCGATTGTAGCGGCGGCCATGGCAGACTTCGCACTCCACATATACATCGGCGAGGAAATGCATTTCTATTTTGATCAACCCGTCGCCCGCGCAATGTTCGCAGCGCCCGCCTTTGACGTTGAACGAAAACCGCCCCGGCTCGTAACCGCGCACGCGGGAAGCGGGGAGTTGGGCAAAGAGCGAGCGGATCGGCGCAAAAGCTCCGGTATAGGTGACCGGATTGGAGCGCGGCGTGCGGCCGATGGGCGTCTGGTCGATGACGATGGCTTTGTCCACCTGGTCGAGCCCGAGAAGGGCGCGGTGTTTGCCCGGGCGATCTTTGGAGCCGTAGAAATGCCGGAAGAGCGCCCGTCGCAAAATGTCGTCAACCAGGGTCGATTTGCCGCTGCCGGAGACGCCGGTCACGCAGGTGAAGCAACCGAGCGGGAAGGAGGCCGAGACGTTGCGCAGCTTGTTTTAGCTCGCCCCCTGCACCGTGAGCCAGCCGGTGGAGAGCGCGCGCGGCTCGGACGCCAGTTCGCGCTTGCCCGTGGGTGTGACTCGGTGGCGCGGCACGGGGATCGTCAAGCGGCCCGAGAGATAGTCGGCCGTGAGCGAACCGGGCGTGTCGAGAATCTGTTCCAGCGTCCCCTGCGCCACGAGATAACCGCCGCGCACGCCAGCGCCGGGACCGAGATCGACGATGTGATCGGCCGCGCGGATGGTGTCTTCGTCGTGTTCGACAACGATCACGGAATTTCCGAGGTCGCGCAGCCGCCGCAGGGTGCCGATGAGCCGGTCGTTGTCGCGCTGGTGCAGCCCGATGCTCGGCTCGTCGAGCACGTAGAGAACGCCCGCGAGCCCTGATCCGATCTGGGTTGCGAGCCGGATGCGCTGGGCTTCGCCGCCCGAAAGCGTGCCGCTTTCACGGTCGAGATTCAGGTAGCACAAGCCGACTTCGTCCAGGAAACTCAACCGTGCCAGGATCTCGCGCAACACCTCGGTGGTGATGAGCCGTTGTTGCGGAGTCAGCCGCAAGGTTTCCAAAAACGCTTTGGCATCGCGGATCGTCAGACGGCACAACTGCTGGATGCCGAGTTCCCGGGCTTCGCTCGGAAGGGTGACCGCGAGGATCTCCGGTTTGAGCCGCGCCCCGTGGCAAACGGTGCATTCGCGGCGGCTCATGTAGTTGCGGATTTGCAGGCGGCGCAATTCGCTGTCGGTCTGTTCGTAGAGCCGCTGGAGGTTTCCGATCACCCCCTCGAACGGTTTTTGGATGCGCGTTTTGCGGGTGCCGCTCTCCATCTGGAGGTCGATCGCGCGGTCGCCCGTTCCGTGAAAGAGCGCCTCTTTGAATCGCTCGGGCAATTCCTCAAACGGCGTGTCCATGGAAACGCGATACGCCTTTGCCAACGACGTGAGCATGGCGCGGTAATAGCCGTGCATCCGCTTGGTCGCTTTGGCCCACGGCACCACTGCGCCGTCGGCAAGGCTCTTGGACGGATCGGAGACAATCAGGTCGGGATCGCACACCAGTTCCGTCCCGAGTCCGTGACAGGCGGGGCAAGCGCCGAGGTGGCTGTTGAACGAGAAATGTTTCGGTGTGAGTTGCGGGATCGTGAAACCGGTTTCCGGGTTGGTGAAATCCGTGGAATAACGGTGCTCTGTCCATTGCGGTTCGCCTCGGGATTGGGATAGCGCCAGCATCCGGCCTCCGCCCCATTTGAGCGAGGTCTCCACGGAGTCCGCAAAGCGCTGGCGGGCTCCCTCGCGCACCACCAAACGATCCACCACGGCTTCGATGGAATGCTTTTTTCCCTTTTCGAGCTTCACCTGTTGCTGGCCGTTGCCGAGTTCGACGATTTCCCCGTCGAGCCGCGCGCGGATGAATCCTTCACGCTTGATCTTTTCCAGCACATCGCGGAATTCCCCGACCTGCCCCTGCACCAGCGGGGCGAGCAGGATCAGCTTGGTTTCTTGGGGAAACGCGAGCAGGGTATCGACGATGGATTGCGTGGTCTGCTTGAACACCGGCTGGCCCGTGGCCGGATCGTGCGGTTGGCCGATGGCGGAGTAGAGGACGCGCAGGTAGTCGTAAATTTCCGTCGTCGTGGCGATGGTCGAGCGCGGATTGCTCCCCGAAGAACGCTGCTCAATGGCGATGGCCGGGGACAACCCCTCGATGAAATCGACGTCCGGCTTCTGCATCTGGTCGAGGAATTGCCGGGCGTAAGCGGAAAGGCTCTCCACATACCGGCGCTGGCCCTCGGCATACAAGGTGTCAAAAGCGAGCGAAGATTTGCCCGAACCGCTCAGGCCCGTCATTACGACGAGTTTCTGGCGCGGAATCTCCAAGCTTAAATTCTTGAGATTATGCTGCCTTGCACCGGTGATTTTTATTGTCTCCGCAGCCATTTTGCATGATTTATGGAAACTAACACGAAAGCATAACGACCTCGATAGCTCCAGAAGTTAATTGCATGAGCAACGATCCTATAAATTTTACAGACGAAGAGTGGATGGAATTCCGCGTGCGCTTCAGCAACATGAAGCACTCGATGAACAACGCCCTCGCAGTGTTCATGGCGTTGGCGGAACTTTCGCAGCGCAATCCGGACAATTACGAGAAGCTTGCCCGATCCGTCTGCACGCGCACGCCGGAGATCGCGGCCATGATCCAGGAGTTCTCAGAATACCTGGACACCAAAGGCCCGCCGCCGCCGTTGCGATAGGGGCGAAGGTGTTGCGTGGTTTTTTCTGTTGTGCCGAGCTTGGAGTAGCTTGCGAGGTCCCTCGCTGCGCTCGGGATGACAAGCAGCATCGGAGATCAATTTCCCATCACGGCCTAATCCCCGCCGATTTCTTCCTGCGCCGGTTTGGGCGTCGGTTCCGCTTTGTGTTTCCGCTTCTGCGGCTTGGAATCGTCTCGGTAGAGCTCTTTGAGAACCTGCGCCACCAGAGGGGCCGCGACGGTTCCGCCATGCGTGTTTTTTTGGTCGATGTCGCTCTCGTAGAGCGCTGCAAAAGCATATTTGGGACTATCCGCCGGGGCAAACCCCGTGAACCACGCCGCGTTGCGCTCCTTGTTTTTCGGCCCCCACTGGGCGGTGCCCGTTTTGCCAGCTACCTGAACACTGTCCAGGCCGGAAAAAGCTACGCCAGCCGTGGCGTGGGCCCCGGTGACTACGTCCACGAGCCCTTTCTTTAACGCCGCGAGGTTCTCGGGCTTTAGGTCGATCTGGTCTTTGACGCGCAGATCGTAGCCCGTGACGATCTTGTCGTCCAAACTCTGCACTTGAAGCACCAGGCGGGTCTGGAAAAAGGTGCCCCCGTTGGCGACGGTTGCCATTGCTTGGGCCAACTGGAGCGGCGTGATTTGCAAATCGCCCTGGCCGATGGAGAAGTTCGCCAGATCGCCGAAGCTCAATCGGCGCGCTTCCCGCTTGCGCATATATTCATCCGTCGGGACCAATCCCTTCGCCTCGACGGGCAGCGGGATGCCGGTGCGCGAGCCAAACCCGAACCGTTGCGCCCACTCCACCAGCGGCTTGGAGCCTGTCTTGATGCCGACGGCATAAAACCAGGTGTCGCACGACTGCTCCATCGCCTGGGCGAAATTGAGCATCCCTGCGTCGGTCTTCTTCCAGTTCTTCATGAGCATGTTGCCGATCTGCATCGAGGGGGGGCCGGGAAACTCGTCTTCGGGGGTGATCGCGCCGCTTTCCAGCGCGGCGATGCCGACGAACGTCTTGAACGTGGAGCCGGGAGGATACGTGCCCCGGTAGGCGCGCGGGATGAGCGGGTGGTTGGGGTCGTCGTTGAGGGCCTTATAACGCTCGGCGGAGATCGCCGGGATGAACAGATTGGGATCAAACGACGGCCACGATGCCAACGCGAGAACGTCGCCGTTGTTCGGATCGACGAAGACGAGCGCGCCCCGCTTGACTCCTTTTTCCAGCGCGTTTTCACAGAGCCGTTGGATGCGGATGTCCAGCGTGGTGACGACGTTGTAGCCCGGCTGTGGCGGGACCGTGATTTTTTCGTGAACCTTCTTGCCCGAAGCGTCAAATTGGAGCGTCATCTGGCCCGGTTTGCCGGTGAGTTGTTCGTTGAAGGCCAATTCGAGTCCCTCGCGGCCTTCCGCTTCCGGCCAGAGCAGTTCGTTGTTTTCCACGGGGCTGTCCAGCGCCGCTCCCGCGCGTCCGGCGTAACCAATGATATGCGCCGCCAGCGTTCCGTTGGGGTAATACCGGACATACATCGGGTGAATGACGAGCCCTTCGCCAAGATGGCCCTCGAGCGCCTTCAGGTGCATCGGCGCGAGGTCCTGCAAGATGTCCAGCGGCAGAATGCCCCGGTTATGGAAGTGGCGTTCGATGGATTTATCCGAAATCGAAACGCTCCGCCCCGTGAGGCGCTCCGCCCTGGCGATTTGTTCGTGGGCAAACGCGAGCGCCTTGGCGTCCGAGTAATCAAGCGGCGTGGGGAACATGATCCCGAGGTTCTGGCAAACGCGCGTGAGCGCCAGGGGTTCGCCGTTGCGGTCGACGATCTGTCCGCGCGGCGCAGGGATTTTCAACACATACGTGCGCGCGAATTTTTCCGTGAGCAAACTGGGCTTTATATACTCCGTCTGTGCGATGGAGGAGCCAACGGCCAGGAACGAGAAAAAGCAGGAGATAAAGGCGATCCGGCGGTGCATGAGAGTCAAACTACTATCGTGCCCGGCGGGATTTCTCAAGGGTTCAATGCATTTGGAGGGTACCGCTTGACCTCGGGGCGTTGCAGAGGTCTTATCAAGGGGATGGCTGCTCCCGATTATCTGCTCATCGACATCAGCAACTCGTTCACCAAGCTCGTCCCGTCCACACGCGAGGCGCTGGTGGGCGCGCCGGTGCGCATCCCGACCCCCAAACTGACCGCCGCCGCGATCCGCCACGCTGTGGGGAAGGGGAGCTTCCAGCGGGGGGTGATCCTTTCCAGTGTGGTGCCCGATGCGGAAGCTGCGGTCGAGGAATTCGCCGAAAGCCTGCGCGCCGCGAGCCCCGGTCGCAAGCTGCCCCGGCTGGTGCGGGTCGGCCACAAAACCAAGCTCGGGGTGAAGGTCGATTACCCGAAACCGTCGTCCATCGGGGCAGACCGCTTGGCCAATGCCGCAGGAGCCGTCGCGTTTTACGGAGCCCCAGCCATCGTGATCGACTTTGGCACGGCGGTAACCTTCGACGTCCTTGCCGCGCCGCAGGGGGTGCCAACCTATGTCGGCGGCGTGATCGCCCCCGGCCTGGAGGTCATGACCGATTATCTTTACCAGCGGACGGCCCTCCTGCCGCGCATCGACCTGAGCGAGCCGGTCAAAGCCATCGGCAAATCGACCGTGGAAGCGATGCTCGCCGGGGCGGTCTTTGGGTACCGGGGGCTGGTGCGGCAGATTTTGGAGGAGATCCGGCGCGAACTCAAAACCGGGCGTCGGCTGCACACTGTCGCCACGGGCGGCTACGCGGAACTGATCGCCGAACGCCTCCCCGAGGTGCAGCAGGTGAACCCGAATCTGACGCTGGAAGGGTTGCGGATCATCGGGAATTTGAACCTGAAATAGCGGCATGCCTCTTGAAACCCGACTTCCCGGTGCGCGCCGCGCTTTGGCGCTGCTGCTGGCTATCAACTTGTTTAACTACATCGACCGCTACATTCTCGCGGCCTTGGAGCCGGAGATTCGCAAGGCGCTTTTTGCTCCAAACGATCCCGACGCGATGGCGAAGACCGGGGCGCTCGCAACGGTTTTTTTGGTGAGCTACATGGTGATGGCCCCGGTTTTTGGCTGGCTCGCGGATCGCTCTTCGCGCTGGATGCTGGCGGGAGTCGGCGTGGCGGTTTGGAGTTTGGCGAGCGGGGCCTCGGGGCTGGCGGGCTCGTTTGTCATTCTTGCGCTGACCCGCGTGTTCGTCGGGGTGGGGGAGGCGGGATACGGCCCCGTCGCCCCGACGTTGATCGCCGACTATTTCCCGGAATCGGTCCGGGGCCGGGTGCTCTCCTATTTCTACATCGCCATCCCGGTGGGGAGCGCGCTCGGGTTCGTGTTCGGCGGCGCGGTGGGCGCGCACTGGGGATGGCGCTGGCCGTTTTATCTCGTCACCGCTCCCGGTTTGCTGCTGGCGGGGTTGTGCTACCTCATGCCCGAACCGCGCAAATTCCTGACCGACGCGCGTGAACGCATTTCTGCGGCGACCCCCTTCCGGGACGGGCTCTCGGGGCTGCTGCGCAACCGCTCTTATCTCTATAATACAGGGGCCATGACGGCGATGACGTTTGCCCTCGGCGGGCTTTCGTTTTGGGTGCCCAGTTACATCCACGAATACCGGGGCCAGCCGGACTTGGGGCAGGTCAACACGTATTTCGGGGCGATCACCGTGGTCGCGGGACTGCTGGCGACCCTCGCGGGCGGGTTGCTCGCAGACCGGGTGAAGCAACGCCACCCGGGCGGCTATTTTCTGGTCTCGGGCGTGGGGATGTTGATCGCGTTCCCGCTGACGGTCGCCATGCTGTTCACGCCGTTCCCGTGGTTTTGGGGAATGCTCTTTCTGGTGGAGTTTTTCCTCTTCTTCAACACCGGCCCTGCCAACGCGGCGCTGGTGGACGTGACCTCGCCTTCGATCCGCGCCACGGCTTTCGCGGTGAATATCTTCCTGATCCACGCGTTGGGAGACGCGATCTCGCCGCCGTTGATCGGGGCAATCGCCGACCGTTGGCAGATGAACGTCGCGTTTTTGGCGGTTTCGGGGATGATCGCAATCGCTGGACTTTTATGGCTCCTCGGTGCTAAATACCTCGAAAACGACATGAAAGCCGTAGCCGAATTCACTGAATCGTAACGTGATGGTCACACGGGCTTAATAATTCTCCTCAAAACTACTCTGGACTATGAGCACCCTTGCTTCTTCCTCCGAAGTCAACGTGGCCGACAGGCTATCGCCCAATTCAAAAACGCAGCAGCTCTACCGGCTGCGCCTTGCCGACGCGCCTCGCGACGTGGAGGCGGCACAACGGTTGCGCTACCAGGTCTTCAATGTCGAAATGGGAGAGGGGCTCGCCAGCGCCGCCGAGACCGGCATGGATGTGGACCGTTTTGATGCTATTTGCGATCACCTGCTGGTGGAGGAAATCGCCACCAACACGCTCGTGGGCACCTACCGCGTGCAGATGGGCACCCAGGCGCTTGCGGGAGCCGGTTTTTACAGCGCACAGGAATTTGATTTCACCCCGTTTCTCGGTCGCGCAGCGGAAATCGTGGAACTCGGCCGCGCCTGCGTTCACAAACAGCACCGCAATCTCGTCGTGCTCGGCCTGCTCTGGAAGGGGATCGCCAACTACGCCAAGGCGCGCGGCGGACGCTATTTGATCGGCTGCTCCTCGCTGACTTCGCAAGACCCCGCCGAAGGGATGGCGCTCTACCTCGCCTTGAAAGACCGCTTCCTCCCTTCGCCGGAGTGGCGAACGCACCCGATGCCCGGCTACGAATGCAAGGCCGAACCGCTCTCCACCCCGGTGCGCGCGCCGAAGTTGATGAGCGCGTATTTTTCCATCGGCGCGAAGATTTGCAGCGAACCCGCGCTCGACGCGGAGTTCAAGACCATCGATTTTCTCACTTTGGTCGATATCCAAGCATTGCCTGCGAGCGTGGCGGCGCGTTATGAATTGCAGTAAGGCTTGCCCCGAGCCTCATTGCCCATGACAAAAACCAGACGTTTCCTCCGCATTTCGTTCAGGCTCTCCAAGCTCGTCGCGGCGCTTGCCGCGGGCGTGAGCGGTTATTTTCTGACCGTTAAATTTATGGGTCGGGCGGGGTCCATCCCGGCACGGAGCGCGTGGATGCGGGCCATGGCGCGGAAGTTTCTGTGGGCGCTCGGCATCGAGTTGGCCTATGTCGGCGAGCCTCCGACGCGGGGCGTGCTGGTGAGCAATCACGTGAGCTATCTCGACATTTTGGTTCACGCCTCGCGGATGCCGCTCGTGTTCATTTCCAAAGCGGAGGTGGCCCACTGGCCGATCTTTGGCATGCTCTCGCAATGGGCTGGCACGCTATTTATCCGCCGCGAACTGCGCAGCGACGTATTGCGGATCGCGACCGAGATGCCCACCGTCCTCGATGCGGGCCTCGTGCTCGCGTTTTTCCCAGAGGGCACGAGTTCGAGCGGCGGGGGGGTCTTGCCGTTCCGCGCGCCGCTGCTGGCACCACTGGTCGATAACGCGTGGCAGGTCACACCAGCGTTCCTGCGCTACGAACTGGAACCGGGAGACGGAGCGGTGGAAGACGAAGTCGCCTACTACCGGCCTGAGACCGTCCTGGGGCCGCACCTGCTCAATTTGCTGGGCAAACGGCGCGTCCGGGCCACGCTGACCTATGGCGCATCGCGGGCATCCGGCACCGACCGCAAAGCGCTGGCCAGCCGGTTGCGCGGGGAAGTCTGCGCCTTGGGTGGCATTGCAACGGAGGCTGTGGGGTCGGTCTGAGGGAAAAGCCAGATCGGGATTCCTTCTCTTTGCGCCTTTGCGTCTTTGCGTGAGAATGAACAAATCTGCGGATGCCCGTTTCCGAACTTGAATTGATCGGCGGGGAGGATAGTTTCGACGTTCCTATGCAACTTTTGCCAGGTTTTCGCGACTTTTACCCGGAAGACTGTGCGCGCCGCAATTACATCATTGCGACGTGGCGCGAAGTCGCGCGCCGTTATGGCTTTGTCGAGTTCGACGGCCCGATGCTCGAAACGGTGGAGCTTTACAAGAAAAAGAGCGGCGGCGAACTCGTCGGCCAGCTTTTCGATTTCACCGACAAAGGCGAACGCCACGTGACGCTGCGCCCGGAGATGACGCCGACCCTGGCCCGCATGATCATCGCCCGCGAACGCGATTTCAAAAAGCCGATCAAGTGGTTCTGCACCCCGCAATTCTTTCGCTACGAGAAACAGCAAAAAGGGCGGTTACGCGAATTTGGCCAGCTCAACTGCGATCTCCTGGGCGAGTCGTCCGTAGCTGCCGACGCCGAGATGGTCGCCCTGACCATCGACATGCTGCGCGCGTTTGGGCTCAGCGGGGAAGATTTTGTGGTCCGCGTGAGCGATCGCGACGCGTGGAAAGCGTTCCTGGACGCCCACGGCAGCTTCGACGAAGCGGGCCTCGCGGCGTTTCTGCAAATCGTCGATAAGATCGAGCGCAACAAACCCGAGGTCACCGAAGCCGCGCTCAAGCCGTTCGGCATCTGCCTCGAAGAAGTGCGCGCGTTCATCGCCAATCCCGGCACGCATTTCGAGCGGTTCAACGCCCTCGCCGCCGAACTTGACGCGCGCGGGTTGAAAGGTTTCTACCAGCTCGACCCGACCATCGTGCGCGGGCTGGCCTATTATACCGGCTTGGTGTTTGAGGTGTTCGATCGCAAGAAGACGCTGCGCGCCGTCGCGGGCGGTGGACGCTACGACAATTTGATGAACGCGATGAGCGATGGCAAAGTCACGCTCCCGGCCATCGGGTTTGGCATGGGAGACGTGGTTCTGGGCGAGCTCATCGACGCCACGCCTGCCGCCGCCGAGAAGATGAAAGCGTGGATCGCGCAACGCCACGCCGCCGACGTGTATGTCATCATCGCCAACGAAACGCGCCGGGTGGACGCGCTGGGGCTCGTCCAGCAACTGCGCGGCCTCGGGTTCCGCGTCGATTACCCGCTCTCCGCCGCCAAAGTCGGCAAGCAGTTCCAGGCCGCCGAACAAGCCGGAGCGCGCTGCGCGTTGGTCATCGGCGACGAATGGCCGCAACTCAAAATGAAAATCCTCGCCACGCGGGAAGAACTCCTCGTCAATCTGGACGAACTCCCCGTGCGATTGGCTTCCTAATTCCTTTCTTTAATCACCATGTATCGCACCCACCTCTGCAACGTCCTCCGCAAAGAACACATCGGCCAGACCGTCACCCTGTCGGGCTGGGTTAACTCCCGCCGCGACCATGGCGGCGTTATTTTCATCGATCTGCGCGACCGCGAAGGGATCACGCAAGTTGTCTTCCGCCCCGAGGAAAACCCGCAGGTCTCCGAACTCTCGCACGACCTGCGCAGCGAAGACGTGATCCAGGTCACCGGCTGCGTTTGCGCGCGCATCGAGGGAACCGTCAATCCGAAGCTCGTCACGGGCGAAATCGAACTGATCGCGACGGAGTTGAAAGTGCTCAACAAATCCGACGTGCCGCCGTTCCCGCTTGACTCCAAGATCGCCAACGAAGACCTGCGCCTGACCTACCGCTACCTTGACCTGCGCCGCGCCGAAATGACGCAAAATCTCAAACTGCGCCACCGCGTCGTGAAAGCCACGCGGGATTACCTCGACGAACGCGGCTACCTGGAGATCGAGACGCCGATCCTCTCCAACCCGACCCCCGAAGGCGCGCGCGATTTCCTCGTGCCCTCGCGGCTCACCCCCGGCTCGTTTTACGCGCTGCCGCAAGCCCCACAGCAGTACAAGCAACTCCTGCAAGTGGCCGGGATCGAGAAATATTTTCAAGTCGCCCGCTGCTTCCGCGATGAGGATTTGCGCGCCGACCGCCAGCCGGAATTCACGCAGATCGACCTCGAAGCCTCCTTCATCACGGAGGAAGAAATCCAGACGCTCGTCGAAGGGCTGCTCGCCCGCATCTTTAAAGAATCACGAGGCATCGACATCCCGACGCCGTTCCCGCGCTTGCCGTACAGCGATGCGATGAACCGCTTCGGCTCCGATAAACCGGATCTCCGGTTTGGCGTCGAACTGACCGAAGTGGGCGATCTCTTCGGCGCGTCCGGCTTCAAAGTATTCCGCTCCGTGCTCGACGGCGGCGGCGTCATCAAAGCCATCAACGCCAAGGGCGCGGCGACTGCCTTCTCCAAGGAACAGCTCAAGAAATGGGAGGAGTGGGTGAAGGTCGAATTCGGCGCGAAAGGCCTTGCCTACATCCGGCTCAAAGACGGCGTTTGGGAGTCGCCCATCGTCAAATTTTTCAGCGAAGAAGAAAAGGTCGCCTTGGCCGCCCGCATGGGCTTTGAAGAAGGCGACGTGCTCTTCTTCGGCGCGGGCGCGTGGGAGCAGGTGTGCGAAATCCTGGGCCGGGTGCGGTTGCGCGTGGCCGATCTGCTCAAGCTCAACGAAGGCAACGAGGCGCTCAATTTCCTGTGGGTCGTCGATTTCCCGCTCCTTGCCTGGAGCGCCGAAGACAACAAATGGGTGGCGGTGCATCACCCCTTCACACGTCCCAAGGACGAAGACGTGGCCCTCCTCGATGCCGGTGACTACGGCAAAGTGCGTTCCGTCGCCTACGACGTGGTGCTCAACGGCGTCGAACTCGGCGGCGGCTCCATCCGTATCCACGAGAAGGAGCTCCAGGCCAAGATGTTTGCCGTCCTCGGCGTCAACGAGGAGGAACAGCAGGTCAAGTTCGGGCATCTCTTAAAGGCGTTCAGCTTCGGCGCGCCGCCCCACGGCGGCCTTGCGCTAGGCCTCGACCGCTTGGTCATGCTCATCTGCGGCGCGGAAAGCATCCGCGAAGTGATCGCGTTCCCGAAGAACAACCGCGGCACGGATCTGATGACGCACTCGCCCGTGATCGTGGACTTCAAGCAACTGCGGGAGCTCTACATTCAGAGCACGGCGAAGAAGGCGTAAGAGTTATCCGACGGTTTCAGCCTGTTTTTTCCACCCAGTTTTTTGCAGCGCCAAGGAGTTCCCGGGCATTTGCCAGGCGCAGCTTGTATTTGAGGTTTTCGCGGTAAGTCTCGATCGTCTTGACGCTGAGATGGAGCGCATCCGCGATTTGTTTGGTGGACAGGCCCGCGCCAATCTAACGAAACACGTGCAGTTCGCGGTCGGAGAGCGGCGGATCTGCTTGTGGCACCAGGAACCGGAACGGGTCGGTGGCGAGCCCTTTTTCAGAAAGCAGGACGCGCATCCGGCCGCTGAGATAAATCTGGTTCCCGAGCACCGCATGCGCAGCGGCAAGCACCTCTTCCGGCGGCTCGTTTTTCATAATGAACCCCGACGCTCCAGCCTTCAGCGCGCGCTCGGCGTAGATCAGTTCGTCGTGCATGGAGATGACGAGAATCAGGAGGCTGTGGCGCAGGGCGCGGATTTGTTTGATCAGCTCCAGGCCGTCCTCGTCCCCGAGCATCAAATCGAGAACGACGAGATCGGGTGGGGGATCGCTGTCGACGGCCAGGATGGTTGTGGCCACGCTGTCGGCCTCTCCGCAAAGCAGCAGGGAGGGGTCGCTCTCGATCATTTGAACAAGCCCGCGCCGCAGCAGCGGGTGATCGTCAACGACAAGGACGCGTGCTCGGGAAGTCACAAAGTCACCCCAAAAAAGTCGGTTTCCGAAATGGATTCGACGAAAGCAGTGAGCAGTTCGATGACTTGTTTTACGTCGTTCAGGTCGGTCATTTCCACCACCGAGTGCATGTAGCGCAACGGGAGGGATACGAGCGCGCTGGGGATGCCATCGCGGGTTTGGAAAATCACGTCGGTATCCGTGCCGCTGTAGCGCGAGGACGATTCGTGCTGGATCGGGATTTTGAGTTGTTGGGCCACTTCCAGCAGCCGCGCAATGACGGCCGGGTGATTGCAGGTGCCGTGGGTGACGCTCGGCCCGCCGCCAAGTTTGGTATCGCCATGCTGGGCCTGGTCGATGCCGGGCGTGTCCGTCGCATGGGTAACGTCCAGCACGATGCACACGTCGGGCATCAAGCGGTGCGCGACCATCTTGGCTCCGTGCCCGCCGATCTCCTCCTGCACGGCGTTGACGGCGTACAGCGTGGAGCGGAGCGCCTCTTTGCGCTGGCTTAAATTTGCGAGGACCTGCGAGAGGATGTAGCCGCCGATGCGGTTGTCGAGGGCGCGGCTTACAACGTAACGGCTGCCGAGTTGCTCGGCCTGGTCCGCATAAACCGCCGGGTGCCCCACGCGAAGCCCGAGCGCGGCGACTTCCTCGGGGTTGCTGGCGCCCACATCGACATACAGCTCGTGGATCTTGGGCGCTTTTTCGTCGCCCATGCTGTCTTTGCGCAAGTGAATGGCCGTGTTGCCGATGATGCCGCGCACCGGTTCCTTGTCGCCCAGGATTTGCAGGCGGCGACCGCGCGCGGTGGCGGTGTCGGAGCCGCCGATGCGGTCGATGCGCAGGAATCCCTCTTTGGTGATTTGTTTGACGATGAAGCCGATCTCGTCCGCATGGGCTTCCAGCATGATCCGCTTCGGGGTGCCTTTGGCGGCTCGGGCTTCGAGCGTGGCCCAGGCGGTGCCGTAGGTGTCGTTTTCCACGCGGTCGGCGTGGGAGCGGACGTAAGCGGCCCATTTGCGTTGGCCCGCAACTTCAAATCCGGTGGGGCTGGGGGTGTTTAACAAATCGAAAAGAAAAGCGTGATCTTCCATAACAGTCCTTTACTGAACCAAATCGCGCCGAAAACGGAGAAAAATCGTATCGGCAGGCGATAAACATCGAGCCCGCCTGCTTGTCATCGCGAAGGCGTATCAGAGCAGCCCCATTTGCTTGAAACTCACGTAACCCGGCCTGCCGTTGGGCCCTGGCGCACCGATGACCACGTGGTCGAGCAGCGTAATCTGGAGCAAATCCGCCGCTTCCTTCAGCCGCCGGGTCATGCGCCGATCAGCCTCGCTCGGTGTCGGATCGCCCGAGGGGTGATTGTGCGCCACGACCACCGCAAACGCCGAGTAGATCAGCGCGGGGCGAAAAACCTCGCGCGGATGGGCGATGCTCTCGTTCATCGAACCCAACGAGATTTCCTCGATCCGCAGCAGTTGATAACGCGTATCCAGCAATACCACGCGCAACGACTCCTGGTGCAGCGCGCGCATCTCCGGGCCGAGCAATTCATAGACGAGGTCGGGCTGGTCGAGCTTCACCCGCGTGAACGTCTCCCGAGCCAGCCGCGCTCCCAGCCCAAACGCCGCCGCGAGTTGCACCGCCTTGGCGGGGCCGATCCCCTTGATGGCGCTCAACTCCTTTACCGAACAGCGCGCCAGCGCCCCGAGCGATCCGTAGCGGGCGAGCAATTGGCGTGAAACCTCGATGGCGTTTGCTCCCTGAACCCCGGTCCGCAGCAAAATGGCAATCAACTCGCTATCGCTCAGCGAATCCGCCCCGCGCAACGAGAGCTTCTCGCGAGGCCGGTCTTCGGGCGGCAGTTCGTGGATGGTGAGGGACATGGGGGAGTGGAGGGCTTAGCAATCGCCCTCAAAATCCACCCAGTTCACCAGCGGCAGGAGCACGGGTTGGGCGTCGTGGTGCCACGTCAGCGGCGGGAACTGCATCTGGCCGATGGGGCAGATGCGGGAGGCGCCTGTCAGGCCAACTTTCTCGGCGTTCTCCGGCGTCGCGGGGAAGATTCCCACGGTGCTCAGGTGCTTGTAAACGCGGCGAACCGCTACTGCCAGGCCGTCAACCGGCATCGGTTTCACGTAGACCACACGGTTCAGGCAGGAGGCCATGAACTGCGGCTCGGGATCGAATAATACCGTCCAGGAAGTCGAATCCGGGCTTTCCCAAAGCGCCGGTTTTTCTCCCGGCTCGGAATTCATCGCGGCGCGGAACGCGAAATCCTTGCGCAATGCGGAGATCTCCGTCTGCTCGGGCAGCGTCACCGGTCCACGCGGATTCTCTTTCTCAAATTCGGCCATGGCCGCGGCGAGCCGCTCCGCGTATTCGCGGGCGATCTTCGGCTCGACGTAAAACAGATGGGGCGAGAGGCAGCCTTGCTGGTTGTAGAGTGAGGCGGATTTGGCGGCGTCGGCCACGGAACGAAACTCCGGGTCGTCAAAGACCACGCCGAAACTGAGCCGGTGCGCATGGGGCAGGAACCGTTGGTCGGCGCGGACGCGTTTGCGAAAATGCTCCACGGTTTCGTCCCGCCCGAAAACAACCACCGCGTCGGCCTGGTCGAGCCAGTCCCCGCGCAATTCCTCGGCAATGATGATCCGGCGCGCCAACTCGAACGGCAAGCATTCGCGAAACGCCGCGATTGCCGGCAGGCCGACGGAAGGGATTTTGCACCAGTTGAACGCCCCGAGCAGCAGTCCCCGAATAAGGCTCTGGATTCCCGCGTGGGGCGTGTTGCCGCTGATGATGTGGAGGATCATGCACGGCCCGAGCGCGCGCGCATGGTGGTCGCCGTAAGGAAGGAAGCGGTCGAGCGCCTCTTCGTGTCCCAGTTCGGCGCGGACGAGTCCCATCAATCCATCCACCGTAACGGTCCCCATCCAAGGAAAATGACTGGCCGCCTCGGCCAGGTGTTTAGCGATTTCGCGGGTCTGCATGGACCTTAGTCCTAGCACAAAACTTTGGGAATGAAAGAAGAGGAAGAGAAAATTCGAGGCCTCTTTCACCGCAAATGCAGCCACAATGTTTGCGCGCCTTCGCCTGATGGGAAATCCGGCAGCGGCGGTTCACTATGGAAATCGCCGCCGCGCCGCGCTGTCTTGAGGGCAAACCGGGCTGTCCGTTCCAACGTCCGGCGGTCGAGCTTGGTGCAGTTGGTCGAGATCAGGATCGATGCTCCCGCCTCCGCCAATTCCAGGGCCGCAGAAAGCAAATCCTCGATCTGTTCCTCCACTTGCCAGCGCCGACCCCGGTTGCCGCGAGAAAAAGTGGGCGGATCGAGGATAATGACATCGAACTTCTCTCCGCGCCGCTCCAGCCGTGGCAAGACATCGAGCACGTCGTCGGCCAAAAATCGATGTCCCTCCAACGACAGCCCGTTCAACTCGAAATTCTGCCGTCCCCGGTCGAGCGATTTCTTGGAAAGATCGACGCTCACCGTCTGCGCGCCGGCCAATGCCGCCACCACGGAAAAGGAGGCGGTGTAGGCGAACGTGTTGAGCAAGCGCTTGGGCGCGCGCTGGCGCACAAACGCACGGTTGGCCCGCTGGTCGATGAACAATCCGGCGGAGTAACCGGCTCCAAAATCGATCCCATAGCGCACGCCCCGCTCCGTCACCGCCGTGTGCAGAGAAGCGTCTG
>JBAXCI010000009.1:0-25199 GCA_037141555.1 Verrucomicrobiota bacterium | reverse complement strand
CCTGGAGGGAACGGACGTTGGTTTCGCCGCGCAAAAACCAGAGAAGTTCATGCAGGATGGACTTCAAGTGCAGCTTTTTGGTGGTGAGCAGCGGGAAGCCGTTGCGGAGGCTGAACCGGGCTTGCGCCCCGAAGACGGAGGTCGTTCCGGTGCCGGTCCGGTCGGACTTGTATTTGCCTTCTTCCAGAACCAGACGGAGGAGATCGAGGTATGCGCGCACGGGTATGAGAATGAAATGAGTGCCAACCTTACGAAACCGCTCCGGGCGAAGCAAGCCCGACGATCAGCGCGCCCGATGTCTCATCCTCCCGCGATTGGCGCGAAAAATGCTATATTTGATAGTGTTTATCAGGTTCGGTCCATCTTATGATCAACGCCATCCCGGATACCATCCTCGCCATCACTCCCAAGGGGCGTGAGCCCTGGAGTGCGCACCAGGAGCACCGCTTCCCGTGCGGCTTTACTCTGCTGGAAGTCATTTTTGCGATGGCCTTCTCCGTTTTTCTGGGCGCCGCCGTCATTTCGAGTCTCTTGGCAAGCCAGCGCTTCGCGGCGAGAGCCCGCCTCCTAACGAATGCGCGCGCCATCGTGCAGCGAAATATTGACGCCGCCTCGAGCGTTACCTTCACCTCAAGCACTACCCCCGCCATCCTGGCGATTACTTCCGGGACCGGCGTCGTCTGTGACGATGACGGGGGAACCGGGACCCCCGTCGAAAACATTCAGATCCTGCGCACCGGCACCGACGTATTGGTGACCGGCACCCTGCGGAGGATCGTGACCGCCGAACCCGTCATCGTCACGGGCACTGCATCAGATGCCTCCGTGGCGGTTCGACGGGTGACATTTCAGATTGATTACGATTATCAGTCGAATCACTACACGCACTCGGAAACCACCCTGAGATCGGCGGACAACCAATGAAAAAAGGCCCGACACCCAGTTCCCTTTTAGGATTCACCCTCACCGAAATCCTCATTGGGCTTACAGTTTTTTTCTTCCTGATGGCGGGAGTCTACAGCTTGTTTTATTGTGCAAATGTCCTGACCTCCAAGGTCTGGGCCATCAACTCTACGGGAACGGATGCCCACAATACCTTGGACGCGGTGCAGGGCGCGTTACAGACCGCCTATACCAAGCCCATTCCCATCGACAGCACGGGCGCGGATCTCAGCACAACTCTGAACATCACCGGAACAGCAGCCACAGCCACGGGATTGGCGGCGGCGACGTCTGGATCACCGCAGATTACAGGCACCGGCCCAGGGATCAGATTTTACCGTTACGTCGGAGGCCCCTACGCCGTGACAATCCCCACCGGGGGGCTTGCAGGAACGGCGACCTCGGGCACCATCGAATTGGATAACAGCGCGATCCCCGCCCCCCCCGTCCCCCAAGCCAACGACATCCTGTGCATCAACACGACGGTCGTCCCGACGAGCTTTCAAGATTGGGCAACGGTAAGCGGCACCCCTACCGTTGCTTCCACCAATGGAACCAGAGTCAAATACTCGGTAGCGTTCACGCCGCCGATGAAAGACAAGGATGGCAACTCGACATCGGCCATTCCCTACCAAACAGATAATCAAGGAGTGGCTATTACGTGTTCCGCGACTTTATTGCGGCCCACGGCGTTTATAATCACCACGGTCATCAGCACCAGCGGCACCAGTAAAGAGTTGAGAATGTTCAGCTCGTATACGAAAAACGCCAACGGAACGGTGAACCTCACGGGAACCAATTACCGCACGCTCACCAGGGCGATTGACACGGGCACCTCAACCCTTTCGCAGTTCGGCATCGTCACGCTGGAGAACCAAAATTTTGTTGGGCTTCTCCTCCGCGTTCGATCAACGGATTACGACAATTATTTGGCAAATAAACAAAACGACGGGTTCAATACGTATATGGGATTCAGCTCCTTCATCGCCCTAAAATCCAAACCGTAAGCCACGATATTATGATCATAAAGCGCACCAGAGGGAATGCCTTATTAGTCACCATTATCCTCATGTTGGTGGCGATTATCCTCGTCGGCATGGTGATGTCTCAAACAGCCACGGTTGCCCAAAACACCAACCGCAGCCGTCAATACCAGGCAGCACAGGCGGCGGCGGCGGGCGCTGTGGACTACGCTTATGCCGTCTGGCTCAAGCGCATTGGAGTCAAGCATGATCTCCTCTTGAGCGGAACCTCCCTCGCCATAACCGGCCCCAGCTTTACGGGAGCCAATACCCCTCCGGGAACTATGGGCTTTGTCTACACAACCGGCACCGGCCTGAACGACGGCACGCTGAAGATTCAGGCATTGGACAAGTACGGCGTGGCAATTACGGCGGCCAATACCAAACCGGATGTGACCATCGGTCCCGTGAACGGATACCCCGGCTGGTGGGGACGAACCTACACTTATGCCGCAACCGCGAGGTTAGTAGTTGACAACGGCGACCCCAACGCACCCAGCGCCGGGGCGCGAAGACTCTTTCAATATACGGAAGTCCCCCTGTTTCAATGCATGTATTTCTTCCAGGACGATCTGGAAATTTACAATCCGGCAAACATGATTGTTTCCGGCCTCATGCATTCCAATCACAACATGTACCTTTCAACAAAAACCGCTTCCAGCAATTTCACAATCCAGGGACAAGTATCCTACGCGGCTCCCTATATCTTTTCCTCGGCGGAACCCCCTACCGTAGTGGGCTCCCCCGCAGAGACAAGTGGAACCGATTACGCCCCAACGTGGGCTGCCGGGGGAACATCTGCACAACTTCATCAAGTCGCCCCCATGTCGCCCATGGGCTCCTCGCTTGATGCTGTATTTAGCGGCACGACTTATGCCGGGAACCCTAATGTGTCCGGAACCTACCATGAACTCATCGAGGTGCCGGTCCCAACTTCCGTAGACCCCGTGGAAACCGATCCCACCAATCCGCGGCGGCTTTACAACATCGCAGCAATGAAAGGAGGAATGATCATTCACGTCACGGGGACCAATATTGTCGCAGCCGCCTCCGCCTCCACCGCCAACGTCAATTCCTCCTCCATCGCGATTACCACCCTCGGCAGCAACGGCCTTCCTGTCGCAGTCACCGGAAAAACCGTTCTCATAGTGTCCGGCAGCGGAGCCTCCCTGCCAACCACACCGGGCACAACCGCCTACAACAACGCAGTCTATGCCTTTTCACAGGCTCTCTCAAAGCAACAATACAACGGAACAACCAAGTTTTACGACTCCCGTGAATTAAAATTCATGAATGTCGTCAATGTGGATGTCGGCCTTCTGAACACCGCCATCAGCAACTCCCTTACCGGGCTCTATAACAACGTGCTTTATGTGTACGATGACACGACATCGACCAATCCAAATGTCGTCCGCCTGAAAAATGGCGCCATAATATCCGGCAGCGATGGGTTGACCGTTGCCAGCATGAACCCCGTTTATATCCAGGGGGATTACAATACCGGATCAACCGTAACATCAGGAACGGATGTCCCTGCAAATAAGAACGGCAACGCCAACAACGATCAAGCCAACTACAAGTCTGGGTACACCCCTAAACCGGCCGCCATTGTCGCCGATGCGGTCACGCTGCTCTCCAACAATTGGCAAGACAACGCCAGTTACAGTGGAACCACAGGCAGCACCCTGGGTTCCAGAACGGCTAAAAACACCACCTACAACGCGGCCCTCCTGGGGGGGTATCTTAGCTCTGACTCAATCTCTAGCACCTATTACTCAGGCGGGGCGATCAACTACCCTCGATTCCTTGAGGGGTGGTCCGGCATTTACTGCACCTATTTCGGCTCCATGGTGGAGCTTTTCCCAAGCAAGATCGCCACGCAGGCATGGATCATGCCAGGAAAGACTGGAGAGTATTACAGCGCCCCCAGCCGCCGGTTTAATTTCGATACCAACTATTCAAGCAAATCCCCTCCCGGCTCAACAAACGGGATTGTGCTCAGCCGGGGTGCTTGGTCGAAATGGTAGCGATCCTCACATCATGAAAAAGTTTCTCTTTCTCTCCTGCGCCGCATGCCTTTTCACCGCGCACAGCGGCTATGGTCTTGATCTCACCCCCCGTTTTGTGACGCGGATTACCGGAACCCAAAATGAAAACATTCCCTATTTTATGGAAGGCGAGACGAGATATTCGATGGAGCTTCCTCGCGGCGTTTCCGCTCTCGGAGGAGAAGGCGAGGCCATTTTTATTTTTCGAGATATTGATGGATCGCTGACGATGAAGGCTTCGCCATTCAAACCGAATGATCCCTTCAGCGGCACAACGCTGGAAAGTTACCGCAAGGCTGCTTTGGGATTTGTTCCAGCAGGAGCGACAGATATCTCCATCAAACAGGAGACCCCCGATCCATTGACGTTCAACGGCTGGCGCAGCCACGGTTTTACGGTTGCTTACGTATTGCCGGGACGGAGCTTTTTTCAGTCTGTCACATTTCTTAATTTTAACGAAAACCAACAAATCGCTTTGATCACCAGCGCTCCTTCCAAATCCTTTGAGCGAGCGGAGTCGCTCACGCTTGCCATCATGAGCGCGTGGCGGAAACTGCGTCCCGGCGAAAGCATCGCTGTCCCCCCGCCTCTATGATGCCGTCCGCGCGATGGCATCGTAGATTGCCCAAGGGAATCTTGGAGCGGGCGCACCAAACCAAAGGCGGCTGATTTCTCAGCCGCCTTTAAATTTTGCGTTCGGTCAAGGGCCGCTCCGTTCTTTACCGCGTGCCCATCATGCCGCCCATCATTCCTGCGCCCTCCCAGCGTTCCACCCGGTTGAATGGCATGGTGCTGATCGGCTTGGAATCGGTCGGTTTGGGAGGTTCCGTCGCACACCCGCCCACGAACAGGGAACCGCTCAAGACCAGAAGAAACAGGAACAACCGAGACATAAAACTAGGAACCGGGGAAGATCACCACGTCGCCGGGTTGCACAGTGGCCCCCTTTAAGGTGGTCCCCTGGATATCGGCGATGGAGGTGGAAGGTTCAACGGAGGTCACCCGAAGTCTGGCAACCAGGTTGCCGGCGCGTTTGACGATGAGTGAGGAACCGGCCACTACGCCCTGCCTGTCGCCGATGTTCAGGACAACGAAACTCCAGTTCGGGTTGACGGCAAGCACTTTGCCTTCCAAGCCCGGTTTGTTCAATCCCGCGACACGCCGCAGGTTTTCGGCTTCAAGAGCGGCGGCTTTCTTGTCGGCCTCTTCGGCCTTGACTTGGACGGTCTTCAAAAGGGTTTCCTTTTCCGCCGCCAGCGCCTTTGCTTCTTCCAGCGCCTTGACCATTGCAGGGTCTTCGGCGGGAACAACAGGAGTCGGCGCGGCGTTTGGAGCGGGCAGCTTTGTTTTCAGCTCGGCGATTTCCGTTTCCTTGGTCTTGACCTGCGCCAATGCCTCTTCAGCGTCTTTCTTGGCCTTTTCAATCTCGGCTCTCGCAGCGGAGCTCTTGGCTTCGGCCGCGCTTTGGGCTTCGGCTGCGGCTTTGAGCTTCTCGCTGGAAGTCTTGGCGACTTCGGCCACTTTCCTGGCCTGATCCAATGCGGTTGTTGCAGCTACTTTCTGGGTTTCTGCTTCTTTGCGAGCCTCATCCAAAGCCCCTTTGTTTAGGAAGTTTTTGCCACCGGCAACGACGGTGAGAAGAATCGCTGTACCAAGTATTATTCTGGGTAAAAGGGAGGAACTGGCCATATGGGAGGTATTCATTGAATGATGCGCGGGGGGAAGAAGGCACCCTGTGGAGGGGGGTATTTCTAAGCCCTCCGCCACAGGGAATGCAAGCTGATTGACACAAAAAAATTGTCATCTGCAAAAAACCGGCGATAGTCCCTGTGCCGCCAGGGACTACGGATTAAGAGCAGGCCAACCCCGCCAGGGCAGGAATGCAGCAACGGTCGTCTGACTCTTCTTGTCGTAGCTTCTCTGGCGGCTTTTATTTGCGCCCCATCGGTTCGCTCAGGAACGCCGGTTGTGGCGTCGCCCCAACCACCCCGCAGCGGCCGGTGGCCCGATCGAAACGCAGCATGGCCGAACGCTGTTCCACGCCATCGGGCGATTCGGCGACGATCGGGATTTCGTAGGTGCCATCCGGGAAAATGAAGTGGTGCCGGAATGTGCCGTCGGCGTTCAATCGGACCGGTTTGTCGTCGATCCAGACTTTTGCGTCGGGATGCGTGCCGCCGTAGAAAATGACCTCGGCGTTCACGTGCAGGAAGAACTCCCTCGGCTTGCCGAACGGCTGCGCGCTCCAACTCGCTCCCAGTTGGGAACTAAAGCCACTCGACACGCCACCAACGCCACCGGCCCAGGAACTAAGCCAGGAGCTCCAGAAGCTGGATTCTCCCCCGGCCGCCACCGGCCACGACGAGAGCCAGGAACTCATAAAGGAGGAGGTGACCGAGGAAACGCCCGCGCCTCCCGACCACGACGATACCCATGAACTCCAGAACGACTCGCCTTTGGCCGCCGCCTGCCACGAACTGAGCCATGAACTTTGCAATGTCTCCGACGCGCCTGCGGCGACTGCCCAGGAAGTGAGCCACGAACTCCAGAACTCGCTCTGTGCCGCACCGGGCCAGGAGGCGAGCCAGGAACTCAGCCCGCCGCTCTGCGCCACGGGCCACGAGGCCAACCACGAGCTGAGAGCACTGCTGGGAGCGCCCGCTCCCGGCCACGAAGCCAGCCAGGAGCTGATTGCGCGGCTTTCCGCAGCCCCGGGCCACGAGGCCAGCCAGGAGGCAAAGGCTCCGATTTCCGCGCCACCGAGCCAGGAGCTCAGCCAGGAGCTGATCTCACCGGCTTCCAGCGCGGCGCTCCACGATGCCAACCACGAGCTCAAGCCAAAGCCGACGCCGCTGAACAGGCTCGCACCGCCAAGCGTGAACCCTTCCGGCAATACGCCGCTGGCGCTTTCGCTAAAGAGCCGCGCCTTCAACTGCTGGCGCAGCAAACGGTCGATTTCCGCCGGTTCCAGCGCGAGCATTTCGTCCACGTTATTGCCCAAAAGGGTTGCGAGAACCCGGCGTTGTTCGTTGGTCCATTCCGGCGCTTGCCCGAGCACGAACGCGAGTTTGCGGCCTTCGCCCTGGATGCGGGAAAGCGCTTCGAGCAGCGATTCGCCCTCGCTGCGAGCCGGTTCCACCATGTCGAGCATCTTCTGGAACGCGAGATGATAGGGAACCGTGGCGAACGTGTCGGAAATCTGTTCGGAAATGCCATCCGAAGGCGTGGTCGTCTCGTTGGAACGCGTGATTTGCTCCCAGTTCCCGGCTTGGTTTACAAACCCGAGTTCGGCATAATAGGTGGCATTGCCGCGACCTGCCGAGATATACCAATTGCGGGCTTCCGGGCTCACTTCCGCGCAGTAGACCTCCGAGCCGCCGACGGCATCATGGACTTTGAGGAGCACCTTGCCCGAACGCATCCGGGTTGTGGGGTATTCGCTCCAATCGATATCCCAATAGCAAAAAAGCCATTGCGGGTCGCGCGCTACGAGAAACAGGGATTTCGAGCCGTAGGTGGAGGGAAGCGACCCAAGATCCTCGAAGGCAGGAGTTCCTACGACTCCAGTCGGCGCTTCCCCGATGGTCGCCTCGTATTTGTGAACATTCTCTTCCGGCGTTCCATGAACCACTGGTTCTTTGGAAATGTGGAATGCTCCCTTTTTTCTGTTTTCCGACTCCGCAGATTTCTCTGTTTCAATATTTCCCATAGCCCATAATGGTGGTTTATGATCCGTTTTTAACTGCTTTTCGTCCTTGGAGCGATGCTAAAGTCAAGGGCGGACAACGCAATCAAATTTGGCACAATCAGGTTTCACCCTAAAAAATCCCGGCAACCCTTGCCGATGTCATTCTCTTTCGGCTACATTTTACCTAATATGTTGACAAAACGCATTATTCCCTGCCTCGACGTCCACGATGGAAAGGTCACTCGCGGCGTGCAATTCGGCAAGGCCGAGGCGGGAGAACTGCGCAATGTGGGCGATCCCGTCGAACTCGCGCTGCGCTACAACGAACAGGGGGCCGACGAGATGGTTTTCTTTGACATCACGGCCAGCGCGCACGGGCGGGCTTCGATGATTGGCGTGATCGAACGTGCTGCGGATCAATGCTTTATGCCGCTGACCGTCGGGGGCGGAATCCGCACCGTGGACGACATGAGCCTCATGTTGAAGGCGGGGGCCGACAAGATCAGCATCAACTCCTCGGCCATCGCCACGCCGGAACTCATCACTGCGGGCGCGGAGCGTTTTGGCAGCCAGTGCATCGTGGTCTCGATCGACGCCAAGCGCGTTGCGCCGGATCGCTGGGAGGTTTTCTCACACGGTGGCCGCAAAGCGACCGGGATGGATGCCGTGGAATGGGCGATCAAGGCTGTTGCGCTCGGCTCGGGGGAGATCGTGCTCAATTCCATCGATGCCGATGGGACCAAGGCGGGATATGATTTGGTCATCACGCGGCGCATCAGCGAAAGCGTCGCGGTCCCAGTGGTCGCCAGCGGCGGCGCGGGGAAACTGGAGCATATGACCGAAGTGCTTGCGCTCGGCAAAGCGGATGCGGTTCTCGCCGCCAGCGTCTTTCATTTCGGGCAGTACACCGTGCGGCAAGTCAAAGAATACCTGGCGCAACACGGCGTGCCGGTGCGGTTGACGTAGGATGGCCCTTCAGCCGATGCGCGGCGGCTCCCCGCCTATCCCGCCGTGTAACTGCTCTCCACCCGCTGGGCGACGTCTTGATAGCCGTAATCGACTTCGTAGATTTCTTTGTAACATGCGAGCGCCTTATCCGTATGCCCCATCTGCTCGTGCAGGCGGCCCAGTTGATAGAGCAAATCTTTTTTGAGGGCGTCCATGGCGAGGATCTCGCTGGAGGCGTCGGTGAACTGCTTGACGGCGAGATCGAGCATCCCTTTGCCTACATAACACCGGCCCAGAAGGCTCATGGCCCGCAGGCGGACGTTGGGGTTTCCCCTCGCCTTTTGCAGTTCGGGAATGGCTTCGGTAAACTGCCCGATTTCCATGAGCTGCTCGCCGAGCTCGAACCGGAAGAGCAGGTCGGTGGGGTTGCGCTCCACCCGTTTGCGGGCTTCGTCCAGGAGGGAGTCGCCTTTTTGCTTTAGAAGCTCGTTGAGTTCCTCGCGCACGCGCTGGCTTTCCTCGTGGGATTCCCCGGCCACGGCCAGCCACTCCTGGCGGGCTTGGATCGCCTGCTCAACCTGCTTGAGCTGCATGTCGGCCACTTTGCGCAGCAGCCAGCCGTCCGAACCCTTGGCAAGTTCGCTGGCGTAGTTGTACCAGGCCATTGCGTTGACGAAATCCTCGCGCTGTTCGTAGAGCGCGGCGATTTGACGGGCGATGTCGATGCTTTCCGGGTGGGCTTGAGCCTCTGCGTGCAGTTCGACCAGCAGGGCGTCGATGGAGGCGTCGTCCTTCACCACGCGGTTTTTCTGCTCCATCGCGACCGCTTCGTCTTTGTTCTTGATGAGGTCCCGGTAGTCGACGGCTTTTTCCCATCCGCCGACTTTCATGGTGTTTGCGGCGGCTGCGTCCTTGGCCCGTTTGTTGGCCACCATGTCGTTGGGGTTGAGCTCAAGCACCTTGTTGAAAACATTGAGGGCTTTGTCCGCATCTCCATGTCCGAAATAAAGATCGCCCAATTCGCTGAGAACCTTGGTGTCCTTCGGCTCGCTCTCGATGAGCGTTTGCAGGGCAAAAACGGCGGTTTCAAACTGTCCGAGCGCCATCGCGGCATCTTTCAGCAAGTGATTGGCGGCGTTGTTGAAAGGATCGCTTTCCAGGCTTTTTTCCGCGAGCTCCAGGGCAGCCATCGGGTCCTTTTTGACCAACTGCGGCCCTTTGAACCCGAGCGTCGAGAGCCCGCCAAAGAAGTTCTTCTTGCCTTTGGTCAGGTTAATTTGCGCCCGGCGGAGCAGCTTGCGGCCCTCCAGGAATTCCGGCGCTTCTTTCAGAACCGATTGGAGAAGGGTGACGGCGTATCCGAAGTTGCGGATTTCGGCGGCGCTGACGGCTTTTTGCCAGTTGCTGCGGGCATTGTCGGAGAGTTCGTTTTCAGTCTTTAATGGCATACCGGGGGATGGGAAAGAGCGTTAAAATAACACCCCCCGCGAATTCAATGCAATCGGGAACTCGAGGAATGACTGCAAACGATGCCTCGCTCTCGACGAACCGGACGCCTGGTGAGAGCTAGTTTTTTTTGGGGGTCTTCGCCGGGGCGATTTGCTCTTGGACGGCAGCGCTAAAATCTTTGATCTGCTTCTGCACGTTGGGCACGAATTTATCCGTGCCTTTTTCAAAGAGAACCACAAAGCAAAGCGTGGCAAACACAAAGACCGCCAACCAGAATATATTTCGGAGCAAAGCCATGTCGGTGGCTAGTTTAAGTGCTCCCTTCCCGCCGTCAATGCGGATTGTGCAATTCCCGGATTTAACCGTTCCTTAACAATTTTCCGGTTTTTGCCAAATCATTGCTTAACAAAACGGTGTTTCATTCCTTTTTATAAAGGAAATGTTTCCGGATCGAATTTTTAAGCATAGATTTTTCCTGTTTTCTCCTTCCACACCCTCAGACCATGAAACGCATTCTTTCTCTCACCTGTCTTCTTGCGATTGCCTTGGTTTCGAATGTTTTTGGGGATCCTCGCCCGCCTGAGCCGCCCCCTCTTGAAAGGCCGAAGCCGCCGCCCGCTCAGATTTCCCCCTCGGAAGGAATGGCGCCGCTGCCGTACCCCGCCGTGTTCCAAAAACGCCAGGAGAAGAAAAACCCGCCGCAACCGCCCGTGCTGCTCACCAAGATAGCCACGAACGACGCCGAGGATTGGACGCGGACCCCGAACGACTTGAAAGGGCTCCTGCAATGGATGAGCCAGGAGATGAAGGTGAACTTCAGCTCCAATACCAAGCAGTTCGCGGAAATCTCCAGCGACGCCCAGCTCAACCCGATCCTCTACCGGTCGGGCTACAAGCCGTTCAGGCTGACCAAAAACGAGGTGCGCACCTTGCGGGAATATCTTCTCAATGGCGGGACGATCATTTTCAACTCGCTGGTCGGGAACCCGGATTTCTACCGGTCCGCCCGACAGGCGGCGCAGGAAATCCTGCCCGAAAACACGCTCTACCGGGTGCGCATGGATCACCCGGTGTTCCACTCGTTTTACGAGATCGACAAGATCACCTACCGCCCCCGCATGGTCCGGGACAAAGTGGCGACCGACCCTTACCCCTGGCTCGACGGCGTGGACCTCGACAACCGCACGGCGATCTTCATCTCGCGCTGGGATTTCGCCCTCGGCTGGGAGGCCAGCCATTATGAGAGCTGGGGCTATGTGGATGCCGACGCGCGCAAAATCGGGGCAAACATCATGAGCTACATCACCGCGATGCGCGATGCCGGGCGGAGCGTTGGCAAGAGCGTGGAACTCGTCAACGCCGACAAAAAAACCGCGGGCAAATTCCGCGTCGGCCAGATCATCCACGAAGGGCCTTGGAAAACGCGCGCCGCTGCCTTCCCGATGTTGCTTAACCAGTTCCACGCGGCCACCGGCACGCCGGTCTCCTTTGAACTGCGCGACGTGAGCCTCACCGACCCGGCCGTTTTTGAAATGCCGTTCCTTTACATGACAGGCACCACGGATTTCGCGTTGAGCGAGGCGGAAATCGCCGCCCTGCGCCGGTTCCTCAATAATGGCGGCGTGCTGCTCGCGGAAGCCGGCGAAGGCCGCCAAACCTTTGATGCCGCGTTCCGCCAGCAGATCGCGAAAGTGCTGCCGGGCAAATCGCTCGCGGCGCTCCCCTCTGGACACGAGATTTTTGTGAAACCGCTCAACGCCGCCGTGGTCAAAGCCCGCCCCGCGCTGGCCGTGCGCCGCGAGAACCAGATCGAACTGGCCCCTGAGCTTTTGGGGATCGAACTCAACGGCACGCTCTCGGTCATCTACACCCCCAATGACCTGAGCGCCGGCTGGGAACACGCCTTGGCGCCGTACGCGCTCGGCTACGAGTCCAAGGACGCCACCGCGCTGGGCGTGAACGTCCTCTACTACGCGGTGACGCATTGAGGGAGAATCCGCAGATTTCGCAGATGAACGCAGATTTTACAAAGGAGTCTCGCGCAAAGAACGCAAAGGACGCAAAGAGAGGAATCTTCTCGTTCCCAAACTCCATTTGGGAACGCACTTGTCTGGGCAACTCCATTGCCCTCCTCCTTCTCCTGTTTTTCACCCCCTGCGTCCAAGCCGCCACGCCGGACCTCTGGCCGCTGGAAGTCAAAGCCTCGCAACCGGCGGAGACCTTCTCCTCACTCCCAACCGAACTCAAACCGGCGGCGCAGTTCCAGAAAACCTTCCTCAAAATCCTCGCCAGCGCCGAATCCAAAGCGCAACCGCTCGAACCGGATTGGGTCAACGAACTGCGCGCATTCATCGCGGCGGATCGTGAAAACGATCCCATCGCCCATGCTGTGGCCGAAGTTTCCCGCGCCTGGCTTGCGCGGGCTCAGATGCGCACAATCGATGCCGCGCTGCGTCAGTATTATCGCCAAAACATCCGTTTTCCTGACACCTTCTCGGCCATCGAAGCAAGCTTGCCCGAACCGTTGAGGCTCGACCCGTGGGGCCAGCCGTGGGTTTACCAACCGCGCGCCCCGCAAGGTCTCGCCAAGCTCAAAGGCCAGCGCTATCAACTCGGGCCCGCCAGATTTCCAGAACTCAGTCCGCTCGCCCATCGCACCCCTCCCGTCCTTCCAGCCTGGAAGCTGACGTTGCGCAACCTCGGCGACAAACGCGCTTTGGAAATCCGGCTCGCCGCCTCCACCTCAACGCTTCAACCCGGCGGAAAAACAGGAGACTTCACGCTCGTTTACCTCGGCGATAAGTGGGCCTTGATGGCCGGGCCCGATCAACTCTTTGCCGTCACTTTTTGACCATGCCCGGCATCGCCGATTTCCTCACTCCCGAAGCCATGCGCAAGCTCGAATCGCTTGTGCTCCGCTCGCGCTACATCGTCGAGGGATTCCGCGCGGGCTCCCATTCCAGCCCGCTCAAGGGGGCGAGCGTCGAGTTCGCCGACCACCGCCAATACGTCAAGGGCGACAATTTGCGCAACCTCGACTGGAAAGTTTTCGGGCGCACCGAGCGCTACTATATCAAGCAATTTGAGGAGGAGACCAACCTGCGCGTTCACGTCATCATCGACGGCTCGGGCTCGATGGGATACTGCTCCGGCGACCGACTCTCCAAATACGCCTACGCCTGCCGCATCGCTGCTTCCATCGGTTACATCATCAGCAAACAGCAGGACTCGCTGGGGCTCACCATTTATGACAACGCACTGCGCCAGGAGATCCCCGCGCGCGGCGGCATGCGTCATTTTCGGCTGATCCTGGAGCGCCTTGCCGAGCACCGCCCCACAGGCCACACCGACACCGGGCGCGCGCTTCACGCCTTGGCGGAGCGGTCGTTCCGCCGGGGGCTGATCGTCATCATGTCCGATCTGTTTGACGACCCCGAAGCCGTCTTCCGGGCCGTCGCGCATTTCCGCAAAAAGATGCATGACGTCATCCTCCTGCAAATCCTCGACCCGGCGGAGCTGGAGCTTTCCTTTGAGCGCGTCGCGGAGTTTGTCGATATGGAAACTGGCGAGAAACTCGAACTCGATCCCGCGCTCGCGCGCGTTGCCTATAAAGCGGAGTTGCAAAAGGCCATCGACCAATGCCGTGAGAAATGCGCGGTGATGAATGTCGATTACCGCCTCGTCTCCACCGCCGGGAATTTCGAGGATTTCGTTCACCAATACCTGGCCGACCGGAGGCGGATGTCGTTATGAGCCGGATTTATTTTCACGCAAAGCCGCAAAGGCGCAAAGAAAAGGCACCCAAAAAGCGCGCGAAGCGTTTTGGACTGCGGCGGCTTGACGCCGCTTTGGGAGGGCGCGCGCGGCGGTCTATCGAGAAAACGAGTAGAGATTCTTGCTCTCTCCAACTTTGCGCCTTTGCGGCTTTGCGTGAGGCCCTCTTCCCGCTGCCAACTCCATAAATGACCTTCCTCGCTCCATGGCTGCTTTACGGACTCGGCGCACTTTCGCTGCCGATCCTCATCCATTTATGGCATCGCCGCCGGGTGGTGGAAGTGCCCTTCAGCACGTTGCGATTTTTGAAAGCCATCGCCGCTCGAACCAGCCGGAGTTCGAAGATCGAAAACCTGCTGCTCTTGCTGTTGCGCTGCCTGCTTTTTTTACTGGTGATCCTCGCCGCCGCGCGGCCCGTGATGCTCGCGCGGACGGCGCAAATCTTCGGCGGCGAAGTGCCGCGCACGGTCGTTCTCGTGATCGACAACTCCATGAGCATGGGCTACCTCGCCGGAGGGCAGACCCGGCTCGACACGGCCAAAACTTGCGCGCTGGCGGTTTTTAACGATTTGAAACAAGGCGACCGTGTGGCTGTGATCGCGGCGGGTGATCGCGCCGACCTGCTCGTGGCGGAACCGACCATCGACCGCGCCGTGGCTCGCAAAGCGCTGGAGAGCATCCGGCTCACGCCGACGCGCAGCGACTGGGCCGTGGCCCTGCGCGAGGCGGGGAAGATCGCCGCGCGCGCCGAACGCGGCATTCGGCAAGTCTTTGTTTTCACCGATAACCAGGAGACCGGCTGGCGCAGCACGATTGCGAATCCCGCCGCCGTCTTCGACACCGCTTGGAAACAAGCGGAACCGCAACTCGTCGTGGTGCGGCCCGATGCGCTCGGCGCTCCCAACGCTTGCGTGAAAGCGATTCGTTTGCAGTCCCCCACCCTCGTTCCCGGTTCGACCGTGCGGGGCGTCGCCACCGTGGAAAATTTCGGGTCCACAACCCTCCACGACCTTGTGAGCATATCCATCGGCGCCGAGCGCGTGGCGCAGCGAACCGCCGATGTGCCGCCGGGCGCGGCGGTCGAGGTTGGCTTTGAATTCCAGGCTCCCTTTGTCACCGGACGTTGGGCGCGCGGCACAGCCAGCCTTTCCGGCGACAACCTCGCCGCGGATGACACTTACTATTTTACATTGCCCGTTTACCAATCGCCGCGCGTCCTCGTGGCCGAGGGCGCATCGATCGGCCCTGAGCGGCTCCGGCCCGGATTTTTCCTGCGCAAAGCGCTCGCCGCCGGGGCGGAAAGCGCCATCCAGGTCCGCGCCATCGCCGCCTCGCAACTCGACGAAACCGCCATTGAAAATGAGACGGCGGTATTCCTGGCCGATCCCGGAAAATTGAGCGACCGGAGCGTGGCCCGGCTTGAACGGTTTCTGGATGGAGGCGCAACGGTCGTCCTTTTTCCCGGCGACCAGACGCGGCTGGGCGATTACTCCAACGCCACCTTTCTCCCCGGCCAACCGACAGCCTCGCGCAATCTCGCAGCGGGCCGCCAGCCGGTGCGCATCGCCGACGCGACCCACCCGCTTTTTGCCGACGCCTGGGACACCGGCACTCCCTTCCCCGCCTTGCCCCAACAGCGGCTCTTCGACTGGAAACTCAGCGCCGCCGCTCAAACGCTGCTCACGCTGGGCTCCGCCAACGACTCGGCGGGCGGGCTTCCGTTCCTGATCTACGGCGAACGCGGGCCGGGGCGCATCGTGATCGTCAATGCCTCGGCGGATCGCACGTGGGGTGATTTTCCGCTCTCGCCCGCCTTTGTGCCGCTGGTGCAGCAGATCGCGCGGTTCTCCGCAGCGCAAGGCGGCAAGCCGTTGCGGCTCTCGGTGGGCGACCCCGTTCCGCTCCCTCCGGCGCTGCCGCGTGACAAAACCGTTGTGATCACGCAGCCCGACGGCTCGAAGCGATCCCGCGTGTTGAACACCGGGGCCGATGCCCGCACGATGTTACTGGATCGCGCGGAACAAACCGGCTTCTACCAAGCCTCGGCGGGCGAAGAGACGCTCGTGTTCGCCGTCAACACCGACCGGAGCGAATCGAATTTGCGGCCGCTCGATACGGCCACGTTCGACAAACTCGCCGCCGGCACGCAACTCGTCGGCCACGAAGCCCTCACGCAATGGCTCGCGCGCAGCAAAGGGCTGGTGCCGGTCTGGCCGCTGTTGCTGATTGCCGCCCTGCTCGTCTTCGCCGCTGAGGGAATCCTTGCCAATCTCATGGCGCGTCGGCGCGCTCAAGGCGACGGGCAGCAAATCCTCACCGGTCGATTGAACCGCCGCCGGATGGGCGTGCCGTTTTACGGAGCCAACCAGGAGAGCGCTCCATGACCGATCTTGTGTTCCATCCCGTGCTGGCCATCACCTGGCTCATTCTCGCCGCGCTGGCCGTTGCGGGCGCGATTTTGTGGAGCATGCATCGCGGGATACATTCCCGTGGACGAGCCATTTCGCTGGCCGTGCTGCGCATCGCGGCCCTGATTGCTTTGGTGGTCATGCTGGCCCAACCGCAACAGCGGCGCGAGGAAATCACGGTGCTTCGCCCGCAACTCGCGGTGCTCGTGGACAACTCCCAAAGCATGGCGGAGAAAGTCGATCCGAACCAGCCCACGCGCGCGGGCCGCATCCTGAAATGGCTGCATTCCCCGGCGCTGGAAGCGGCTCGCAAAGATTTCGACGTGCGCCTCTTCGCATTCGATCAAGTCCCCGCCGAACACCCTTCCATCGACGGCCTGAAATTCGACGGAACCCATTCCAATATCGCGGGATCAATCGCCCGCCTGGAAGAACATTTCCGCGGTCAGCCGCTCGCGGGCATCCTGCTCCTGAGCGATGGGCTTGATCGCTCCGACGACAGCCGCTCCACCGCTCCAGCCGCTCCACAGCAGGCAGGGGAAGCACCTGCCGCGCACGCGCCGGTCTTCACCTTCGAACTGGAAAAACCGTTCAAGCCCCGGCAACAGAGCAAGCGGCTCTCGCTCGCCAACCTCGATTACCCGCCGCGCGTCGTCACCGGTTGGGACACCGAAGTGCGCGCCTCCATCGCCGCTCACGGGATGAACGGACAAACGCTCAGCGTCGAACTTTGGCGCGAAGGCAAAAAGGCGTACGAAAGCGCCGTGGCGTTCAACGAGGACGACCAGACGCGGCAGATCGCTTTCCCCATTGCGCAAGCCGTGCCCGGCGCGGTGCATTACGAACTGCGCATCAACGATCCCGCTGCGGACCAGGATGCGCGCGTGAGCCCTTTTGTGATCGAAGCGATGGAACCCGGCAATCGCGTGCTCTACCTGCAAAACGCGCTCGGGTTCGATTTCAAATTCCTGCGCAAAGCCATCGTCACCGACCGCAATCTGCAACTGAACGCCTTTGTCCGCTGGGCCGACGGACGGCTTGTCAACATCGCCGACGCGGGCAGTAAATCGCCGTCGCTGGACCTCTCGCCGCAAGCGCTGGCGGGCACGGCGGTCGTTATCCTGGGCGATCTCGCGCCCGACGCGCTCACGCCCGACCACTGTAAAGCGCTCGTGCAATTTGTGGACCACGGCGGCGGGCTCGTCCTGCTCGGCGGCCCTCATTCGCTGGCCACAGCCGGGCTCTCCCGCACGCCGCTCGGCGCGCTGCTCCCCGTCCGACTCCCTGCGGAATACAAGGAAGGCAATTTCCCGATGAAGATCACCGACACCGGGCTGCATCACCCGGTTTTCGGCTCGCTCTTCACCGCCATCGAAGATTTCCCGCCGCTGCTGACGTTCAATTTCGCGGGGTCCGTCACGCCGACTGCGGAAGTGCTCGTCGAGACGAATGTTAACGGCAAGGCGTCGCCCGCCATCGTCGCGGCGCGCTACGGCCAGGGACGCGTGATCGTGATCCTGAGCGACACGCTCTGGCGCTGGCGGCTCGCGGCCAAGGGATGGTCGGCCAATCGCTCGCCTTACGACACGTTTTGGGCGCAGCTCATGGACTGGCTCATCCCCAAGGAGCAGCAGAAGCAGGACAGCAACCGGTTGGAGCTTTTCTCCGAACGCACCAATTATGTCTCGGGCGAGCAGCCTGAAATCCGCGCGATCCTGCGAACCACCACGCCCGATGCCGCTGCGCCCGCCACGATCCCGCTGCAAATCCGCACGCCGGATGACAAAGCCTTTGAATACACCCTGCGCCCGGCGCAGTTGACCGGGCGCGACGGCAAACCGGTGGCGGGGTACCGCGTCGCCGTCGAGCCAAATGTCCACGGCGTTTTCAGAGCCAAAGCCACCACCGTCGTCAATGGCTTGAGCATCGAGGGCGAGACGCGCTTTGTCGTCACCCAACCCGCCACGGAGCTCACCGGAAAGCCGATTGACCGCACCGCGCTACGCCGCATCGCGCGCTCCAACGGCGGCGCGTATTATTCCGCAGACCAGTGGGACAACTGGCGTCGCGATCTGCACATAACCGAACAACACACCTCGCGCATCGAGCTCATCGACCGCTGGAACCAACCGCTCCTCGTGGCGTTCCTGTTGTTGATGCTCGCCGCGGAATGGGCCACGCGAAAATTCTGGAACCTGCCATGAGAAGAAAGACTATAGACGAGGAGATGATGGATTATAGAGGGTTCGCCCGCGCCCCCTCTCGTTCCCAAGTTGCACTTGGGAATGCCTTACTCGCGAAGTTGCACTTCGCACTCCTCGCCATCATCCTCGCGCTTTCCCTCCCCGCCAACGCCCAAACCAATCTCGTCCCGAATGGCGATTTCAGCGCGGTCCCGCCGCTTGCGCATTGGCGCATCGATTTCCCCTACGCGCAGCCCTACATCAAAAACAAGTCCTACATTTCAGCGACTTCGCAGAACGGCCGCAAGTGCGTGCAGATCGACCTGCCGCCGGGCGTGGCGGGCAACGAAGGAGGCAAGGTCGAGAGCGCGTTCATCAAAGCCGAACCGGGCGCGACCTACCGCGTGGAAATCGATTGCCTCACGTGGGATTTCAACGCGAAGACCTTTGTGGAAGCATGGATGACGGACCCTGCGCCGATCCCGCAGCCGGACAAATTCCGCATCCCGGCCACGGCCGATCAGCCCCCGCGCCTCACGGTCTACCGGGCGCAGATTCCCGATCCCAAGGGGCAGTCCAAGAATTGGCAAACCGTTTCCCGCGAGTTCACGTTGCCAAAGACAACGCGGGTCGGCGGCAAAGATCTCGCGCCCGAATGGCTTTCCCTGAAAGCCTACACCTACGCGGCAACGCCAAACGGCGGAAAATCCTATTTCGCCAATTTCCGGCTCTACAAAATAAAGGAGGCGCAATGATAAGACCCAGCCAAAGTGCTTGTCATCCCGAACGCAGTGAGGGACCTCTCAAGCAACCCCAGGCGCTCTTTTTCAGCAGCCGCGGCATAAGTTGCGATATCCTCCTCAAGCCCGGTGCGACCCGTTCTGAAGGCCCAATCTTTATAGAGATCACGACCTTATGGCCTTAAACCCACAACACGTTCACAAGCGTCTGCGCGCAGCGGCCCGGCGGTTCCGCTGGTCGCGCTGCGTCCGGCACCTCCTTTCGGGAACAGCGGTCGGGCTGGCGCTCTTGACCGTTCTTTTGCTGGCCGACTCGCAATTCCATTTTGGCTCCGCGACCCGCTGGGCCGCGTTTCTGCTGGTCGTCGCGCCCTTGCTCGTCGGGTTGGCCGTCGCTATCCGCGCCGCGCTGCCCAACATCTCCGAGTCGAGCATCGCGCGCCGGATCGAAGGCGCATCCGCAGGTTCCGGCAACACCCTCATCAGCGCGGTGCAATTCGACCGCGAACTGGCTCCGGATTCGGGCTTCCGCAAAGCGATCTTCCAAGAAATGAAAGACCCGTTCCCGGAGGTGGAATGGTCGCGCGTGTTTGATTTCAAGCTCCTCAAGCAACTCGCGCTCGCCCTCGCATCGGCGGTGCTGGTCTTGGGGCTTTTCGCGGCATTGCGACCGCTTTACTTTGCGAATTCCGCAGCGCGCATTCTCCTGCCGGGTCGCGCCATCGCGCCCCTCACGCGCACCCAAATCGCCGTCCTGACCCCCGGCAGCACGCGGGTGATCAACGGGCGCGATCTCGTCGTCACCGCCCGCTTGGAAGGGCAAATCCCCAAGGGTGTCTGGCTGCTTTCACGCGAGTCCGGCGGCACTTGGCAAAAGGCGTTGATGGATCACGAGGTCGGCTCCCCGGTCTTCACCTGCGCGTGGAAAGAAGTGCGCGAGCCGTTCGCTTACCGCGTTGATGCAGGCGACGCCGTATCGCCGGTCTACCAAATCTCCGTGCGCCCCCGGACAGCCATTGTCTCGCGCGGAGCCGAGATCGAACCGCCCGCCTATGCCCGACTAGCCAAGGAATCACGGCGCGATTTCGCTTCGCTGCAAAATATCCTTCCCGGCAGCCGCGTCTCCCTCGCCCTGGAGTTCAACAGTCCCCTGGATGAGCTCCGCTGCGGTCCCGAGGGCATGGCCGTTCAAAAAATCAGCGCGACGGCCTGGAACGTCAGCGGCGTTGTGACATCCAATACATCGTTGCGATTCGATTACCGCGACACCGACGGAATTTCCGACAGCGAAACGCAACAAATCGCCATCGTTGCCGACGAACCGCCCCGGATCACCGTCACCGCCCCGCCGGAAGGCAAAGAAATCTTTGCCACGCGCGAGGACTCCCTCGCGATCACCTTCAGCGCCACCGACAATTTCGGCTTGGAATCCGTCGCGCTCTACCGCACCACCGACGAGACGCAGGAGGCCGAGCGCATCAGCATCTGGAAAGAGGCGGCGGGGAAAAAGGCGTTCACCGCCACGATCAAAGTGCCGCTCGCCAAATATGCCAAGGACGACCGCGTGACGCTTGCGCTGGTGGCCAAAGATCAGAACGACGTAAGCGGACCCGGCGTCACCTGGTCGCGACCGATTATCGTGACACTGCGTTCGCAGGACCAGGTCAAAGCGCAGGAAGCCGACACGACAAAGAAAGCCGTCGGCGATTTTGAAGCACTCATCAAACTCCAGGCGACCAATCTCGAACGCACGCAAGCCGCCCTCGGCGCACCGCGTGACGTGGCGTTGCAACCGCTGCTGGATCGCCAATCCCAGATCGCCGACACCGCTCGCGTTTTGGCTGCCGCCACGGAGTCCGTTGCACCCGAGGCTCGCGCCAATTTGCAGTCGCTCGGCAACAAGGAGTTGCCCGCCGCGATCCTCGCCTTGCGCACCGCGATCACCGACGCGGCCCGGCAGATCGAATCGCTCTCGCAAGCCGTGCAACTCGAAGCCGCGATTCTGGCCCGGCTTCAAGGTGCGTTGAAATCCGCCGAAAACGACGCAGCCAAAGGAAAGGTCCAGGATATTGTCTCCGGCGTGGAAGAACTGCTCCGCAATCAACGCGAACTTTTCCGCGATACCAACCGCGCCACGCCACCCGACGCCAAGCCGCTTGCCGAACGCCAGGACGCCCTCGCGGATAAATCGGTTCGCGTCCGCAAAGGGCTGGAGAAAGCCGCGCAGGACGCCTCCGTTGGCGACCAGGATTTTCGCAATCGGCTAACCAAAGCGGTCGCGATGTTCAAGGAAGCCGCCATCTATGAACAAATGCTCGCGGCGGCGGAACCGCTGCAAAACCGGACGTTCCCGGCTTCCGCAAAGATCCAGGGCGGCGTTATCAGCAATCTCGCGAAGATCGCCGAACTCCTCAACCAATGGCAACTCGCCGCAGCACAACGCGAAGCCGAGAACCTCAAAAAAGCGGCAAAGGAGCTCGCCGACAAACTCGAAAAGCTCGCGCAGATCCAACGCGAAGTGGTGGAGAAGAGCAAAGAGATTGCACGCAAAGCCGACATGCGCCCCGAGGATGTCGCCACCGCCGAGGAGATGAAGAAGGGCAAGGATCTCATGGCGGAGGTCGTCGAACAGATGCTCACCGACGCGCATGTTTTCCCGGACATGCGGCCCTCGAACGAATTGCGCGGGGAGTTGACGCAGATTTATGAAGACGTGATCCAGGCCGATAAAGCCGACGCCGCCGCTGGCAATATCAAGCCGAGCGAGGTTGCCGTTCAAAAAGAAGACTCGTTGCTCCAAGCCATTGAACAGGCCAAAAAGGTCGCCGAGGATTTGGAGATGTGGCTTCCGAATAAGAACGACTCCACCAAATGGCTCTGCGAAAACTTCGATAAAACGGAGATGCCGGACATCCCCAACCTGCCGTTGCCGGATGCGTTTGAGGATCTCGTGGGAGATCTTCTGAAAGAGCAGGAGGGGCTTGCGCAGGAAGCCCAGGACGCGGCATCCAATCAAGCGCTCGCCATGGCGCAGCAAGGCTGGGATGTCGCCGACGGCCCGATGCCGGGCTTCAGCGCGCAAGGGAAATCCGGCAACACGCGGCCCAACCAAAATGAACAAACGGGACGTTCCAGCGGCGGTCGCGAAGGGATGAGCGACGGGGAGATGGTCGGCAATACCGCCAGCAATCTCGAAGGAAGCACGCCGAAAGCACGCCGGACCAACGACCCGATGCAGCAAGGCCAGATCAAGGACGACGGCGGCATACAGGAAGCGCGCGCGACCGGCGGCGGCAAGGCGGGCGGGTTCAGCGATCGCAACGGAATGGACGGCAATGCACCGTTGCGCGCAAGCAACGCGCCGCGCATGGGAGCCAGCGACGCCCTCGCCGTCCAGCAAGCGTTGCTGGCGGAGAAGACCTCGAAAACTTACGGGCAAGCGAGCCTGCTTTATCTGCGCGCCAAGGGTCTTGCAGACGCGGCTCGCCTCATGGATAAATCGCAAAGCGCATTGAAGGAAGGACGCCTCGAAGATTTCCGCAATCTGCATCAGAAGATTGTGACCCAGCTCACCGAAGTCAAAGGCGGCATCCTGCCTGGGAACGTCGTCAGCCTCACCACCGGCGATGCCGCGCGCACGCAGGACAAACAGCTCCTCGGCGGCGATGAAGGCAAGGCTCCGAGCGCCTATAGAAAAGCCGTCGCGGATTACTACCGGGCGCTCCAGGAGGAAAAATGAGGATCGCCACATTTCTCCTACTATTGCTCGCCTCCACGGCTTGCGGCGCGCCTCCCACCCCCGCGTGGACGGTCGCCGATGCGCCGTACCGGGTCGCAATCAAACCGAACGTCGCCCCGGAAGTTCCAGAGGCGGGCTTCCAAATCAACCTCCCTGAATTTGGCCAGGCGCGGCCCGATCTCGCCGACGTGGTCCTGACGGATTGCGATGGGCAGCCGCAGGCGCTTGCGAAAGTCGGCTATCGCCCCGGAGGACGCATTCTTCTGCTCGCCCAAAAACTCGATCCGAACACTCCGTATTACCTCTATTTCGGCGGCAACAGGCTGCGCATTTGCCCGGAATGGATCCCGTGCACGAGCCTGCTGATGGAAACGCGGCCCGCCCCCAATGACCTCAAATTTGACTCATTGCTGAGCCTGAAAGCCGCATGGGCAAAATCCCGGGAATTTCCGGGTGCCGGGTTCGTCCAGCAAATCTACCACGCCGGGAATCCGTTTGGGCCCAATGCCCGGTTCCTCACGCATTACAGCGGCTATTTGCGCAATCCGAAGGCCAAAGACATCACGTTTTATACCCTATCCTCTGACTGTTCTTTTGTGGTGGTGAATGATCAGGCTCAGTTCGGATGGCCCGGCCAACACACTCCGGAAGCCCAAACGAAATCCGTCACCAGAAAGACCATCGCGTGCCCGGAAGGGCTCGTGAAAATCGATTATTATGCAGCAAAGGGCGACAATCCGTTTGACGGACACCAAGGGGCGGCTTCAGTGCTCGGCTGGCAAACGGCCACCGGTTTTGAAACCATCCCGCCGGAAGCGTGGGTGCACCCCGGCTCCGCGCATGTGGGCTCGATCCAAAGCGTGGACGGCCAACCGGTGCCGCTGGCGAAGGCGAGCGTCGAGACCTTCATCAACCACGCCGACCAGGGGCTCTATGAAATCCACTACGACCTCCGCCTCCCGCGGAATACCGAGGGGTGGTCCGCCACTTGGGAATTCGATGACGGCGCAATGGTGACGGGAACCGCGGGCTACCGGGTGCTTACCGGCAATGATTCGCAAACCATCAAGTGCCTCATCACTCACAATGGCGTCACGCTCAACGAACTCTTCCGTCTCGACATCCCCACCCGGCCTCAGCGGGCTTCCATCAATAACCCCGCCGACGTGCGCCGCTATCTTGGCCTGATCCTCGCTGAGGCCGACAATAAATTCAGGCCCGAAACGACTCACCTGCGGCTCGCGTTCCTTCAGGAATTTGGCACGGACCAGGACGTCGCGAAATTCGCGGCGGCTTGCCCCGAGCAAGACCAGAACGATCCGCTCTGGCTGCTCACGCGAATGGCGACCATCCGCGTGCATGCGCAGACCGACCCCGCACAGGCCAAACAGGAGTTCTATCTTTTGAGCCAGTCCCTCCCGGTCGCCACACAGAGGGCTTATGCCGTCGAGATCGCCGAGATGGAAATGGATCTCATCGTATTTTGCCAGCGCGATCCGCAAGGCGTCGGACGTCTCACGCAAATCGGGTTTCAGAACCTCAACAACGAGGCGAACCGCACTTCCAAAATCCGCATTGGCGATTTGCGGCGGCTGCTGGGAAACTACAAGGAAGCCTCCGCGCAATACCAAAGCGTTGGAACAAAAGATAAAGAACAGGCGCTCGCCGCGAAAGACAGCGCCGCGTCGCTCGCCGTCCGGGATCTGCTGGAGAAAGGGTTCAACAAGGAAGCGCAGGCAAAGCTCTTTGAATGGGAGCGGCGGCGGCCCATGGTGAAATTTGACAGCGATTACCTGCTCCTGCGAGCCCGCACGCTGCTCGCATTGGGACGCTGGAGCGAAGCCCTTGCGGAGCTGGAATCGTTCCAGAAAGTGCAACCCGACAGCCCGTTCCAAACCGATGCGCAGTATTATTTAGCGCGCATTCTTTACGAGAAAGGGAGCAAAGAGGAGGCGCGCAAGATTTGGAACGACTTCGCCGACAACTACCCGAAACACCCGCTCGCGCCTCAGGCTAAAGAGTGGGCCAAAAAGCCATGAACGGAAACCATTCTCACGCAAAGCCGCAAAGGCGCAAAGATACGGAAATCCCCTGCTTTGCGGCTTGGCGGCTTTGCGTGATGCTCCTTTTTCTCGCCTTTTTTCCGGTCTCGAATGCCTGGGCTCAGGCGGGCCGCATTTACACCGCGCCTGATCCCGCCGCGACGGGCGGCATCACGGGACGCGTTTCGCAGGAACTCACCCATGCAGTTGCCGTCG
>JBAXCI010000008.1:0-28246 GCA_037141555.1 Verrucomicrobiota bacterium | reverse complement strand
TGTACCTTCGAATTGTTCGTTTCCCCGCGCCGATGGGGTTGAGCCGTTGCGCTGGATTTCCAAACCCCGTTCATCGGACGGCACGGAGTGCCGTCCCTACCCGCCTCCTTGCGCATCTTTTGCGGCTATTTCCCTCGCCGCTTTCAGGATTTACGGTGATCCACCATCATCTTGAGCAACAGCAACCCGATCACAGCCAGAGCGCCGCCGACATAAAGCATCGGGTTCGAGCTCACCGACTTCTCCAGAGAGCGTTCCCAGCCGGAGACTGTTTTTTGCCCGCGCAGCAGGCCCTCGCGGGTCTGTTCGGCGAGCGCCGTGGCCTGGTCACGCACTGCGGATTGGATGTCATCGGCGGTATCCTGCAATTGGTGAAGCCGCATATCAAAACGACTGCGAAATGTTTTTCCTCGATTCATGTGTACCCCCTCCTTCTCAAATAGAAATCGGCAAACCGGCGCGTTTTGGCCGGGAGGCGCGAATTGTTGAGCAAAAGCCGTTGTCATCATCGGCGCGCTGGAGTATTCTTTGAAAACATCTCCCCCATGAAAACCATCCATTCCCGTCGGTCGGGCTCCGCCTTCACCCTCATCGAGCTATTGGTCGTGATCTCGATCATCGCCATCCTGGCAGGTTTGACATTGAGCGGGACACAGACTGCCATGTTGTCTGCGAAGCGCGTCTCAGCCAAAAACGACATGTCGCAGATCGCCATGGGCGTCACATCCTACTATACGGAATACGGGCGCTATCCCCAACCCGTTGCGAGCGCAACAACGGACGCGCTGGCGATTTATGGCGTTGGCACGCAGGGGAATAACACGATTATCGACATCTTGCGCTGCACGACCTCGTGGTTTACGAACACGGATTCTAAAGCAGCGAGCCCCCAAAACCCGCGGCAGATCCAATTCCTACAGCCCAAAGTAGTCACTGCGGCGGACACAGTTGCGACAAAATCCGCTGTAAACAGTTCCAGCGGGAAGTGGTATGACCCGTGGGGAACGCAGTATATTGTTTTTATTGACGCCGACTATGCGGGGGACATAGGTGCGGGCAGCATTTTTACAGATATTACAACGAACCCTTCGTTTGGCGTCGGGGTTGCGTCAGTGGGTTATTATTACGTCAAAAACAAAAAGACGCAACCAGACGCTCTGACAACTCCGAGGGCGTTCAGTAGCATTACCGACTTGCTTTCCTGGCAATAACCTCCCCAAAGATCGCTGCATTTACGCGGCTTCGCGGGTATCCACGCTCTGCAAAAAACCGAAAGCTGCAAGCTTTGAAGTCCTTTTTGGCCCGAATGTTTACACTTGCTCCCTGTTTTTTTATTGCCCTCGCACCCTGCTGCGTTTAGTTTTTTCGCCTCGATAGGCGCCATTAGTTCAATGGCAGAACGGCAGCTTCCCAAGCTGCATACGCGGGTTCGATTCCCGCATGGCGCTTTCTCTTTATCATGCGAGCCTCAATTCCGGATTTAGGTTAAGAATTTTCGAGGGCTTCCTCCTATCGTTGGCCGTGTGTTGGCGGCGGTGCTGTCCCACAGCTTCGCAAGAGCGCGGGATGAAGAGCCGGGTAAAACTGCCGGCCCATCGCGAAAGATGCGCCGCAAATCGCAACAGGAGGTAGCACAGGAGCGCACTCCAAATTTGCCAGCGCAAGGCGATGGAACGTTGGGCTACCCATTGCACCGCGTTGGAATAAAGCTTCGTTCCATTCCAAAGTCGGAACACCACTCCATCTCCAATGCTGTGGCTGTTGCAGGCAACAATTTACATTTTCAGCCGCTCTTTCCGCTCTGCCAACAGAGCCGCGTAGGCTGTCTTTTTCTCAGGCGAAAGAAAGCTCGCGGCGAGCAGTTCATCCCAAATGCGAAATGCCGCCTGAAATCGCTCGATCATCTCATCCAGCACGCGCTCGTTGATATTGAGCCGCTCGCTTGCAAAGTATTTGAACAGGTCGTTTCGCGTGAGGCGGGAGCGTTTGCCTCGAATCGGCAGCGCCATTTCTTCCTTCGGATTTGTCAGCGCAATCGTGGAATTGAGCAGGTCGTAGGCGGGCGCAAGGTCGATGCGGCCGCGGCGGGTGATGAGGGAGAAATTCTTCAGGTGCATGTCTTCGTTGCCGGTGAGGAAACAAAACAGCGTGCGCTCGAAGAGTTTCACCCGCTCGATGGCGGGAAAGGTGCAGAAGCGGTCCACGACGGCGGCTGCCTTTTCCATCGAGGACTCGTATTTTGTCTCGCGGCTGGCACCCGAAAGCTGCGCGAAATCCTCCAACGGCACGCGAGCCCGGCCCTCGCGGTCAAAGCGTTTGATGAAATACGTGAGCGAACCATCGCGCGCCTTTACGAGACCATGCATCGGCACCTCGATGCCGATGGCGGCGGCGAGGTGCATGGTGAGGTCCTCATTTTCGGGCAATTCGGGATAATCGAGACTCGGCGGCTTGAGGATGAACCGCCCGTTGCGATCCACCACCTCGAACGCGCCCGCCTTCACCTTGAGCACGGCGCTCAGTTTCAATTGCACCCCCTGGATGGACATCTTGCCCGCCCGCTCCAGCGATTCATGACGCTGTTCGGCGGCGGTGTAGCCCAGCGAAGACAACGACGTGAGATTGCGGTCGAGAAGTTTGAGCCCGCGCGGGGAATAATCGCCGTCGCCCTCCATCGGCTCGTAGGTGATCAGGCAGCATTTCATCCGACCTCCTTCACCGTGAGCGAGCCGACGAGATCCTGGCCGGCCACAACCAGTTGTCCGAAAAGGTCGGTGCGGTCGAGTTTGTAGCGGCGCAGCATGGCCTCCAATTGACTCCCCTCCGGCAACAACCCCTCAAGCGCGGGCGGGAACCTGTCAAATTCGTGAACCGCCTGAGCCACGGCCATTGTCAATGAAACAGGCTGACCGGTGTAACCGTCCGCATACGTGAACCGCCAGCCCCCACCGTCGAGTTCTTCGAGAACCCCGGCAAACGCGCCCTGCTGATAAACTTCGGCCTTCTTCATGCCGATGGAACCTCCTCACCCGCTCTTTCCCCGCGAATCTGTTGCATTACCGGGCTCTCGAAGCGGATGCTGATGTTGAGCACCGCCAGGATTTTCGTCAGCGTGTCGAAACGGATCGACAGCTTTCCGTGTTCCAGGTCGAAGACCACGGTCTTACCCACCCCGGCGAGCTTTGCCAGCCCGGATTGAGAAAGGCCGGCCATTCGACGATGCTCTCTGATGATTACGTTGAGGGGGCTCATATTCCCGCCATAGCGGTATAATTTGCTGTATTTAATGATGAATACGTTGCGCTTCGCCTAAAGTCAATATTTTTACTGTTATCACGGTATTTTTTAATGAAAACACCGGAGCATCAGGCAAATTTCAGTCCACACTCACTTGGATTGCCGCTAAAACGGTAATATGCAGTGTCCGAAAGAATTTACCCAAAAGCTTTTTTCTATTCATTTTCTATTCTAGCAATAGTAGTCGGGCGATCAGGCCGCGTTGCACTGAGGCATGGAGTTTCTCCGGGAAGCCGGGCGGAAGCTCGTTTGCCACGGTTTCCATGGCTTGGGCGGTGGCCTGGGCCACTTCCTCCAGCGCGGCGTGGTACAGACGCGAAGAAATAATCTTTGCCTTTGCGTGCTTTGCGGCCTTTGCGCGAGACCTCTTGAAATTCACCCCTCTTCAGGAGAACCGCACGAATTCGCGCAAAAATTGCACCCAAACGAAGAGCAATCCCCGCCAGGAATAGCGCACCGTTCCCGGCTCCACCGGCAACAAGACTCCCACCGCTATGTTATGGGCGATTTGATGCTCCATATCCCGCTGCATGGAAACCTGCAACTCTTCGGGATTCGATAAGGTAAGGCCTTCCGCCAAAACACCCGATTTCGCCAGGAACTCCCGGTGGCTCTCCGCCATCTCCAAAACGCTGTGGTCGCCCCGCAGCCGATTGGTCCGAAACTGCGGCGCGAATTTCATGGAATACGAAAACGGGTAATTCCAGGTGGTCCAAGAGGTCCCGTCTTTGCCCCGCGATGAAAAGCTCAGGTAATAGAATGCCACATTCGCCTGGTTCACGAGGCAAATGGAGGCCTGCAACCGTTCGTCGCTCTTGTAAAAGAGCCGGAAGAACTGCCGGTGATCCTCCCAATCCCAGCCCGCGTCGTCGATTTGCTCAAACCCCTCCTCCTCCATCTCCTCCGTCAGCGCGAGCAGATCGGGGAACAGCTCGCGCGAAGGCGGGTATTGGTGATGCAAGTTCTTCACCATGGGCAAACGCGCTTTGCGCACCCGGGTCAAAATTTCCAGTAACGGCAGGAGCAGCCAACTTGCGGCGAAGAAAGCTCCCGTTTCCCATCGGCCCGTGGCGAAATACCCGACCAGAAATGAGGTGCCAAGCATCCCAAACGAGCCGAGCTTAAACAGCACCGGGTGGGCAAAGCTCCGCAATCCCAAGCTCAGGAGTATGGCGGCAAGAATAAAAAGAAAGTCGGTCATCGGATGTTCCCCCACGCAGTGAAAGGTCATAACCGGGTAAAATCCAGCAGAAGTTGCGAAATCACCTCATGAAGCCAAACAAATTATGGTTTCGAGAGCCCCCAAGCCAATTGCGCTGGTTCCACTGGAAAGAAACCATTGTAATATCCTAGGGCTATCCTTTAAGCTCAGAGGAGCAACCCCAAATGAAACGCAATCTCGTCCTCACTACGGTCCGTGGCCTCTCTCCAGCACAAATGGCGCCCTTTGTGTGCTCCTTTGAGCTGTTTCAAAAGGACGCCGATCTTATTGTTTTCACTAGTCACCTGAGCGCCGACACCCGTGCATTCCTTTCCAAAAGCGCAACCGAGCTCGTTAATTTCAATTATCTCAGCATCCGGATGAGGCACCCACAGTGCCTGCTTTGGCCTTTATGGAAACGGGTGTTTCCTCTGTTGAAAAGCGAGCGTTCGCGCCGGGCGCTCGCGCGCTGCATTTTCAACCTGTTTTTCCTGCGCTCGCTGCTGTACCTCGATTACATCGAAAGCCTCGCGGAAAAACCGCGCTGGATTCTGTTGACTGACAGCCGGGATGCCATTTTCCAGGACGACGTTTTTGCACGTATCGAAGCGCCCGGGCTCTATTGCTTTGGCGAGGGAAAAGGGCTCACCATCGCGTCCTGTCGCGCGAACTCCCACATGGTGCTGAAATGTTTTGGAGAACAAGGGCTGAAGGAAGTGGGGCATTTCGAGCCGTCCTGTGCGGGAACGGTTTTGGGTGACTACGAAAGCATTCATGCTTATCTTCAGAACATGGTGGATTATGCAATGACCATTCATACCATGAAAATGGTTCCCGGAGACGACCAAGGTCTACATAACTACATCATTCGAAAGGAGCTTACACCAAACATCAAGTTGGTGGACAACGATACCGGACCGATCGGCACCATGGGCTGTGTGCCCTACAAGAATATCAGGGTGTCGCCAGAGCATTTGATTTTGCAGGGAGACGGGAAACCTTACGCGTTTCTTCACCAACAGGATCGCCATAAGGAAATTGTCGCGAATCATCCTGTTTACAAAAAACTGCGCACTAGCTGATTTTTGCGCTGTTTAAGGCGCTTGATCGGCGGAAATGGACAATTTTTGGGCCGGACTCGGCAAAACTGGGTCTTGCGAACCTGCCGGGGTCAAGCCAAACTGGCTGGCTCATGACTGACGACGCGCTCAGACAGGAACTGCAAAAACGGGGCATTTTCATTGCCTCGTTTGAAGATTTATATAATTGGGGCCGGAAAAACTCCCTCTGGCCGCTCCAGTTCGGCCTGGCTTGCTGCGCCATCGAGATGATCGCCGCCGCCGCCGCCCGTTTTGACATGGCGCGGTTTGGCGCGGAAGTCTTTCGCCCCTCGCCCCGGCAGGCTGATTTGATGATCATCGCCGGGACGGTGACCAAAAAGATGGCACCGCTGGTGGTTCGCCTCTACAACCAGATGCCCGAGCCGAAATACGTGATCGCCATGGGCGCTTGCGCGATTTCCGGCGGCCCCTTCAAGGAAGGCTACAATGTCCTCAAGGGCATCGACCGTTATATCCCGGTGGATGTCTACATCCCCGGCTGCCCGCCGCGCCCGGAAGCGTTGCTCCAAGGGCTCATCACTTTGCAGGAGAAGATCGAGAAACAGCGTCTGTTCGGGGAAAACCTGCCCCGTCACGCCGATGCGGCTGCTCCCGCCGAATACCCCGTGCCCGTCTACGGCCCGCACGATTTGATCCCCCCGGCCAACCCGGACGTCTTTTGTCCTCAACGCACCGCCGTTCCCGCCGAATGATCGCTCCTGAAACCGTACTTTCCCGGATCAACGCCGCGCTTCCCGAAGCCCGCGTCGAACTCCTCAACAACCCAAGCCCCTCGGGGCAACACGCGCTCTTGGTGCATCGCGAAGATGCGCTCAAAGTGGCGGAGTTCCTTAAGAACGACCCGGAACTGCTCCTGGATTTCGCTTCCAACGTGAGCGGCGTCGATTACGCGGACCATCTGGAAGCCGTCTACCATCTCTACTCCGTCGCGAAAAAGCACGGGCCGATCACCCTTCGGACACGTACGGGCGACCGGGACAAAGACGCCATCGTCCCCTCGCTCACGCCGGTTTGGAAGAGCGCCGATTTCCAGGAACGCGAAGCCTTCGATCTTTTCGGCATCCGTTTTGAAGGCCACCCGGACCTGCGCCGGTTGCTCATGTGGGATGAATTTGTCGATTTTCCCCTGCGCAAAGATTACGTCGCCCCCGACGACTACGAATACGAGCCGACCCCGCACGGCGACCTCGTCCAGAAAGCCGCCGCCACCCACGCATGAGTTTCCAACCGCACACAGTTTCGTTAAGCGAAGCCAACGGAGCCGGGGCGAGCACCCTCGACGTTTCGCTCGGGCCGCAGCACCCCTCCACCCACGGCGTTTTCCGCATGAACGTGCGGATGGAAGGCGAGACCATCGTCAAATTGCAGCCTGTCTTCGGCTATCTCCACCGCAACCACGAGAAGCTCGCGGAAAAGAATAGCTGGCTCGGGTCGATGCCCTACACCGACCGGCTCGATTACATTTGCCCGATCACCAACAACTGGGCCTACGCCGTGGCGGTGGAAAAACTCGCGGGCATCGAAGTCCCCGAGCGCGCGGAATACATCCGGGTGATCGTCGGCGAGCTGACCCGTCTCCAGAACCACACCGCGTTCCTCGGGTTCATCCTCGGCGACATGGGCGCGTGGGGTTCGGCGCTCATGTATGCGTTCCGCGAGCGCGAAAAAATCCTCGATCTTTTTGAATGGCTCACCGGAGCGCGCATGATGGTCAACTACATGCGCTTCGGCGGCGTCCGCTGCGATCTCCCGGCGGGCTGGCTTGAAAAAGCGCGCGCTTACGTCGAGACCTACCCGGCGTTTGTGGACGAAATGGAGGCTCTGCTCGCCGGCAACGAAATCCTGCTCGCACGGCTCCAGGGCGTCGGCGTCTTGAGCGGCGAACGCGCCATCAACGGCGGCCTCTCCGGCCCGGTGCTTCGCGCGAGCGGCGTCGATTACGACATCCGCAAAGTGGACGGCTACGGCGTTTATCCGCGCCTCAACTTCCGCATCCCGCGCGGGACCGTCGGCGACTGCTTTGACCGGTTCATGATTCGCATCCTGGAAATCCGCGAGTCGATCAAGATCCTCCAGCAAGCGTTCGCCCAAATCCCCGAAGGCCCGATCGTGAATCCCGCCGCCAAACAGCGCGGCTTCAAGCCCCCGGTGGGCGAAGCCTACGGGCGCATCGAAGGTCCCAAGGGCGAACTCGGTTTCCACCTCATCAGCGAAGGCGGCGAGAAACCGTATCGTTACCACGTCCGCCCGCCGAGCCTCATCAACCTCACCCTGCTCGAAGAAATGTGCCTGGGCACGAAGATCGCCGACGTCATGGTGATCCTCGGTTCCATCGACATCGTTCTGGGCGAAGTAGACCGTTAAGCATCCACGTTTTGAAAATGACTCACGCAAAGACGCAAAGACGCAAAGGAGGAGAAATCCTTGCCTTTCTTCGCGCCTTTGCGTCTTTGCGTGAGAACTTTCCGGCTCCTTATTTTATCGAATGAACTTACCCGGCTCAGGCATTATCAAAGGCATGGTGGTCACGGCTCGCAATATGATTGGGAGCTACTTTGACCGCGCCCACGCCAAACGCCTCATCACCGAACAGTATCCCGAGGAGCGGCCCCAGCTCGTCGAGACCTCGCGCAGCTTTCCGTTCCTCGTATTCGACGGCGATCCCGAAGCGGGCATCCGCTGTGTGGCGTGCAAGATTTGCGAAAAGGAATGCCCGCCGCAGTGCATCTACATCGTGCAAGACCGCGACGCCAACGGGAAGCTCGTCCGGCGGCCCAAGGTGTTCGACATCGACATTTCCGTCTGCATGGGCTGCCAGATCTGTGTGGAAGTCTGCCCGTTCGAGTCGATCCGCATGGACAACATCTACGAGGTGAGCTCCTACAGTCGCTTTGGGCAGTTGCTGCTCCACAAAGAGCAACTCCTCAAGTCGAACGCATACTACAACGAGATTCACCCGACCGAAGCGGCAGCGACCGACGCCCGGATCGAAGCGGCACGGGTCAAGAAAGCCGCCGCAGCCAAAGCCGCAGCCGAGAAAGCGGCCGCCGCTAAAGCCGCCGCAGCGGCCAAGGCCGCACAAGAACCCCCTCAACCGGAGCAAAACGCGTGAACTTTTCCGATCTAATCCAACGCATCCCGGGAATCATCAAGAGCCCGGAAACCGTGCCCGTGGAAGGCAAAAAGCTCATCGTCGATTGCGTCGCGTGGCTCGGCTCCGCAGTGGGAATCACGCTGCCGGAATGGGTGTTGACGCTCGTCTCCATTTTGATCGTGATCGTGACGATCATCGCGGTGTTCATGGTGATGTTCGCGCTCATGTCGGTGTTCGAACGCAAGATCATCGCCCGCATCCAGAACCGCTACGGCCCCAACCGCGTCGGCCCGTGCGGCCTGTTCCAGCCTGTAGCCGACGGCATCAAGATGCTCACCAAGGAAGACATCGTTCCGCGCGGCGCGGACAAGATCGTCCACTTCCTCGCTCCCATTGCGATGGTTGCCCCGGCCCTTGTGTTGCCGGTCATCCTTCCTTACGGGCGCGGCATGGTGCCCATCGAGCTCGCCACCGGCATCCTCTTTTTCTTCGCCATGGGCGCGGGCACCGAACTGGCCGTCTTCATGGCCGGATGGTCCAGCAACAACAAATATTCCGTCATGGGCGCCATGCGCGCCATCGCCCAGATGATCAGCTACGAACTGCCACTCGTCATGTCGGCGGTGGTCGTGGCGCTGGTCGCAGGGACGCTTTCGCCCAACGGAATCGTTGAAGCGCAGGCGGGCTACAATTTGGGATTTATCCCCAAATGGTTCGTGCTGACCCCGTGGGGCTTCGTGGCGTGCTTGCTCTTTTATTTAGGCGCGCTGGCCGAGTCCAACCGCAGCCCGTTCGACTTGCCCGAAGGCGAAAGCGAACTCGTCGCGGGCCATCTTACCGAATACTCCGGCTTCAAATACGCCATCTTCTTCATGGCCGAATACGTCGGCATGTTCGCCATCAACGGCTTGCTGGTGACGCTCTTTCTCGGTGGCTATCAGTCGCCTCTACCGTTTTTGGAGTGGATTCCCTCCTGGTGCTGGTTTTTTGCGAAACTCGCTTGCGTGGCGTTCTCGATGGTCTGGGTTCGCGCAACGCTGCCCCGCTTCCGCATCGACCAGATGATGCAGTTCGCCTGGAAATTCATGCTCCCGATGAGCTTTGCGGCGCTGATCGCCGCCGCCACCTGGCATTACGCAGGACGCGGACCCGCCGCGTGGGGCCTCTCCGCCTTGATCGTCGGCATCCCTTACCTCGTTCTGGGACGCCTCTGTTTTACCCGGCACCACACCGCCGATAACCGCACTTACCTCTTCTCCGAGTAACATGCACGATTTACTCCAACGCTTCCTTTCGCTCCCGTGGGACCAAGCCCCGCAATGGCTCTTCCTCATCCCCGCGCTGCTCATGCTGCTGGCGAGCGCCGCAGCGGTCATGCTGCGCAACTTGATCCATTGCGCCCTCTGCCTCACCCTCTCCTTCATTGCGCTGGGCGTCCTGTTCATCGCGCTCGGCGCGGAGTTCGTCGGCTTCGTCCAACTCCTCGTCTATGTGGGCGCGGTGACGATGCTGATCCTCTTTGCGATTCTGCTCACCCCGGCGAGCGAAGTCGCCGCCAGCAACAATCCGTTCCGGTCGTTCAACCTCTCGAAAGCAGTGAACGCCGTCACTGGTGGTGCCGTTGCGCTGCTCGTGCTCTGCGGACTGCTCGCCGCGATCTTCTTCAGCCCGCACGCCCGGGCCGCCGTCAACCCGGCGCAAGCCGCCGTCGCTCCCGCCAAGGCGATTGGCGAAAACTTATTAAGTCACACCCTGCTCCCGCTCCAAGGCACCGCCATTCTCTTGACTGCGGCCCTCATCGGAGCCGCCCTGCTCGCCAAGGAGGAACGCCCATCATGATGCTGCAAGTCCTGCTCGCCATTTCCGCCGTGCTCTTCTGCTTCGGCCTGCTCGCCGCCCTCACGCGCAGCAACGCCATCATGGTCCTCATCGGCATCGAGATGATGCTCGGCGCGGGCAACCTGAATTTTATCGCGTTCTGGAAATTCAGCGCGCACCCCGAACTGCTCACCGGCGTCATGTTCGCCATCTTCTCCATCGCGCTCGCCGCCGCCGAAGCCGCAGTCGGGCTGGCCATCATCATCCAGGTCCACCGCCGCCTGCGCAGCGTCAACATCAACCGGGCCGACCAACTGAAAGGGTAAGGATTACCATGGATATCGCTTTACTCATTATCGCGCTCGTTCCCCTGCTGCCGTTCCTAGCGGCGGGAATTACCGCCCTTTTAAAACGGGAGCAAAGGATACTCTCCGCATCGCTGGTCATCGGCGCACAAGCAGTATCGACAGTCATTGCGATTGGCGTGTTTGTCCTCACCTTCATGATTAATGATCACAGAGGTGTAGCGACGCCAGTCGCCCATAACTTCACTTGGCTGACGTTCGGCTCTGAGGCGCTCCGTCTCGGCCTGCTGCGTGATGCGCTAAGCGCCGGAATGGCCGCGATGGTCTCCTTCGTCACGCTGCTCATCTTCATCTACAGCCATGGCTACATGAAGCAGGACAAGAACTTCACCCGGTTCTTCACCTTCCTCTCGCTCTTCTCCGGCGCGATGCTCGGGGTGGTGCTCTCCAACAGCCTCCTCTTAACTTTCATCTGCTGGGAACTGGTCGGCCTCGCCTCGTATTTACTCATCGGTTTCTGGTTTCACAAACCCGAGGCAGCGACAGCCGCCAAGAAAGCTTTCCTCACGACCCGCGTCGGCGACATGGGTTTCCTCATCGGGATGCTCTGGCTCTATAAAGCCTCCGGCACACTTCTCTTCTACGACGGCGGCCACGGTTGCCTCGAACAGGCCGCCCTCGCAACGCTGGCCAAGACGATGGTCGGCGGCATCGCCCTTTCCAATGTCATCGCGCTCCTGATCTTCTGCGGCGCGGCAGGCAAATCGGGCCAGTTCCCGCTGCACGTCTGGCTGCCGGACGCCATGGAAGGCCCGACCCCGGTGAGCGCCTTGATCCATGCCGCAACGATGGTCGCGGCAGGCGTCTACCTCGTCGCTCGCGTGTTCCCGATCTTCGAGGCGACCGGCGCGCACTCCATTTCTCTGCTGGTCGTCGCGGGCATCGGCGCATTCACCGCGCTCTTTGCCGCGCTGATCGCCGTTGCGCAGACGGACATCAAACGCATCCTCGCTTACTCGACGGTTTCGCAGCTCGGCTTCATGATGTTGGCAGTCGGCGTTGGCCATCCTGCTGTTGCGATGATGCACCTCATCGCGCACGCTTTCTTCAAAGCCCTGCTCTTCCTCGGAGCCGGTTCCGTGATCCACGGCGTCCACGAAGAACAGGACATCCGCCACATGGGCGGCCTTCGCAAAACCATGCCGCTGACGTTCGCCACCTACACCATCGGCATGTTGGCGCTCGCGGGTTTCCCTGTCTTCTTCTCGGGCTTCTGGAGCAAGGACGCCATCCTCCACGCCGCGCACGCGTGGCCCGTCTCGCAAGCCCCGTTCTACATGGCAGTCTGCGCCGCGTTCCTCACCGCGTTCTACATGACGCGCCAGATGTTCTACGTCTTCTTCGGCAGCTACCGGGGCCATGCCCATCCGCACGAAAGCCCGGCTGTCATGACCGTCCCACTGACGATCCTCGCCGCCGCCGCCGTTCTCTTCTCCCTCCCTTCGACGCCCGCGTGGCCTTGGTTTGAGGAGTTCCTCAATGGAGAGCACGCCGAATTCAACCGCGCCGCTCTGTTAGCGCCCGATTTCCTCCACATCGCCGGAATTTCCCTCGCCATCGTCGCCCTTGGCCTCGGCTTGGGCTGGTTCGTCTACGGACGGCGCGCCCTTTCGGCCACGGAACCAGATCCGCTGCAAACCGCTTGCGCCCCGCTCTTCAAGGCCTTGGCAAACCGCCTCTACGTGGATGAAATCTACAACGCCACGCTCGTCCGCGGGTTGGCAATCCTCGGCGGAATCTCCGCCTGGGCGGACCGCACGATTCTCTCAGGCGCGGTGAACGGTGCTGCCGGGCTCTCCGTCTTGATCTCCTATCTGAGCGATCGCATCGACCGCTTTTTGTTAAACTTCGGCTTCGACTCTTCCTGCAACGCGCTGCGCGAGTATGGAGGCGGCATCGCCTCTTGCGAACGCGGGCGCGTTCAAGGTTACCTGCGCGTCATCGGCGTGGGAGCGGTCGTTCTCCTCGCCCTTATTGGATGGCTTTTAGTGTAGCACCGGCATGAGCAATTCTCTTCTTACCCTTCTTACTTTTTTGCCGCTGGCGGGCGCGCTTCTCGTAGCGCTCCTGCCCGCCAAACGCCTTCTCATTCGCGCCGCCGGGCTCGGGATCGCCTTCGCCGCTCTTGGCGCAGCATTGACGCTGGCGTTCAACTACGACCGCGCCGCGGGCGGGCTGCAATTCGTCGAAAAATGGGACTGGATTCCATCGTTGGACATCCAATATTACCTCGGCGCGGACGGCCTCAGCCTGATGCTGCTGGTTCTCACCGCGATCATCACGCCGTTTGCGTTGCTTGCGTTGGGGGACCGCGTCACGAAGCTCAATGTCAGCCTCATCCTGCTTTTGCAGACGACGCTCTTTGGGACATTCACCGCGCTCAATTTCATCCACTGGTTCCTCTTCTATGAGTTGAGCCTCGTCCCGGTCTTCCTGCTCATCCGCATGGGTGGAAGCGCGAAAGCCACCGCCGCCGCCACGCAGTTCTTCATCTACACGCTCTTTGGCGGATTCGCGATGCTGCTCGGGTTCCTGGCGATCCATCAAGCCACGGGCACCTTCAATCTGATCGACCTCGCGGCCATTGCCCACCAGAGCAAGCTCGGGCACGCGCTCTCCTCGGCCTTCAAGTGGCATCCCGACTGCATCAATGTGCTCGTCTTCGGCGGCATCTTCCTCGGCCTCGCGGTCAAGGTGCCGGTCGTCCCGTTCCACACGTGGCTGCCCTACGCTTACTCCGAGGCTCCCGCCCCGGTCTCGATGCTGCTCACCGGCGTCCTTTCCAAAATGGGCGTTTACGGATTTCTTCGGCTGCTGATGCCGCTCTTCCCCGGCTTGATGCGCCACTTGGCGGTGCCGCTGCTTGGGTTCGCCGTCGTCACCATCGTCTTTTCCGCCCTCGCCGCGCTTGCGCAAAAAGACCTGAAGCGCATCGTCGCCTACTCCTCCATCAACCACCTTGGCTACTGTTTGCTGGGCATCTTCGCCGTCACCACCGCGTTGCATGCCCCCGGCGAGACCAACGAGCGCGCTGCAGCAATGAACGGCGTGCTGCTCCAAGTATTCAACCACGGCATCACCGCCGCCGCGCTCTTCTGCTTCATCGGCTTCATCGAACGCCGCAGCAACGGCCTGCGCGGCCTCAACGATTTCGGCGGCTTGCGCACGGTCGCCCCGGTATTGGCGGGCCTCATGGGGATCAGCATCTTTTCCTCGCTCGGCCTGCCCGGCCTGAACGGTTTTGCAGGTGAATTCCTCATCTTCAAAGGCTCCTTCGCGCTCGCCCCGGCGGCCTCCACGCTTGCCGCCATCGGCCTGTTCGTCACCGCCGTCTTCCTGCTCACAATGATTCAGCGCGTCTTCACCGGCCCGCTCAGCGAACGCTGGGCCAGCTTCCCGGATCTCACGACCGCCGAACGCTTCACCGTCGCCCCCATCATCGCGTTGATGTTCGTGCTGGGCATCTGCCCCCAGTTGCTCATCGCGCTCTTCAACAACACGGTCCTCAAACTTCTGCCCTAATGCCGACCGAACTCCTTCCCACCGCCACGATCCTTTCCGCCTTCCTCGGCGTCGCCCTGATCCTGCTCTTGCCGACACGCTTTGGCCAGTGCGCCAAATGGATTGCCCTGCTCTCCGCGCTCACCGGCTTCGGCTTTGCCGTCGCCGCCTTCCGGGGCTACGACATGGCACCCGGCGCAGACCCGCTCCAGTCGGTTGTAAACCTCCCGTGGGTGGATTTCCCCCGCATCGGCTTCACCACCGGCGCGGACGGAGTAAGCCTGGTGCTGCTGCTGCTCACCGGCATCATCGCAACGACCGGCGTCCTTTTTTCCTGGAACGTCACCCAGCAACCGCGCGCATTCTTCGCGCTGTTTTTGACCATCATCGGCGGCGTTTACGGCGTCTTCCAAAGCCTCGATCTCTTCCTGCTCTTTGTCTGTTACGAGATCGTCATCGTCCCGAAATATTTCCTCATCTCCAACTGGGGCTCCACCAACCGCGAATACGGCGCGATGAAGCTGACCATCTACTCCGTCGCGGGCAGCGCGCTCGTTCTTCTCGGATTGCTGGCCACCTATGTGCTTTCGCCGGAGCACAGCCTCGATCTCCGCACGCTGGCGGCAACCGACTTCCCGCGCGCCTTCCAGTTCTGGGCGTTCCCGGTGATGTTCCTCGGCTTCGCCATCCTCGCGGGCATCTGGCCCTTCCACACGTGGGCGCCCACCGGCCACGTCGCCGCTCCCACGGCCGTTTCGATGCTGCTCGCGGGCGTCGTGATGAAGCTCGGCTCCTACGGCGCGCTGCGCGTGGCAATGACCCTCTTCCCGCTCGGCCTTGAATACTGGAGAATGCCCATCGCCATTCTTGCAACGGCAGGCATCCTCTACGGCGCACTCGTCGCGCTGGCCCAGAAAGACCTGAAATTCGTCGTCGGCTATTCCAGCATCAACCACATGGGGTTCGTACTGCTCGGCTTGGTCACGCTAAACACCGTTGGCCTGAGCGGCGCGGTATTGCAGATGTTCTCGCACGGCATCATCGGCGGCCTCTTGTTCGCCGTGGTGGGCCGCATGATCTACGACCGCACGCACACCCGTGACATCGCTTTGCTCGGCGGCATGAACCTCGCCAAAGCTCTCCCCTTCGCCGCTTTCACCTTCGTCGTCGCCTCCTTGGCCTCGATGGGGCTGCCTGCCTTCAGCGGCTTTATCGCGGAAATCTCCATCCTCCTCGGCGCGTGGAAAACTTTCCCTGTGTTCCTCATCTTTGCGGCCCTCGGCGTCGTCATCACCGTCGCCTTCACCCTGCGCGCCCTGCAACGGACCTTCTTCCCAGCTCACGCCACAGCAACCGATGCGCATGACGAGGCCTCGCACGCGTTTGACCCGATCACGCTGCCCGAACGGCTCGGCGCGATGATCCTCATGGCTGTTACTTTTGGCATCGGGCTCTTCCCGAAAATCCTTTTGACCCCCATCCTGCACAGCTTCACAAGCCCGCAATCGCTTATGCACCATTTGATCCAGGGGGTGGCGAAATGAACACCGCTTTAGCACTCCTCAAATTCCTCGCGCCGGAATCGATCCTGGCCGAGACCGCCCTCGTTGTCCTTATCGCGGGATTATTCAAAGCGACCGCCCAAAAGCGCGGCGTGCTCCTGAGCCTGACCCTGATGGGTGGGTTCGCAGCAGGGGCTCTCTTGCTGCTCTTCCCGCAGAATGCCAACATCGCGCACGGCATGGTCGTGCTCGACCCGTTGACGCGGCTGGTGAAACTCGCCATCCTCGGCCTGAGCCTCATCGCCGCGATCTTTGCCGCCGGGTCCACCGTCCGCGAACATTTCGCCGAATACCTCGGGCTGATCCTCTTCTCCACCATCGGCATGATGTTGCTCGCGGGCACCGAAGATCTGCTCATGATTTTCATCGGCCTGGAGATGACCAGCATCCCGCTCTATATCCTCACCGGCTATCTCAAACGCAGCAGCACCTCCGCCGAGGCCGCGTTGAAATATTTCCTCGTGGGCGGCGTTTCCGCGGCGTTCCTCCTCTTTGGCCTCAGCCTCATTTACGGCGTCACGGGCTCAACCTCCATCGCCGACCTCGCCCAAACCCCGCGCGCAACCTTGCTCGACCCGCTCTTCATTGCCGGGGTCGTCATGGCGATGGTCGGGTTTGGCTTCAAAGTGGCCGCCGTCCCGTTCCACCTCTGGGCACCGGATGTTTACGAAGGCGCGCCCACGCCCTCCGCTGCGCTCATCGCCTCCGGCTCCAAAGTCGCCGGGTTCCTCATCCTGGCAAAACTCCTCACCTTCGGCTTCGCCAAGGGCACCGGCAGCGCCGCCTGGGGCTTCCTTCAGCCCGGCTGGCTGCCTCTGCTCGCCATCGTCGGCGCGGCCTCCGTGGTGGTGGGAAATCTCGCCGCGCTGAGCCAATCCAACGTCAAGCGCATCCTCGCCTACTCCGCCATCGCCCAGTCCGGCTATATGCTGCTGGGGCTCACGGCGGCGGGTCCAATCGGCGTATCTTCAGTCATCTTCTACGTGATCGTCTACGCGCTCACCACGCTCGGCGCGTTCGGCGTCGTCTCGCTGGTTGAACAGCGCCGGGGCGGCTCGCAACTGCACCACTTCGAGGGGCTTCACAAGAGCGCGCCCGGCCTCGCGCTTTGCATGGGCGTCTTCATGATCTCCCTCGCGGGCATCCCGCCGCTCGCGGGATTCTTCGGCAAATTCTATCTCTTCGCGGGCGCGCTCGGTTCCGTCAGTTCGCAATACAGCGGCAACCTCGGCCTGCTCTGGCTCATCATCGTGGCCGTCGCCTTCAACGCCGTCTCCCTCTACTACTATCTCATCGTGCTCAAGCACGTCTTCGTCATCCAACCCGCCGCCGAACCCGCCCCGGCCAGCCCGCATTGCGCCACCTCGGCTTTCGTCGGATTCCTTGCGCTCGCCGTGTTCGCACTCGGCCTCTATCCCCCCGCGCTCCTGGCTCCGATTCAGTACGCAGTCGCCGCAGTCACCGAAGCCGCAGCCCAACACTGACCCGTAAAGTTTCGCCATGTCTTACGATTATTTACTCCTGACGATCTTCCTGGCCATCGCGCTCATCTTCCCGCTGATGCCGCTGGCGATGGCCTGGCTCTTTGCGCGTTTCTTTTCACCCGCCAAGCCCGGCAAGGACAAGCAAGCCAGCTATGAATGCGGCATCGAGTCCACCGGCGCGGCCCGCATCCAGTTTCAGTCCCACTACTATCTCTACGCCCTCGTGTTCCTGATCTTTGACGTGGAAACAGTCTTCCTGCTCCCCTTCGCCGCGATGGGCTTTGTGAATATCTCCGTCACAGGATTCCTCGCCATCATGGTCTTCCTGCTGCTGCTGGTGGAAAGCCTCGTCTGGGCCTGGGCCAAGGGCGTCTTGGAGTGGAAGTGATCGCGAGGTCGCCGGTTTTTTAGTCTCACGCAAAGACGCAAAGGCGCAAAGAGGGGATTCCTTTTCTTTGCGTCTTTGCGTGAGAATTAATACTACACCAACTCCCACAGCGCGTGCGTGACGGCCTGAATTTCTTCGGGCAAATGGGCCGCCGAGAGCGTCAGACGCAAGCGCGCCGTGCCGCGCGCGACGGTGGGATAGCGGATGGCGGGCACGAAAAACCCGCGCTCGAAAAACATCTTTGACGCCCCGAGCGCGGCGGTTTCCTCGCCGAGCATCACCGGCACAATCGCGCTTTGCAGCTTGTCCGGCGTCAATCCCGCAGGGAGCCCGTCAGCAAGAATTTTTAAATTATCCCAAAGTCGCCGACGACGCGCTTCCCCCGCTGCGCTTTCCATGAACTCGACCGCCGCAGTCGCCGCAGCGGCCAGCGCCGCGGGAGGCGCAGTGGAATAAACAAAGGAACGCGCCCGGTTGATGAGCCAGTCGATCAAGGCCCGGCTGCCGCAAACATAGCCGCCGCTCACGCCCAGCGCCTTGCTGAGCGTCCCCATCTGGATATCGACACGCCCGGCGAGGCCCAGCCGTTCGGCCAGGCCGCGCCCGTTCGGCCCGACAACACCGACCGCGTGCGCTTCGTCCAGGAGCAGCAATGCATCGTAGCGTTCCTTGATTTGAACGATCTCCGCGAGCGGGGCGCGGTCGCCGTCCATGCTGAAAACCGACTCGGTGACGACCACCACGCGCGCCTGGGGATGCACGCTGCGAGCCCATTGCAGATGGCTCTCCAGCTTTTCCAGATCGTTGTGCGGGAACACGCGGAGCGTTGCGCCGCTCAGCCGCGCGCCGTCGATCAGCGAGGCATGGGAGAGTTTATCGAGGATGATCACGTCCTCTTTCCCAACGAGTGCATTGAGCGTCCCCAAAGCCGTTGCGTAGCCGCTCGAGAAACTCAGCGCCGCCTCGGCGCGCTTGAACTCGGCGAGTTTTTGCTCCAGCGCCAAGTGCGGCGAAAGCGTCCCGCACACCAGCCGCGAAGCCGTTGCCCCGACGCCGTATTCGTCGATGGCCCGCTTGGCCGCCTCGCAGAGAAACGGCTCCCCGGCCAGCCCCAGGTAATCGTTCGAGGAAAAATTGATGAGCTGACGCCCCGCATAATTCATGAGCGTGCCCGGCTGCGACTGGACCTCGCGCAGCCGTCTCAGCAACGACTGTTGTTTGAGCGCATCGAGTTCTTCTTCAAATTGGCGGGCCATTGGGGGGAAGATTATAGGGGGGAGAGAGGATAGATTATAGACTATTCTACGATGCGGGTTCTTCTCTCTATAGTCTCTAAATATCTATAATCTATAGTCTCTCCTACAAAGAGAGCCCCCACGCCAAGAGCGAACAGGAATCCTGCCACAGCCAGGAGCGGTTGCGGTCGCCCAAGACCACGGCGATCACCTCGCGGCCGTTGTTGCTGCCGCTGGAGACCAGGCAATGCCCGGCGGCTTGCGTGTAGCCGGTTTTCATGCCGTTGCAATACGGATAATCGCGCAAAACGTGGTTGCTGTTTTTGAAGACTGCCGAGCGGCCATTGGCAAATTGGAAGAAGAGGACTTTGGTCGCGACGATCGTGCGGATCGTCGAGCTGCGGTACGCGGCCAGCGCGAGCCGGGACATGTCGCGCGCGGTGGAATACTGGTCGGGCGCGGGTAGTCCGTTGGGATTGACAAAATGCGAATGGCGCATCCCGAGGGCGAGCGCTTTTGCGTTCATCTTCTGCGCAAACGCTTCGACACCGCCGGCGTTATCACGGGCCAGCACGCACGCGACATCATTGACGCTGTGAACAAGGAGCACCTGCAATAGCTCGCGGCGCGTATAGCTCTCTCCCGGTTTGACGCCGAGTTTCACCTCTTCCACTTGGGTGTCACTCGATTCCACGCGCACTCTTTGGTTGAGATTGCCGGCGTCGAGGATGACGAGCGCCGTCAAAAGTTTCTGTGTGCTGGCGGGCGGGCGGAGCTGATCCGCGTTCTTCTCGTAGAGAACCTGCCCCGTCACGGCGTCTTCCACCAGGACGGATTCCGCGCGCGTGCGGGGAGTCGCCCCGGAGGGATCGAGCTTGGGGGTGATCGCCGCCACCGCATCAGGGTCCGGCGAGGGGTCCGAAACCCTGGATTTCTTTTTCGTGGCGGCACCCGCGGGCAACGCCATCGCCGTCAAAACTGCGGCGATTACTCCAAATTGAATATATTTGCGGATCATCGGTAAAAAATCGTTCCCGAGCGTCGGCGAGGCATTCGCCGGGCGGAAAACTCCTATTCTTTACTCCCCTTGAGCTGATTTTCAACCAGCGAATCGGGAGCGGCCCCCAGATCGCGCGCCCGGTGGTAATGACGGCGGGCCAGTTCGACCATCGGCGGATTCTGCTGAAGATAGACAACGGCGAGGTTGAAATGGGCTTCGGAGAGCGTTTCATCGAGCTCAAGGGCGCGCAGCAACTCGGCCTCGGCGCCATCCAGCCACCCTTTGCGCCCGACCGTCACCCCGAGGTAACTGTGCGCTTTGGCATTGCGCGGTTCCAACAACACCGCCTGGGAGAGCGCCGCGAGGGCGGCATCCGGCTTCCCGCTTTCGCAGGCAGCCACCCCGAGCCCCAGCCATGCCGCCGCCAATTCCGGGTTCGCGCGGGTCGCCCGTTTGAACAGCTTTTGCGCATCCTCAAAATGGCGCGCCTGGTATTCCAGAGAACCGAGTTCCACGAGCGCCGTCGCGTTCCCGGGTTCGGCGGCCACCAGCTTTTCGAGCCGGGCGCGGGCCGCCGCCTCGGGCGCGTCCACAGCGAAGGCGGCAACGGCTGAAAGGACGAGAAAGCCCGCCAAAAGAGAACGCGTTTTCACGGCTAGGAACCGAGTTGGCGCGAGCGTTCTGTGGCTGCGCGAACGGCGCTCAAAAACGCGGAACGCACTGCGGCTCCCTCCAGTTCCTCCAACCCGGCAATCGTTGTTCCGCCGGGACTGGTCACCTGGTCCTTGAGCGCCGCCGGATGCAGCCCCGTTTGGAGCACCATCCCCGCCGCGCCCGCCACCGTTTGGGCCGCGAGTTGCAGGGCGAGATCACGGGGAAGCCCCATCAATACGCCGCCGTCTGCCAACGCCTCGATGACCAAATAAACGTAAGCCGGGCCGCTGCCGCTGAGACCCGTTACGGCATCCAGCAGCGTTTCCTTCACCTGCACCGCGCGTCCCACGGCAGAGAAAATCCGCGAAACCAGCGCCGCGTCCGCGTCGGTTGCCGTGCCGCCGGTGGCGAAAGCCGCCGCCCCTTGATGAATCAGCGCCGGGGTGTTGGGCATGACCCGAATGATGCGGACATTGGGCCCCGCAGCCTCTTCCAGCCGGGCGATCGAAAGCCCTGCCACGATCGAAACCACCAATTTCCCGGCCAGCGCATCGCCCATACTGCGCACGGCAGCGAGCGCGTCCGCTGGCTTTACGGCAAGCACCACGGCTTCCACGGCACCAGCAAATCTTGCCGCATCGGGCACCGCTGTGACGCCGGTTTTTTGGGCCAGGGCATCCGCCGCAGCCGGCAGGCAGTCGTTCACGAAAATCGAGTCCGCCGGGCAGACACCCGCCAGCACCACACCGCCCACGAGCGCCGACGCCATTTTGCCGCAACCAAGAAAACCTAGTTTCATGGGATTAGGGATATACCTTGAACGCACCGAGGGAAAGAAAATCTGGAACCCCGTGACCCGGATGCGCGCCCGCAGAGCCGACTCGCAGTGGGAAATCAACCGATGCTGACGGGCTCGATTTTTGGAACGAGCAGGTGGATGACAATCCAGGCCAGGACATAGGAGCTGGCGGCGATCACAAACAAGGGATAGTAAGAGCCGGTGTTTTCCAGTAACCAGCCTGCGGCCAGTGCGATGAGCATGCCGCCGACAGATCCCGCCATGCCGCCAATTCCGGTGACCGAGGCAACGGCGTTCTTGGGAAACAGATCGGAGACCAGCGAGAAGAGATTGGCCATCCAGGCGCAATGGGCCGCGGTGGCGAGGCTGATCAACCCCACGGCCATCCAGAGCCCGGGGGCTTTCGCCGCGAAAAACACAGGGACGACGGCCAGTGCGGAAACGAGCATGACGCTTTTCCGGGTGGCGTTGAGGCTCCAGCCCGCGCTCATGAGACGATCCGATAGCCATCCGCCCCCGACACTTCCGAAGGCGCTCACGCCGTAAATGAACATCAGCGGGAGGCTCATGGCGGTGAGGTTGAGTCCGAACTGTTTGCAGAGAAACTTCGGCAGCCAGAAGAGGAAAAACCACCAGACGGGATCGCTTAAGAATTTACCGGCGGCAAATGCCCACACGCCCCGGTATCCCAAGAGATCTTTCCAACGAAGCTTTGCCGAGTGCGCTTCCTCAGGATCGCTTTGGATGTAGGCGAGTTCAGCGGGGTGCAGTCCTCGCTTGTCTTCCGGTCTTCTGTAGAAAATCCACCAGAGCGCCAGCCAGGTGACATCCAGCGATCCAAGAATAAGGAAGTTGGATTGCCACCCGAATTTTTCCGCGATGACAGGCACCAAGGCGGGGGCGATTACCGCCCCCAGCAAAGAGCCGGAATTAAAAATCCCCGTGGCCAGCGCCCGCTCTTTTTTTGGGAACCATTCCGAGACGGTCTTGATGGCCGCCGGGAAATTCCCCGCTTCCGTCAATCCCAGTGCAAACCGCGCCACGCCGAAGCCGAAAGCGCTGCGTGCCAGCGCGTGCGACATGGAGGCGAGGCTCCAGAGCCCCACGAATGCCGCATAGCCTTTGCGGGTTCCGAAGCGGTCGATTAAACTGCCCGCCCCAACCAGGGCGAAGGCGTAAGCACATTGGAACGCGAACACGATGTGAGCGTAGTCCTGTTCCGTCCAGTCCAGGCTTTTTTGCAATTGCGGTGCCAGGATGCTCAGCACCTGCCGGTCAAGATAGTTGATCGTGGTGGCGAAGAACAGGAGCCCGCAGATCACCCAACGGTAGCCGAACCTCGAAGGCGCGGCCGTCCGTTCGGTCAGGGTTTCGGCTTTGCCGGGGGGGTTGACCGGTGGATTATGGATTTCTGATGGGCTTGGGAGGGGCATGTCTCTGGATCCTAACGTTTAATGTTTAGCAAATAGGCTCCCGACTCCGCCTGTCTAATGAATAGCTATTTACCGTTCAGCACACTAGTAAGCCGCTTGCGCGCCCTTGAGGTTCTTCTTGGAAATCCAGGGCATCATGCTGCGGAGTTTCGCGCCGGTCTTCTCGATCGGGTGTTTTTCCCCGGCTTTGAGAAGGGCGTTATAGGTTTTGTAGCCGCCTTCGACTTCCGCAATCCACGTCTTGGCGAACTTGCCGCTCTGGATGTCCTTGAGCGCGGCTTTCATCCGCTTCTTGACGCTGGCGTCGATGATCTTCGGCCCCACGGAAACGTCGCCCCACTTGGCGGTTTCGGAGATCGAGAAACGCATCCCGGCGATGCCGCTCTCGTTCATGAGGTCGACGATGAGCTTCAATTCGTGCAAGCACTCGAAGTAAGCCATTTCGGGCGAGTAACCGGCTTCCACCAAGGTCTCAAACCCGGCGGTGACGAGCGCGCTGGCGCCGCCGCAAAGGACGACCTGTTCGCCGAAGAGGTCGGTTTCGGTCTCTTCCTTAAAGGTGGTTTCGAGGACGCCCGCGCGGGTGCCGCCGATGCCTTTGGCCCAGGCGAGCGCGGTCTTCTTGGCCTGCTTGCTCGGGTTCTGGTAGATGGCGATGAGCGCCGGGACGCCTTTGCCTTCGGTGAACTGGCGGCGCACGATGTGGCCGGGGCCTTTCGGGGCGACGAGGATCACGTCGACGTCCGTCGGAACGGTGATGGTCTTGAAGTGGATCGCGAAGCCGTGGCTGAAAAGGAGGGTCTTGCCCTTGGCGAGGTTCGGGGCGATGTCTTTGTTGTAGATGCCGGCGATCTTGGTGTCCGGGGTCGCAACGAAGATGACGTCGGCTTTCTTGACGGCCTCGGCGGTGTCATAGACGGCAAACCCTTTCTCTTTGGCGACTGCGCGCGATTTGCTGCCGGGGTAGAGGCCGATGATGACTTTGACGCCCGAGTCCTTCAGGTTGAGCGCGTGGGCGTGGCCTTGGGAGCCGAAGCCGATCACGGCACAGGTTTTGCCCTTGAGGGCGTCGAGGGAGGCGTCTTTGTCGGTGTAGATTTTGGCGGGCATATCTGGTTATGGTTGGAAAAGGTTGTTTATTGGCGGCGCACGGCAACCTTGCCGGTGCGGGAGAGGTCGCTGACTCCGAAAGGCTCCATCAGGAAGAGGAACTTCTGGATTTTGCTTTCGTTGCCGGTGATCTCGATGGCGACGTTGGACGGCTGCACGTCGATGATCTTGGCGCGGAAAATATCGCAAATCTGCATCACTTCGGAGCGGGACTGCGCGTTCACGGTCACACGCAAGAGCACCAGTTCGCGGTCCACGTACTCGTCATCGCGGAAGTCCTGAATTTCGATCACGTCGATGAGTTTGTTCAACTGCTTGGTGACCTGTTCGAGCACGGCGTCGTCGCCCATGACGACGATGGTCATGCGCGAGCGGCTGGGGTCACGGGTCGGCCCCACGTTCAGGGTGTCGATGTTGAAACCCCGACCGCTGAACATCCCGGCGATGCGGGTGAGCACGCCGAATTTATTCTCGACCAAAACCGATAGTGTGTGACGCATGAAGGGCGGGAAGTTTCTTCTGGAAAGCGCCCCTCGTCAAACCGAAAAATAACGGCCGTAATTTGACGAATCGATTCTGAGGCAATTTCCTGCGCGGCCCGGCGCAACGGCTCGGTTCTTTTTACATTTCCTTAACAATTTTCCACCTTCAATCACATCATGCCTTAACAAACCGACCGTCTAATCTCATACAGGAACGAACCATTCCTGTATTTTAAAACTACACGAGAAACATCAGTCCTATGAAAAGAACCATCACAACGATCGCATTGGTGTGCGCCGCCTCGGCCTTCACCGCTTTAGCCCAGGATAAAGACGCCACCACGACGGCACCCGCCGGTCCCAAACACGAAGGGCGTCCGCATCACGGAGGCGGCCCCATGCGCGAAGCCCTGGAAGCTCTGACGCCCGCCGAGCGCGAGCAACTCAAGGCGGCCCACCAGAAAGCCGAGTCCGACCCTGCGATGGCCGCAGCCAAGGAGAGCATGAAGGCGGCCCATGAAGCCATGAAGGCGGCCCTGCTCAGGGCCGACCCGACCATCGGCCCCATCCTCGAAAAGATGGAAGCCGCCAGAAAGGAACAGCGCGAGGAGCGCAAAGAGCGCAAGGAGCACCACAAGCCTGCGCCGACCCAGTAATCCAGCCGCAAGCGGATCTTCCAAAATGACGAAATAGGGACGGCATGATCGCCGTCCCTATTTTTTACGGGGTGGATCGCGCGCTCCGGGCGCGATGCAAACCCCCGACCCGACTATCAGGTGGCGCTTTCACCCCGGACGTGACAAAAAGGGCCATGCTCAAGGAATTCAAGGAATTTGCCCTTAAAGGGAGCGTTCTCGATCTGGCCGTCGGCATCATCATCGGCGCAGCGTTCACCAAAGTCGTCAACTCGCTGGTGACCGACATCCTTATGCCGCCCATCGGGTTGCTCACCAAATCGTCTGACTTTGTGAAGCAATGGGGCATCCGCCTGCCGGTTCCAGGCGGGGAGGCCGCCGTGATCAAGATCGGCTCCTTCCTGGATAGCTTGGTGCAGTTTCTCATCGTCGCGTTGGCGATCTTTCTTCTCGTCCGGGCCATCAACAGACTGCGCAGTTCGCAGGCCGCCGCCGCTCCCGCTGCCCCGGCGACGCGCGAATGCCCCTATTGCACCTCGGCCATTTCGGTGAAGGCAAAGCGTTGTCCCTGCTGCACTTCGCAGGTCACGCCGGTTTAGGAACCGGGGCGTCCCTGGGCCGAAAATTGTTAAGTAAGTGTAAAAGTTGCGGATTTCCGCCTCCGCCGGGGTAAACTCGTGCCGCCGCCCATGACCCCACCGGACCTTCATCGCCCCGCAGCAGCCGCTCCAACCCGCGTGCTCATCATCGACGACGACCGCAAACTCTGCCGCCTGATCGCCGATTACCTGGACGCGATGGGCTACGCGGTAAGCGCCGTGCACACCGGTCCCGAGGGGGTGCGGGCGGCGACGGAAGAGGCTTGGAACGCTGTCATCCTCGATGTGATGCTACCGGGGCTCGACGGCTTTGAGGCGCTCAAGCAAATCCGGCGCAGTTCCGACGTGCCCGTGCTCATGCTCACCGCGAGAGGCGACGAGGCCGACCGCATCGTGGGCCTGGAAATCGGCGCGGACGATTATCTCCCAAAAACATTCTCCACGCGCGAGCTGCTCGCTCGGCTGCGGGCGGTCACCCGGCGGGCCGCGCGCCCACCCGTCGCGGGGGTCGAGCCATCGCAGGAATTGATCGCGGGACCGCTGCGCGTCTACCCCGAAGCCCGCAAGGCGTCGCTTGACGGCGCGCCGCTCACGCTCACCCCGGTCGAGTTCGATCTCCTGGCCTGCCTGGCCCGCGCGCCGGGGCGCATTCGAACCCGGGAGCAGCTCCTGGAGGAAATCCGCGAACGCGATTACGAGGTGTTCGACCGGTCCATCGACGTGCACATCTCCGCGCTGCGCAAAAAACTCGGTGACGACCCCAAAGAGCCGCGCTTCATCCAGACGGTGCGCTCGGCGGGCTACATGCTGATCTCCCCCGAATGAACCTGCGTTTTCCACTCTATGCGAAGATCCCGCTCTGGTTCTTCCTGAACCTGCTTTTGCTGGCTGCGGTGCTGTACGGGTTTTTCCGTCTCCAGCTCCGCGCCGGGCTCGATTCGCTGCTCGCGGGCCAGATCGCCAGCCGCATGGAGGTCGTCACCCGCGTCATCGAAGACGAATTGCGGGAGACGCCGCGCCCCGCCTGGGATGCCGTGATCGAGCGCTTCAGCGCCGCCTACGAAGGCGTGCAGTTCTTTGTCGTGCGCCCCAACGGAACGGTCGTCGCCGGGGGACCGCTGGAGATCCCCATCGAGGTGCGCGCGCGGTTTCCGGGATTTCGCGGCCAAAGCCCACCTCCCCTGCCGGAAAACCCCGCGAACCTCTGGCAGCGGCGCGGGGAACTGGCCTGGGAGCCTCCCCGCCCGGAGCCGCACCTCAAGCTGCGCCGCCCGCATCCGAAATTCATGGTCCGCACGGAGAATCCTGTGCGCTATTGGGTGGGCATCCGGCTTGGCCTTGGCAAACGCAACCCGACTCCCGCCGAGCCTGAGGTGCTCCTGGCGGTCTCCAAAACCCTGGGCGGCGGCGGCCTGTTTTTCGACTTCGCCCCGTGGGCAAAGGTCGGGTTCGGAGCCGTGGCGCTCTCCCTGTTGTTCTGGCTGCCGCTGGTGCGCAGCATCACGCGCTCCCTTTCGCAAATCACGCGGGCCACCGAGCAGGTCGCCGAGGGGAATTTCGATCTGCGGGTCAACGCCACGCGCAGAGATGAACTCGGGCGGTTGGGACAGGCGATCAACACGATGTCCGCGAGGCTTGCGGGATTTGTGAGCGGCCAGAAACGGTTCCTGGGCGACGCGGCCCACGAACTCTGTTCGCCGCTGGCCCGCATCGAAGTCGCCCTGAGCATCCTCGAAACGCGCGCCGACCCCGCCCTGCAACCCCGCATCGCCGACGTGCGCGAGGAAGCGCAGGAGATGGCCAGCTTGGTCAACGAGATCCTCGCGTTTTCCAAGGCCACCCTGCGCAGCAGCACAACGCAACTGGAACCGGTGGCGCTGGCCCAACTCGTCCGTCGCGTGGCCGACCGGGAAGCTCCCGAGCAGGAACTGGTGCAACTGGAGATCGACAAAGCCCTCGAAGTTTTGGCCGCGCCGGGGCTGCTCGCGCGCGCCGTGGCAAACTTGATCCGCAACGCCGTGCGCTACGCCGGGGATGCCGGGCCCATCGTCGTGAGCGCCCACGCGCAGGGCAGTCAAGTCACGCTCTCGGTGACGGACTCCGGGCCGGGCATTCCCGAAGCGGCCCTCTCGCAGATCTTCGACCCGTTCTTCCGGCTCGATTCCTCGCGCAGCCGGGATACCGGCGGCTTCGGCCTCGGGCTGGCGATTGTCAAAACGTGCATCGAAGCGTGTGGAGGCAAAGCGGTTGCGCGCAACCGTCAGCCGTCGGGGTTGCAGGTGGAGCTCACCCTCCAAACACCCGCACCACGGAGTGCCGAGCCCCGCGAGAATCAAGCTGGCTGCGCATAAGCGAAAAACTGTCCACGCGCCACGGCTCGGGCGCGTTCCCCCAATCCTCCGAGAGCGCCCGAACGGCCTCTCCCAACGGGGCAACCCGCCCCGGCTTGACCCGCGCGAGCGTCAGGT
>JBAXCI010000007.1:0-28933 GCA_037141555.1 Verrucomicrobiota bacterium | reverse complement strand
GGTCAAAGCGATTTGGCCGTAGCCGGAGGTGTCGATCGCGCTATTCTGGAGCGCCAGATTATGGCCCACCGAAAGCGTGCCGCTGTTGACGAGCGTCGCGCCCGTATAAGTGTTGGCGGCCGACAGGGTCAAGGTCCCCTTCCCCGCCTTGGTCAATCCGGCGCTGCCGCCCTGGATTGCACTGCTGATCGTCAGGGCACCGTAGTTGGTTGCGCCGGTACTGGAGGCATCGGAGGCCCCCACGGTGATAACGCCCTCATTCCAAGTGCCATTGCCCAGCGTAATGCTGTCAAAGCCCGAGATCGTGGCCGTGTTGCCCGAGGCGCTCGGCGAGAACAAGATCGCGCCGCTGCTGATGGTCAACGTGTTGCCCGCGCTGCTGGTCAAGTTTGCGCCAGTGGTGTTGATCAGCAGCGAGTTGATGGTCTTGGTCCCCACGCCCGAGACCGCCGCGCTGACCAGCACGTTGTCCCCCGCCGCAGCTGCGGCGTAAGTGTTGAACTCGTTCGCCGTGCTCAGCGCCCGGAAGCCGAGACTCGAATCGTAAGTGAGGAATGTGGTGCCATTGGCCGTTGTATCGCCGACGAGATACGGCACGATTTTCAGGTTTTTGGTCGCGTCGGCGGTTCCCAGATTGCTCGCTGAGGTGGTGCCAACCTGCGTCACGCCCGAGGCGTCCGTCAAAACCAGCTTCGTGGCGGTGGTGGCGCTGCCCATGGTGCCCAGCGCGGTGCCGCGAATGAGGCCCGTGGCCCGGTTTGACCCGCGCGAGAAGCTGCCCGCGGTGATCGTCACAACTCCCGTGGCGCTCTTTGTCAAAGTGACGATTCCGTAAGCGCTGTTGAGCGCCAGTTGTCCCATCGTCTCCGTGGTGTTTGTCGAGGCCGTTGAATTGCCCGTAAAACTCAGTTCGCCACCCTGATCCAGCGTCACTCCTTTGGTATTGGTGTCGCTCAAGCGATCGACCGAACCGGCAGCCACGCCGGTGTAATCGAGCAGGAGCTTGCTGTTTCTGCCGGTGATCGAAATGCCCGAAGAAGTCGCGATCGAACCGCTCGCACCGCTCACTTGTACAGTGTTGGCAGCTGTATAAGTGGTGCTAATCACCGTGGCTCCTGTATAAGTGTTATTGCCATTCAGGTAAAGCGTATTGCCCGATGCACTGCCCGCCTTTGTAATGCCATAGTTTCCGCCGTTATCGCCGATGGCCCCGACCAGAGTTAAATCACCAGACGTGTTGCCAAGGTTAAAAACGGCATTGCCGGTCAGCGTGGTGGTGCCGGCAAATTTCAATTTGTTTGCATTGACGCTGGTGGCCACCGTCAAAGTGTTCGCGCCAATGCTCAGATTGTTGAACTGGAAGGTATTACCAGTGTTGGTGCCGCTGGCGCGATCCACATTGATGGTCACATCCCCTCCCACCAGCACGTTATTACCCGTCGTGCCGTCGCCCGTGATAATCGTCTGGCTGCTGCCCGTGCCGTTGGCGCGCAGGTTCAATGTGCCAGCATTGAGAGTGACGGTGCCAGTGCTAAGCGCCTTCACATAATTGTTCGCACCCAAGTCCTGCGCCGTAATCACTCCTGCACTCAAGGTCGTGCCGCCACTGTAGGTGTTGGCGCCGGAAAGGGTCAGAGTGCCCGCCCCTGTTTTATTGATGGAAGCAACGGCGCTAGCCTCACTGATGTTCCCCCCAATGGTGACGCCCGCGACACTATTGATTGTAAAAGCGGCAGGCGAGGCGGTACTCAACGCCACGTTGGAGTTGATGGTGAAGGTTTGGTTGCCGGTGCTGGCAATGCCCGCCGTGCCCGTGATCGTCAGCGGGCCGCCGCTGATCGTTGTTGCCGTCGCGTTTGTTGTTTGCGTCACGGAATTGGCAGAGACGCCGCCCGCAGCAATCGTCACGGTATTCGTACCGGCGGTCTGAAAATAGGCATCGTTTCCGTTCGTCCATTTACCGGGAGCGGCGGTTCCAGGCGAGGCGCTCGTGGCCCACGCGCTCGTCGTGCCCACGTCCCACGTTGCGGCGCCCGAGGTCAAACCAGACGCATTCGTGGTATCCCAATATACAGACGCCGCATGGATCAACTGCGGATCAGCGAGAAGGGCGAAAATCCCGGCGGCCAAAATGAATTTGGAGGATGCCGGGGATTTACGCAACGAGACCAGCTTGGCTACCGGAGAATTCTTCATAGGGGTGTTTGTTTTCATAGGGATAGTTTTGACCGTTGGGTCGAGATATGAATTTAGCTTCATTGGGGAAACGAGATAACTGGATTGCGGCAGAATAATAAAATACCGAAACACTGTCAAAGCGCGTTCGCGTTTTAAAACTTAGAAATTGCGTCACGAGGATCTGGATAAAAACAAATAAAAACGGCGGAACAACGAGGAACCAGAGAACAGACATAGACAGGGTTGTTTGCATTGGTGGCCTGGTAGTGTGCTGGCTGGCACGGAGTACGGGCTTTTGATGTGAGCATTTACTGCGCCCCAGGCGCCATTATCTTGGCCGTCCGCTCAGCTTCTTGACGAAGAAAGCTGGCGATATCATCTGGTATGGTGAGCTTTTGTGACGGAGGCGGCCCGAAATTATAAGTGCAAACCATTTTGCTTGTCTTGAAGAGCACCGGGAGTTTTGTTCTGAGGTCAATATAAGCAAATGATACAATTTGTTTGCCGGTTTGGTCCCCCATTTGAAAAACCATGCATTCTTTATCCATGAATTTTTGAATGCCGATATAGTTGGAGGGCGAAATCCATTTAAATTGCAGAAAGACAGAGGTTTGAAGGTCGTGCCTGAAATAGGGAGCATCCGGATTCATCGCGAGTTCCCTTTGGCGGGACCCCTTGGGAGTAATCCACTGCACGTCCCGAATGTTCCAGCATTCTTCTTTGGCTCCCGACTCATCCATCCATAAAAAATAGCTGATGTCTTTTGTTTTGATGACTCGCTCTTGTCGCGTTTGAGGGAGTGGCTTGCCCCCCTTGAGCGCCGCTTGCACATTCTGGTCGGTGCCGGATTTATTATCGCCGCTATATTTGTAGGTGGCGGTCCAGTCCGCGTATTCAGGGACCCCTCGGATCAGAGATCCTGGCGGTGGCGTGGGCGAAGACACCGGCGTCTCTTGGCAATTTGCCGTCATCGGCGGAAGGGTGCAGATGAGGATGCTGAGCAAAAATAAGAATCTCATGTTCATAAATAGGGGATTTATTCGGCGACAGCTTCCATTTGTTGGTCGATAACTTCGCCGGTACAACGGTCGATGGCCACATGCAGCCAATAGCGCTTTTCGCCCTCGACTATGAAATTGTCGAGCCCGGATGCCGACTGCGGATAGCGTCCGGTTTGCGCGATAACATCAATCATAAGATTCCATACGCGGGTGGTGCCCATGTTGGAAAGCGCGCGGATGGAGGTTTCCCGGAACCGTTGGATGGTCGAGCCGGTGGACGAAAGGAGCACCGGGGGATTGACGGCAATATCTTCGCTGAACCCGTGGTAGATGGCCGCGGTGCCGCTGCCGCTCACGTAACGGCCGACGAGTTCCGCCGGGTTGCGCAGCGGGCCCTGCCCGTTGGCGGTGTTTGCGCCCGTCGTGCGGGTGACGAGGGCGCTTGCAATCGCATTGATCTCCGCAGCAGCCAACGGACTGCTTCCCGCATCCTCCTTGGCCGCGCCGGCGAGGAGGGCTTTGAGCACAGGAACCTGCCTGGTGTTCAGGTTCACCTTTCCTGCAATGACGGCGTCCGGGGTGGTCTCGTCCTGGATGCAGAACACATCGAGGAGGGCGGTGTTGCCGCTTTCCGGCGTGGAAAGATCGAGGTTTCTCCACGGGGTGTCGCTAAAGGTGTAGGCGAGTTCCCCCACGGTCTTGAAGGGCCGGTTGAGGACGATGGGCCGACTGAGGTTCTGGCCGGGATACACGTTAATTGTTATCGTGCTGGTTGGTTTATACTGGGTCGTCGCTGTGGGGGGAGTGCAAAGGGCGGTGGTGGGATCAATCACCGAGGCCGCGACGTTGGGCAGCCCGATGGGCGTCAAGGCGGGCATGGTGCTTGCGGAGACATAGCCCCCCATGGCGCGCCGCACCACGCCATCGGGGTCGGTATACCAACCTGCGGGGTTGCTGCCCAATCCACTCACCGCAGCCGGGTTGTTCTGGGATAGCAGCCCGTATGAAACGCCCTTTGCAGAGGTTGAAGGATACCATCCTGAACTATCGTAAGGATAGATTGCGTTGCCGCCCGAATCATCACAAACCCCATTATTTGTATAGCTGGTTCGCCACGGCAGGCACACCGGGCTGGGGATCGGATACGGAATGTTCGTGCTCTGCGCAAGAATCGGGCACATCGAAGCGCCCGCATTCGCCCCCGCTCCCCACCGGCTGGTGCGTGGGTCGGCAAAAACCATTGCGGAATAGGCATTATCAAGCCGCGGGGAGCCAGCCGTCCCGATCACAAGCTTGCTGAATGTTCCAAACCCCGAGAATCCGCCCCATTGGGACGACGTATAGCCCGAATACTTTTCGTCGTAGATCTGAAGGGTGCCGTAGGGGTCCGTATACCAGAGATGATAGGTGATCCGGTTCAAATCGATAATTGTGCCGGGGTCGAATCCGGTACATTGAAAATAACTATTGGGATATGTTGGGCTTTGGGGATTGCCCGAGGGATCCCATCGCAAGGGATTATTGGAGCCGCTTGTTTTGGTGCAAGCTCCCGTCCAGGCGAGCGGTGCGATGCCAACACAGATTCCGAGATACGGGTTGCCGCCAATTTCCTTGATGGCATTATTCGTCAAGGGGATGGATGGGGGGGCGCTCCCAAAATTTTTTCCAGTGACCACCCAATCATTCGGCCCGTATTTGAGATCGCTCCCCTGCGGCAGACCCGGGATGAATAATGCCGTGGGTTCGCGAAATTGGGCGTTGGTTGTAACCTTGAACTGAAGGTCGTTGTTCTGGCTCGCGCCAGAGCCATGCAGCTCCTGTTGATACTCTTTGCCGCCATTGAAAAATGAGGCGGGAGTTTGGTCATGGCTCCTGCTGACGCTTGATCCGACGTATTTGGAGTTCGCCGAAACTTTTGCATAAGAATATATGCCTTGAGGATCGGTGGTGTCTGCCGTCAGGTGGATTTCCGCGGGGCCGTAGGATGGGAGCACCCGGCTGCCATCGTGCGGATTCCAGATTTCCGGCAGCAGGAGCATGGCCATTGTCCCGGAAGTGACAAATGGCACCCAGGAGGAACCGTTCCATACCTTTCCATTATCATAGCATGTCTCCACACTCGTGGTGCCGGATGCGAGGAGGGGATCGGGCGCGGCGACCTGCACCCCATGGGTGCGGACACGGTAAATGTAGGGCAAATCCTCCACGCCGCGAAACTCACGCCCATTCCCGGTCGCTCCGGCATACCAGATGCGGGTCGGAAAACCGTCTGTGTCAAACTGGTCGATGATGTTGGCCCCGATCTGGATGATCTGCTCGTTGGCATTGGTATCTCGCAACGCCTGGTATGCGTAAGTGGGGGCCTGCGAACCACTCAGACACGCCTTCCCCAGCGAACCGACGTTGATCGCCGCCTTGAGCAGTTCAAAGAAGTCGGGCTCACGGGGGGCTCCAGTGATTGAACCACTTCCCCGGCGGGGATCGACGGTCCCGGTGACCAGTTCCGGCAGGCAGCAGATGCCGTTGTTCGGATCGCCGTGAGCGTATATCCAGCGCTTATTGGCGTCGTTCCAGGTCAGCCCGAAATATTTCAGGATATTGGCGTCGGTTCCCTGCTTGAGCCAATCATCGGTGATGCCCGCGTTTTTCAAGGCCATGATGTCGACATCACCCGAATTGCGCCCGCTCGGATTGGCGGTGCTGGGGCCGCTGGGCCCTTTGCAGGTGAGCCATGCGAGCCGGTTCAGCACAAACCGCTTCTTCACCAGAGACTCGCCGGGCTGGGCGGTGAAGCCGTCATTGCGCGCAAAGGTGCCGCTCACCCGCAGCGCGGCGAAGGCGGGGTTGGCCAAGTCGTCGAGTGGGTATTGATTGTTGCCCCCTGCGTAATTACTGCTGGTGCTGTAGGTTTTGATCGGTGGGCGGTTGGGATCGGGCGTGAACGAGGGTTGGTTCAAGTCCCGAGAGAAAGAGCCCATGTATTGGAGGAGGTTTTGGGCGTCCGCCTTCGTGACGGACAGTGCACCGCTCGTCATGAATTGGATGAGCTCCTGGCGGCTCACGAATGCCCGGTCGTTAGGCGCAGAGACGGATAGAAACCCTGTCGAGTTGTTTAACACCGCATTGATGTAGCCCGTGCCGCTGGTGGCGGTGCCCGCGTTACGCCACTGGATGATCTTATCGACGTCGGCTTGCGTCAACATACCGGCGGTCAACGGGAGCTGGGTCAGGTCCGCAAAGGCAAGCGCTCCTTTGCGCGCCAATTCCGTTGCCGATGTTCCGCTTGTCGCGATACTGGGATACCCTGCCACATTCATGTCCAGCAATCCCCCTTCGTCGTAAACGGCGTAAGCATAGCGGCCAATGACCGCGCCAGTTCCGGACGCCGACCATTTCAGGTTGTTATTCCATGTGGTGGGATTATTGCCACCGCGGTCCATGAGCACCCAATCCGGAGGGACGAAATTTGTTGAGCCAACAGGGGTGAGATCTGTGCCACTGTTGGCAGGCATGAGCAGCGGCTTGTTCCAGCGGGAACGGGAAATGGTGCGGCCATTTTGAGAGGTTCCCGTAGTGGATGCGGATGACGCACGGTTGGGGGCTGCCGTCCCGGAGTAGAATGCCTGCCCATTGGCGCTGCGTTTGATGAGGTTTTCCAGTCCGCTCGTTCCGGTGGAGCCGACCAACGCAGGCACCGCATTAGCCGGCGTTTTGGGTGTGTAGATTATTGTGGTGACGCTGCCTGTGGTAATGGAGTTAACTGTCGAGCCATCGGCTATCTCCTGTTTCAAATCGGCGACGAGGGTTTGGAGCGCGCCCTGGGCAAGCAGTTCGGTCTGGACTTGGCTGGCGCTGCTGTTGGAGACTTTGCGGTCACTCATCGAGCGGGAGAAGAATGCGACGACCATCCCGGTGACCAAGACGACAAAGGCGAGGACAATAAGCAGGGCGGCGCCACGACGGCGCTGTATCCGGCGGCTTTGCGGGAAGCATGAAGGGATGGGGGAGTGCCTCATTTTGTGTTGTTGCTGTTAAGGGAGAAGTGCCTCTGGTAAATGCGAATCTGCGCGGCAGCGGCTTTTGGAATCCCCGCGATATTATTTTTCAATGCGGTTTCCAGCGCGACTTTCCAGACCTGCGCCGGGAGCTTTGCCGGGGTCGCCCGCAGGTCGTTTGTTTCGTCCGCATCGAGGAATAGCCCGGCGAGGGTGGTGAGGTTCGAAGTGATCTTCCGGCTGCCGTTGTCGAGGACAACGATGGTGACTACGACGCTTGCGACATCTTTGATTCCATTGAGTTGCCAGACCGTGGAAGAACCGGTCCCGCTGGTGCAGCGGTAAGCGCGGTTGTTGGTGGTATCATACCAGCGATCTCCGGGTTGCCCGGAGTTGGGCGGGACGCCGGGACCGTAGTTCGTGGCGCCGGTTTTAACGGCGACGGGGAAGTTACTGTAAGCCACGCTGGTGGCATTTGGGTTGGTGAGGTCTTTTACCTGAAAGCAGACTTCCATTCGCAGGACCTGATTGGCCACGACGTGGTAAAAGTCGCTGGTTCCGGTGTAGGGGGCGGCGGAGCCGATGTCGGTCCCCCAGTTACCCGGGAGGGTGTTGGTTGGTGTTGCGGTTCCCGAAGCGAAAACCACACTACCGGGGGCGGTGCTGCCGCTGGGTGTGCCGCTCCATGCAAGCCCTTTTCCGAGACGCTCCAGGCTATAAGCGGAAGCGAAATTGGCCGCGTCGCCGTTCTGGTCGGTCACACGGTAGCCGACGAGGGCAAAATTGCTCTTTGCGGTGGCGTTGATGGCGCTGTCGTAATAGGCCGGAGCTTGGGCAAAGAAAAACATCTTGTCATTGCCTGTAGCTTTGTAGAAGAGCGTATCCACGTCCGGGCGTTTGACAATGTTTGCAAAGTCGATGGCCATGCGGTCGAAAAGCATCCGCGCCTGAGTGTCGGCATCCAAACGTTTACTGCTTTGTATGGTAACCTGGGAGGCGCTGCTGACAAGCTGGGTGACCATGGCGAGCAGGAGAACAAGTATGCTCATGGCCACGAGAAGTTCGACGAGCGTGAAAGCCGCCAACTCTGATCGCTTGCGTTGTTTGAAGGGCACTCTCATTTAATTACGGTTGAGGGCGGTGAAGGCTTCAAATGAGCCGCTGAATTTGACGGGCCATTGGTCGGCTTGGACGCTGGCGTTTACTGCGGCGGGCCATGTGACCAGGATGCGCACGCGGGTGACATCTCTGCGACCAGTGGAAGGCGGGGTCATGCCAACGCTTACCAAATAGTGGGCGGTTACCGCTCCCACGCTGGTGGGAGAGCCGTCCTCCGCACAATAGACATGGCGGATGGCTTGGGAGGAACTCGAAAGAGACGGGAGAGTAATCTGAAAGACGGGAGATTGGGAAGATGTCGCCCCGGAGGCAAGCGGCGGCGCAGCTTGCAGGTCGGCGGCAACTGCGGTGACAAGGCTGGCGGCGGCCGTTTGTTCCATGCTGTTCTGGTTGCTCGTCATCCCTACCGGCAGGAGGCCGAAGACAGCGATGAGACAGAAAGCGGCGATACCCAAAGCGAGGGTGACTTCGGCCAGGCTGAAAGCGGCCCTTGCACAACAAGATGCAGTTCTCATGGGCGATAAATGCGGGTTGAGCCGGTCATACCGTCGATCTGAATGGCGGCGTGGTTGCCTTGATTTTGATCACTCGGGAGGCTCGGAGCGACATTGCCATGCGCGCTTTGCAGGCCGATCTCGATGTAAGGCGGGATGAAATCGCCATTGCTGGCGGACTGGATGCGAACCACCCCGCGCGGATCGAAGTTGATGATTTTGGAGAAGGTATACCGGCTGACGCCGCCTTGAAGCGGCCAGGAAAAGCCAGTGCTGGCGACGCAGGCGGGGTTCCCGAGATCGTAGTTGTTGTCCATAATCACGGGCCGCGCCATGCCGCCGATGGCCGGGACGGCTCCTTGACCGTTTAGCGAGGATAGGTGCAGACTGTCAAATTTCTGGAGTTTGTCGATAGCGCACAGGTTTGTGGAATCCAGCTTTCCTGGCGGATTGGCTGTATCATAGTTTCGCGTGCCGTTTTTGGAGGAGATGCTGACGACGATCACCCGACCGATTCCCGGCGTTGCCTCGTTGACTGCCGAATTTTTGGATCCGTCTTCTTCAAAGAAGCCCACCCAAACATAGGCATTGTTGGCGATAGCGTAGGTACGCGCCTGGTTGAGGATACCGTTGATGTCATAGACGGCTTTTGTGACGTTACCGGCCCCTTTGAGCGAGTTCATCATGGGAACCGCCAGTGCCATGATGATCACCATGATCGACACGACAGCGAGAATTTCGACCAGAGAAAATCCCCCCAATTGCCCCCCTATGAAGAAAGGGCATCCGCACCGATTGGTTCTGGGAGGTTTATTCACTATGTGAATTTTCGAGTGCAAGCCTCAGCCGTGGAAGGCCTCGGCCAGGTCAATTTGTATCGGGAGGGTTTGCTTGCGTAGTCCCCAAATCAAGAACAGCGCCAGCGGATGCAGAATCATCATCAAGTAAAAACAATCGTTATAGGAGCGGTGGCCGATAAGCCACGCCACCACCTGGTTCATGAAAATGCCGCCCATCGTGCTCCCGCAAGCGATCACGCCAAAGGCCGTCCCCAGAATCCTCCGCGGCACAATATCGACCACCAGTGACGTAAGGCTGCTCAACCAGGTCGTATGCGCAAACGTCACCACCATCCCGAGCGCCACGACAACCCCCACGGTCGGCGCGGTGGGCACGAAAAACGACAACGGCACCAGGCACGCGCCTATAAGCATAATCCGCAATCGGGCTGCGGGAGCCACCACACCTCGTTTGATGAGCCGCCCCGAAAGAAAACCGCTCAACAAAAATCCTGCGTCTGCCGCCAGAAAAATCATCCACATAATGGAGACCCCTTTTTGATCCAGCCCGCGCGTACTCTGCAAATACTTGGGCATCCAGAATTGATAAAAGTACCAGACCGGATCGGTAAGCAGCCGCGCGAACATCAGTTGCCACACGAAAGGCTCACGGAAAACACGAGCCCAGAGTTCCCGCTCCGAAAGTTTTTTTTCATCCGACTCAAGCCGCACCGGTTCCATGTTGGCCTCAAGATAAGCGCGCTCTTTTTCCGTTATGCGAGGATGTTCCGAAGGCCGTTTGTAAAGCCAGAGCCAAACGGTCAACCACAGCCCGGCAAACACCGGCGATACCGCAAACACCCAGCGCCAGCCGTAGTTCAGGGCGATGGTTGCGACCAAAATCGGGGCAATGGTGGCGCCCACCGCCCCGCCCACGCTATAGAGACCTACAGCGATCCCGCGCTCCGAGGCCGGAAACCATTCAGAAATCGCCTTGGGCGATGCCGTGAACCCGCCCGCCTCGCCCAACCCGAGCATAAACCGGAACACTGACAACGAGCGCACCGATTGCGCCAGCCCTGTCAGCGCATTGGAAATGGACCACCAGCCGATGAAAAGCGCCAGACTCAAGCGTACGCCGAGCTTATCAACAATCCGCCCCGAAAGGAGGTAAGCCAGCGTATAAGCCACAAGGAAGCAATTGATGACAGTGGCGTATTGCTGGTCATTGATATGAAGATCGTCCTGAATCGTCTTGGCCAAGAGGCCAAGGACACTCCGGTCGATGTAGTTGAGCACCGCCGCCAAAAGCAGGGCAACGACAATCAACCAGCGCAGGTAGGGGATTTTCATCACAGCGGGGAGTAACGACTCAGCCGCCTAAATGGCGACAAAAGAACTAAAGCATAAGCCATCCAAAAGAAAAAAAATTTCCAAGCTGGGAGGAACACGGATGTCACGACGAGATATTAGAACCGATGTCGGCATTCACCAAGATGCAAATGCGTATAGTTTCTTGGAATTCGCGTCACATCCACCCTCTTCGAAAATCGGGTGCAAAGTCGCCAAACCACGCTCAAAAGTGAGGGGGGATGATCCCTCATTTGATTATAAAATTGCGATGAGGCGGCAAATGCCTCTGTAATTATCGGCGTTTGCTGCGCATCCTATCAATCTAGCGTATCTGACAGACCAATCTATAGCGTAATTGCATGAGCAGACGCTCATCATCAGCTTCGGATCGTCTTGCGATATTCGAGCGGCGTCTTGCCTGTCTGCGATTTGAACGCATAGGCAAGGTATTCGGGCGATCCAAACCCGGAGGCTTCTGCAATCTCGGGAATCGGCAATTTGGTTTCGAGGAGCAGGTGCCGCGCGCGTTCAAGATGAACGCGTCGGATCTCCGACGCCGGTGAGCGTCCAAGAGTTTGCAAGAATCGTCGCTCCAAGACGCGTCGAGAGAGACCTGCGTGCCGTGTCACGTCATTAACCTGGATCGGCTGGGCTGCGTTTTCTCGAATAAAGGCGATCGCTCGGATCAGCTTGCTGTCATCCATAGCCAGCGTATCGGTGGATTGGCGCGTGACAACACTCAGCGGTGGAATCAGAGTCGGTTCTGTCGGTGCGGGTTTGCCTTGCATCAGACGGTCGAGGAGGGCGGCTGCCGCATGGCCAATTTGCTCGGCGTCCACAAGGATGCCCGAAAGCGGCGGTCGAAGGTGTTCGCAAAGCACGTCGTCATCGGAGCCACTAAGCACGGAAACTTCCTCTGGCACAAGCAGACCTGCAAACTGACACGCGTAAAGGATTTCACGACCGCCGCTCGCGTTCCAAGTCAGTATGCCAACCGGTTTGGGCAAGCCTTTGATCCACTCGCCCAACCTGGCGAGATCCAGATTCCAGTTCGGTTCCGCACCGGCTTGCGGTTTAACAGCATATACAGAGCACTCTTTTCCGCTTTCACGCACTGCATGCACGAACGCATCCTTTTGTGTGCCGACGTAGGTGACTCCAAGGACGCTGAAATATGCAAAATGTTTGAACCCGCGCTCGGAAAAATGCGCCAGAGCCATGTCGGCTACCTCCTTCAGATCCGAGGTCACTTGCGGAAAGCACGTGCGAGAAAGTCGAATACCCGAAACATTCACCACCGGAACCCGTAGTGCTTGAAGTTCCTTGGACATCGGCAAGCTGCTGACACGGGTGATCACGCCGTCCCCCTGCCAGCCTGCGGGCACACGCAAACGCTCTTCCATTCCACGCGCCTCCACAAAAAGCTGCCACGGCTTATGTTGGCGGACGTAATTGCTGACACCATGAATGATGCGTCGCCCCCAGCTTGTCGAGGTATCGACCAAGAGCGCTACACGTGGGATTGCTGGATTACCGTGGACAGCGGCGGGGAGTTTGGATGGGGGCATAAAAGTGGCGCATTTTATTAGATCTAATACGCATCTTTGTCTAGCGCGAATGCGCGACCCTAAAGTAAAGTTTTGCGACTTCCATGCTTAGAGACACACCGTCCGAAATCCCACGCGCCCTCCATGCTCAAACACTCGTCTGCGATCTTGCGGTAGTGGGAGGCGGACTGGCCGGAACGTGCTGCGCGATTACCGCTGCCCGAGCAGGCGTCAAAGTGACTCTGATCCAGGACCGGCCCGTGTTGGGGGGCAACGCTTCCAGCGAAGTGCGGCTGTGGATACTCGGCGCGACGTCGCATCTTGGAAACAATAACCGTTGGGCTCGCGAAGGGGGTGTGATTGATGAAATCCTCGTGGAAAACCTGTATCGCAACCCGGAGGGCAACCCGATTCTGCTGGATGCGCTCCTGCTTGAAAAGGTCGTGGCGGAGCCGAACATCCAGTTGTTGCTCAATACGAGCGTTCACGATCTCGAAAAACGCGATGCCGATACGATCCGCTGCGTCCGCGCATTTTGCGCCCAAAACTCCACGCTCTATGAGGTCACTGCGCCGCTTTTCTGCGATGCGTCGGGCGATGGGATCGTCGGCTTCCTGGCAGGCGCCGCGTTCCGTATCGGCGCGGAGGCAAACAGCGAGTTTGGGGAAAAATTTGCCCCCAGCCAGCCAAACGGCAATCTGCTCGGGCACACGATCTATTTTTATTCGAAAGACACGGGACGTTCCGTAAAGTTCATTCCGCCAAGTTTCGCCCTAACTGACATCACCAAAATTCCGCGCTTTGGCGATTTCACTGCGCACGATAGTGGTTGCAGGCTCTGGTGGCTCGAATGGGGCGGCCAGCTCGATACCGTTCACGACAGCGAGACCATCAAATGGGAATTGTGGAAAGTGGTCTATGGCGCATGGAATTACATTAAAAATTCCGGCAAATTTCCCGAAGCCGATACGCTGACGCTTGAGTGGGTGGGCACCATCCCCGGCAAACGGGAAAGCCGCCGTTTTGAAGGCGACCACATGCTCACGCAACAGGATATTATTGAGCAACGGGAACATGCGGACGCGGTTTCATTCGGCGGATGGGCGATCGATTTGCATCCTGCGGAAGGTGTCTTCAGCAAGGAACCGGGCTGTACGCAATGGCACGCGAAGGGCGTTTACCAAATCCCTTATCGCTGCCTTTACAGCCGAAATATCGCAAACCTTTTCCTCGCCGGCCGAATCATCAGCGCCACGCATATTGCATTTGGTTCTGCCCGTGTGATGGCGACTGCTGCACACAATGGCCAGGCCGTGGGCATGGCTGCCGCTCTTTGCAAATGGCACGGTGTTGCGCCCAGAGAACTTGCGAAGAAGCCCTACATAGGCAAACTGCAGCAAGAGTTGCTTCGTAGTGGTCAATACATTCCCGGTGCGACTTTCATGGATTCCAGCGATCTCGCGAATAGCGCGACCCTGGCCGCATCCAGTGAATTTGTTCTTGGAAAATTCGCGCCGTGCGGTGAGACGCACCCACTCAACAACTCCTGTGCCATGATGCTGCCGTTGCCAGGCGGCGCGGTCCCGCGAATCGGTTTCCTGCTGGACGCAAACAACGACACAGAACTCCATGCCGAACTGCGCATTAGCAGCAAACCGGGGAACCATACGCCGGATGTGACACTCAAAAAGCTGCGCATTTCCCTCAAGGCGGGGGTGAAACAGCGGGTATGGCTTGACTTTGGAGCGTCGATCGAGGGATCTCGCTACGTCTTTTTTTGCCTGATGGCCAACGATGCGCTGACACTCCATCTCAGCGATCAGCGGATCACCGGAGTGCTCTTTGTTTCGCAGAAGTTCAATGGCGCAGTTGCCAAGTCGCCGTGCCAACTCCCGCCGCCTGACATTGGCGTTGACAGCTTCGAATTCTGGCTCCCTGAGCGTCGTCCCGGCGGCAAGAATCTCGCGCTCTTGCTCGATCCCCCGATTGCTGTTTTTGGGGCGAGAAATTTGAAGAATGGCGTCGCTCGCCCGACCGATCAACCCAACGCATGGGTTACGAGCTTCGAAGATTCCAAGCCCGAACTGACACTGAACTGGCCCACACCGCAGACGATTGCTCGCATCGAACTAGCCTTCGATCCCGACTACGATCATCCTCTCGAATCCGTGCTGATGGGACATCCGGAGCGGGTCACGCCATTTTGCATTCCGCGCTTTGAAGTAAGGGACGACGCTGGAAAGTCGCTGCATCGGTGCGGGGAAAACCACCAGGCACGCTGCACGATTAACCTCAGCACGCCGGTGGTGACTACGCAGCTGCAATTCACCTTTGAGCGCCCAAGCGAGCAAATCCCCGCGGCCTTGTATGAAGTGCATTGTTATTCCCGTTTTCATCCCCTCACAGTTTGAGCATCTAGCGAATGACAGCGGCTGCCAGAAATTATTTCCTTTAACAAATAGGTGGCCACCTCGGAACCAAGGCCGTCGCGGTATTTCCCCCATTGTTGGTTCCCGTGACTTTTGGCCGACCGGAAGGCGTTTGACCGTTTTGCATTTTGGGTCAGTCTCATCATGGCCTGTAAATCCGGGTGGCGCCAGTCATGCCATTGATTTGGATGGCTGCGACGTTGGCCGGAAGGGTGGACGGAGCGATGTTTCCGCGCGTGGGCACCAGGCCAATCTCCATATAGCGTCCGATGGTGTCGCTGTTTGTCGAGAATTGTATTCTCGCCGCACCCTGCGGATCGAAGTTGATCACCGTGGTGAAATTGTATTGACCGCCACCCATCGCTTTCCCCAACGGCCAGGCAAAGGGTGTCACAGTGGCGCCTTTGGCCAGCACATAATAATTCGACGTGATGGCGGGTCTTGTCATCTTGCCCGTGTTCACCAAGCCGTTGGCATCGGCGGACACTCTGAACCCGTTAAGACTCCCCGGCTGCGCCAAGTGCAGGTTTTCAAAGCGTTGCAGCCGGCTGATCGCCACCAGACCCGCCCCGTTGTTGTAACTGCTCCATGCGGGATTTGGCAGAGTGCCATTGGCGATATTATACCCGCGCAAGCCATCCTTGGAAGCCACCACGGCGATCGCCACCCTGCCTGTTCCGGGGATTTGTTGCGCGGCTGACGAATCTTTGGAGGCATCAAATTCCCCTATGCCCACGAAAACGAACGTGTTGTTCGCCATCGCATAAGAGCGCGCTTGATCCAGGGTTCCCGCGATATCATAGGCGGCTTTTACGAGGTCGGTGCTATCTTTGATTCCGGTCAGGGCCGGTCCCATCAGCCCTATCATTAGGGCGATGATTGCGGTCACGGCGAGGAGTTCGATCAGTGAAAATGCGTTGGCAATGTTCCGGACGCGGCAGCGCTCCATGGAATAAGTATAAGTAGTATTGAGTAGAGGGCGCAGCAAAAAAAACTTAAAATTGCCCTGAATAACAAAAACCGTTTTTTAAGTTGTTAGCTCGCGATTCGTGCGCGAGCATCCTCTGGTCGTCCGGGCGCTGCCCGGCGCAGAACTTCCAACCGAGGCATCAATATGGGAAAAGGCAATAACAGTCAGAGGAAAGAAACCAAAAAACCGAAGAAGCCGAAGGAGACCCAGGCTCCAAACTCACGCAAATAGCGGGATACCGGGGGGAACCGCCCCCCCAAATTATTGGCTCTCAAATGCCGTGGTGACGGGCCGTCCCCAAAACTCTGCTGGCACGTCGATGCCCAGCAGCCAGAGGGCTGTTGCCGCCGTGTCGTAGACCACCACGGGGGCGGTGATCGTGTACCCTTTTTTGACGCCTTTGCCCGAAGCGATCCACGGGATCACCACGTCATCCGTTTCGGGCGAACCGTGCGTGCCCAGCATTTTGCCGGTGGGTTGCCCATTTTTCAGTTCGGCAACGTCGTGGCCGCCATGATCGGCGGTTAGGATAAACACGCTCGAATCCGCCATGCCCGCAGCAGCAACGGCGTCTTTGATGATCTTGAGCGCGGCGTCGCAGTCCGCGAACGACTGCATTTTCTCCGGCGAATCCATCCCGTATTTGTGCCCCGCGGCGTCGGGATCGCCAAAGTGAATGAAGCAGAGGTTCGGTTGCAACGCGCCCACTTGGGCGACGAACGCCTCGGCGACCCCTTTGGCGTTTTGGGATTCGGGCAGGACGAAAACGTCCACGCTGCCCGGCAGTTGCAGCGTCTTGAACTTCTCCTTGCAGACGAACATCGCGGTGGAGAGCGCGTGTTCTTTGGCGATGCTGAAAATCGTGGGCACTTTCACCAACCCGCGGGCCGGGCTGTAGTCGTTCCACAGGATTTGGTGTTTTTGAATCCCCACGCCCGTCAGCATGGAGGTATGCGCGGGGAGCGTAAGGCTTGGAACAATGGTATAGGCACTCCAGGTGTGTGCGCCCTCGGTGGCCATCGCCTTCACGAGCGGCATGTCGCTTTTGGCGATCCCGGCGGGCGAACCCTGATCGAAGCTCACGATGAACACATGAGCTGCGCGCTGGGGAGCGGCAAAGGTTGTGACGGCAAAACAGACGACGGTCTGCAAGACAACGAGGAGGTGTTTCATGGGGGAAAGCAATAGGGTATAAGACTCCCGCCCCGGCCCGTCAACCGAACTCCCGGAGGATTCCTCGTTCTCAAGTTGCACTTGCGAGCGGGCCTGTCATAGATTCTCGCCATGCAATTGACCGACGATCAAAAACGGGAAGTCGCCAGCTGGATTGCCGGCGGCGCGAAACTTTCAGAAGTCCAACAGCGGCTGGAGGCGGAATTCGACCTCCGCATGACCTACATGGAGGCCCGCTTTCTCGTGGACGATTTGAAGCTGGTTCCGCAGGAAAAAGTGCAGCCGCCCGAAAAAACAGCCGCCCCGGCGGAAGTCGACGCCCCGGCGCCGCCCGCCCCCGCTCCCGGCACCGGGGTTTGCGTGGAGGTGGACTCCATCATGCGTCCAGGCGCGCTCGTCAGCGGCCGCGTGACCTTCAGCGATGGCGTGAGCGCCGACTGGTCGCTCGACCAGGCGGGCCGGTTCAGCCTGTTGCCTTCGCAGGAAGGTTACCGCCCGTCGCAAGCCGATCTGGCCGAGTTCCGCAAAACCTTGGAACGGGAACTCACCCGCCAGGGGCTTTAAGGCACCTCCAAGCGCCAGCGCACCGCCGTTTCTTGGGAAAGGGCTTCTATGATTGAGACTCCACGTATCCTTGCATTCGCGGGCAGCTTGCGCGCCGGCTCGTTTAACAAGCGGCTCATCAAAATCGCCGTTGAGGGCGCGCGCGAGGCGGGCGCGGAAGTGACGTTGATCGATTTGCTCGATTTTCCGCTGCCCATTTTAAACCAGGACGACGAGGACGCCCACGGGCTCCCCGAGAATGCAAAAAAGCTGAAGGCGCTTTTTATCAGCCATCACGGCTTCCTGATCTCCTCCCCGGAATACAACAGCTCCATCACCGGGGTGCTCAAGAACGTCATCGACTGGGGTTCGCGTGCGGAAACCCCGGACGAAACGCCGCTCGTCGCCTATACCGGCAAAACGTGCGCGCTGGTGAGCGCGTCGCCGGGGGCGCTGGGGGGATTGCGCGCGCTGGTGCATGTCCGCGCCATCTTGGGGAACATCGGCGTCTTTGTCGTGCCCGGCCAGGTCTCCATCCCCAAGGCCGACGGGGCGTTTGACGAAAACGGCGCGCTCAAAGACGAGCAAAAGCGCAAAGCCGTTTACGGGCTGGCGCGCACGCTCGTGGAAGTGACCCGCAAACTGGGATAAAAAACGCCGGGGCTCCGAAGAACCCCGGCGTGTGAATTTTTACGATGCGTTGTGTCGACTAGAACACGAAGCGGACACCGGTACGTGTGGTGTTCACGTCGTTTTTGGCGTCGCCCGCCATGAAGTTCCAGCGCCAGTCGGCGAAGACACCCACGCGAGGGGTGACGCGGACTTCCACGCCGGCGCCCACATCGGGGAAGCCGCAATCATGGGCGCTCAAGGCCACTCCGCCGCCGCCGAAGATATACGGAGCCACCCCGAACGAGGTGAATTCCATCGGATAACGGAGGCTCACGTTCGCAGCAACCTGGGAAACAACTCCCTTTTTGGTTTCAGGCTGCGCGCCGTTCCACCAGTTGCCTTCCACTCCCACGCCGAAATAGCGTTGGAAGAAGAAGTCCGCCCCGACGCCACCGCCGCTGCCGTCGACAAAATACCCGGCTTTGGTGTCGTTGTAGGAATAGAACGCATCCAGGGCAAATTCCGTGTCCTGGAAGAATTTCTGAGCAACCGGCTGTTTGAAATCCTTGGCCGAACCAGCGAAAGCGGAGGCCGCTACCGCGAATGCCGCCAAGGCACTGAGTGTTACTTTTTTCATTGTGTGGTTTGGTTTGTTCCTAAAGGCGATTGAATATCGCTGAGGAACAGCAAAGAACTTTTTGCCGGGCAATCAAGCTTAATCTTTCGCCCAATTTCGCCTTGCCCCGCCCTGTGACTCCCACGATACTCACCGCTTTCTTATGATCGTCACCACCGCTCAACTCTCCAAACATGCCTACGGCAAGTACGCCGTCGGGGCATACAACATCAACAACATCGAGCAGACGATGGGCCTCTTCCGGGGCTGTATCGACAGCCAGGCTCCCTTCATCATCCAGCTTTCCAAAGGCGCACGTCAATATTCTGACAAGCGCATGATCGAAGCCGTCATCCGCGCCGCCGACGAGATTTTCCCCGAGGCGATCTACGCCGTGCATCTCGACCACGGCGACGAAGCCACCTGCTACGACTGCATCGACTCCGGGTTCTACAGTTCGGTCATGATCGACGCCTCCCATTCTCCGTTCGAAGAAAACATCGCCATCACCAAGCGCGTTGTGGACCGCGCCCACGCCAAGGGCCTCACCGTTGAAGCCGAACTCGGCCAACTCGGCGGCGTCGAAGAAGACGTGGTCGTCGAAGAAGGCAACGCCTGCCTCACCAACCCGGCCGAAGCCGTGGAATTCATCCAGCGCACCGGGTGCGACGCCCTCGCGGCCGCCATCGGCACCAGCCACGGCGCATTCAAATTCAAAGGCCAGCAGAGCCTCCATTTCGAGGTGATCGAGCAGATCGAAGCCAACCTCGCCGCCGCCGGGATGCAGCCGGTGCCGATCGTCATGCACGGCAGCAGCAGCGTTCCGCAGGAGGAAGTCCGCCGCATCAACGCCGCCGGAGGCAAGATCGCCGATTCCTGTGGCGTCAACGAAGACGAATACCTGCCCGCCGCCAAGCTCGGCGTCACCAAGATCAACATCGACACCGACGGCCGCCTCGTCTGGACCCGCGTTCACCGGGAATTCTTCCGCGATAACCCCGGCCAGTTCGACTTCCGTCCTCCGGGCAAAGTCTTCATGGACGAATACGCCAAGTTCATCGCCGCCAAGAACGTCAAGCTCGGCTCCGCCGGACAGCTCGCCTCCCTGCGTGCTTTCCTCGGAAAATAACTAGGCAAAAACCTTAATCGGGGCGGTTCCACAGGCGTGGAACCGCCCCTTTTTTTATTTTTGAGCCGTTCCGGTCCGCAAAGCGCAGTTTCCCCTTGCTCCGAGATGAAAACTCGCCTACATGCACAGGTTGGCGTGCGATAATTCGCAGGCCAAAACGCCGGGCCCAGCCGCGAGCCCGGGGGACAGAGGAGCGATGGGCGCAGGGGAACCTACGCGCATCAATGCGGCAACTACGAAAACAAACGGGCTCTTTCTTCCGCTTCGAGGGAGACGCCCCAAGGAGATACAAGTTATTCAAATCCAGCAGATCCGAGTTAATGGACGCATCCGCGCGAAAGAAGTGCGGGTGATCGTTGCATCCACAAACGAGCAGCTTGGCGTGATGAAGCTGCAAGATGCCATTCGCCGGGCGCAAAGCCAAGGTCTCGACCTCGTCGAGGTTGCGCCCAACGCAAATCCCCCCGTATGTCGTATTGTCGACTTCGGCAAGTTCCGCTACGAAGTGGCGAAACAAGAGAAAGACAAGAAACAGAGCACCAGCAAACTCAAGGAGCTCAAGTTTCGCGTCAACTGCGCCGAGCACGACTACCTGACAAAAATTCGCCGTGGCGAGCAGTTCCTCGACAAAGGCAATAAACTCAAAATCCAGCTCCAGTTCCGCGGGCGCGAAATGGCGCACAAAGACCTGGGCGAAGCCGTGATGCGCCGCGTGAGGGAAGACCTTTCCGGCATGGCCGTGGTCGAGATGGCCGCCAAGCAGGTCGGCAAGAGCATCAACATGACGCTCTCCCCGCTGCCTGCCGCCAAGCGCAAGCGCCGCTTCTCGCTCGCCGAGCACGACACCGAGGACGTCGAAGACGACTCCCAGGTCCACGACGAAGACGAGGATTAGGGGGTAGGGACGGCACCCCGTGCCGTCCCCTTTCGGTGCGACACTCGCTCATGCCCGATTCCCCAAGCTCAGCCGCTCCGCAAATCCTCTCCGTCACCGAGTTGACGCGGACGGTTCGCGAACTCGTCGAGGGGGCCATCGGCGAAGTATGGGTCGAGGGGGAAATCAGCAACCTGCGCAAACAGGCCTCCGGTCACCAGTATTTCACGCTCAAGGACGACCGCTGCCAGCTTCCGTGCGTTCTGTTCTTCCGGCCCGGCCTGCGCAAGGCCAGCATCGCGCTTGCCGAAGGAATGTGCGTCCACGTGCGCGGCATGCTGACCGTCTACGAAGCGCGCGGCCAATACCAGCTCAACGTCAGCCTCGTGCAGGCGGCGGGAGCCGGGCTGCTCGCGGCGAAATTCGAGGCGCTCAAGCGCAAACTCGCTGACGAGGGGCTCTTCGACGCCGCCCGCAAACGCTCCATCCCCGGTTTCCCAAAAGCGGTCGGAATCGTGACCTCGCCCACCGGCGCGGCCATCGCCGACATGCTCAACATCCTCCACCGGCGCGCCCCGTGGATTCAGATTTTGATCAACCCGGTGCGCGTTCAGGGTGTTGGGGCCGGGGCGGAGATCGCGGCGGCCATCGACGAGTTTAACAGCGGCGCGTTGCCTCCCGTGGAAGTGATCGTGGTCGCGCGCGGCGGCGGCAGCGCCGAGGATTTATGGGAGTTCAACGACGAGCGCGTGGCGCGGGCCATTTTCGCCTCGCCCATTCCCGTTGTGAGCGCCGTGGGGCATGAGATCGATTTCACCATCGCCGATTTTGTCGCCGATCTGCGCGCGCCCACTCCGAGCGCGGCGGCGGAATTGGTCGCGCCCGACTCCGCCACCCTCGCGCGTCGGTTTGAGCAGTTTCGAGGCGCGATGGAGCGCTCTCTGCGCGAGGCGTTGCGCAACGGCCAGTCGCGGCTGGCGTACCTCCAGCGCAGCTCCCTCTTTCGCGAACCGCAAGCCCGCGTGCAGGAACTCGCGCAGCAAATCGACGACACTGCGGAGCGGCTGGCGCGGCTCGTGGCAGACCAGCTTGCCGAGCAGCGGCGGCGGCTGGAGGCTGCCCATTCCAGCCTGCGGGAACACCGGCCCGATCAGTTATTGAGGATTCGGCGGCAGGAACTCGGCGGGCTGGGCGAACGGCTGCTGCGGGGCGGAGCGCAACGGCTCGGCGCCCTGCGCGGGCGACTGGAACACGCGGCGAATGTGTTGCGCGTGCTCGGGCCGCAATCGACGCTTTCTCGCGGCTACAGCATCACGCGAACCGAGGCGGGCGAGATTGTCCGCTCGGTGGCGCAAGCGCCAGCCGCCACGCGGCTGGTCACGCAACTCGCCGACGGCGAAGTGCGTTCGCGGGTGGAGGAGGCTTAGCAGCGAAGTTCGTCGCAAAATACAGCGGCTTCCAAGCGCGTCATCCCGAGCTTGCGAGGGACCTCTCAAGCTACTCCAAGCCCCGGCACACGGAAAAAGCCACGTTTTAGAGCTGTTTGAGAGGTCCCTCGCTGCGCTCGGGATGACAAGCATGTTGGCTAAGCTTGTGCCGTTTATTTCGCTAAGAGACCTAACAATTCTCCAAGCGCACCCCGAGCATCTCGGTATTGGCTGCGCCCGGCGGGACGATGGGATAAACATTCTCGGCGGGGTCGATGGGCAGATTGATAAGACACGGGCCGGGCTGCGCAAACGCTTCTTTAAGCGCGCCCGCGAGGTCCGTTACCCCTGCCAAATCATAAGCCCGGAGGCCGAACGCCCGGGCGAGCGCGGCAAAATCGGGCTGCCGCTCGAAGATGGATGCTTCGTAGCGTTTCCCATAAAATAACTCCTGCTGCTGGCGCACCATGCCGAGCCGGTTGTTGTTAAGGACGATCACCGTCACGTCCAGGTTCAGTTCGACGAGCGTCGCCAGTTCCTGCACGTTCATCAAGATGGACCCGTCGCCGCTCACGCACACCGTGCGGCGGCCCGGAGCGGCCAGCGCCCCGCCGATGGCTGCGGGCAGCCCAAAGCCCATCGTGCCGAGCCCGCCCGAGGTGAGATACGTGCGGGGGCGGCGAACCGGGTAGCCCTGGGCCATCCACATTTGATGCTGGCCGACGTCGGTGGAGACAATGGCGTCGGGCGGCAGCAATTCGCCCAGCGTTTTGCAAAATTCCAGCGGGTGAATGCCGCTTGCGCGCTTGGGAATGACGAGGGGATGGCTCGCCTTGAGTTCGTCCACGCGGCACAGCCAGGCCGCGCGTTCCTGCGGCGCGACCGCCGGGAGGAGTTGGCGCAACACCTCGCCCGCATCTCCCGCGACGGCGATGTTGGCGGGCTTGATCTTGTCGAGTTCGCACGGGTCGATCTCGATGTGGATGATCTCGGCGTGTTCGCAAAAGCGCGCGGCGAGGCCGGTGGCGCGGTCGTCAAAGCGCGCGCCGATGGCCACGAGCAGGTCGGCTTCGTCGAGGATGTAGTTGGTGCAGGGCGCGCCGTGCATCCCGAGCATCCCAAGCGCGAGCGGGTGGTCGCAAGGGACGGCTCCCAGGCCCATCAACGTGCAGGCAACCGGCGCGCCGATGCGCGTGGCGAGCTCCAGAACAAGCTCCCCTGCGTTTGCCGCGATGATGCCGCCGCCGATGTAGATGACCGGGCGTTGGGCCTTGGCGATGAGGCTCGCGACGCGCGCGATCGACTCCGCCGGACACCCCTCGGGCTGTGCGGCCGCGCCGGGCTCGGGCCAGGTTTCCACCTCGCACAGGCCTTGAAAAACGTCCTTGGGAACATCGACCACCACCGGGCCGGGCCGCCCGGATTCGGCGATCTCGAAGGCTTTTGGGATCACATCGAGGAGTTCCTCGGTGCTCATCACCATGAAGCTGTGTTTGGTGATGGGGAGCGTGAGCCCAAACGTATCGACCTCCTGAAAGGCGTCGGTGCGGAGCAGCGAACGGGCGACCTGGCCCGTGATGGCCACCAGCGGCACGCTGTCGAGCTTCGCATCTGCGATGGCCGTGAGCAGGTTCGTCGCGCCCGGTCCCGAAGTGCCCAGGCAGACGGCGGCCCGGCCCGTGACGCGCGCCATTCCCTGCGCGATGAACCCCGCGCCCTGTTCGTGCCGCGCGAGGACGTGCCGGATGGGGCTGTCGTAGAGCGCGTCGTAGAGGGGCAGGATCGCGCCGCCGGGAATGCCGGAAAGGACGTCAATGCCTTGGCGTTCCAATAATTTGCAGATGATCTGGGCTCCGTTGAGTTTCATGGTAGTTGGGGGCTAAAAAACAACCCCCTCTGGCGGTGGCCGGAGGGGGTTGTTTTCAAAGTGATTTTTAACAAACCCTCACCGAGCGTCCGCAACGCCTACGACGACCGCCACGAGGCGGACGACGCAAACTGGGCTTACAAGTTGGACACGGGCGAGGTTCATTGGAACGCTCGTGTTAAGCTGGATGCGGCCCGTTGTCAATCCTGCGGAGAAGAAAGATTGCATTTCTCCCCGAGTTCCTGATGTTTCTCTTATCGCCATGCCCAATCTCTTATTCAAAAATGCCCGGCTGGTTTTCCCCGATCGGATCGAGCCGCGCGGCGATCTCCGCGTCGTGGACGGGCGAATCGCCGCCATCGCCCCTTCCCTGCTCCCTGAGCCCGGCGACATGGTCCAGGAACTCGGCGGACGCTATCTCGCGCCGGGGTTCATCGACCTGCATATCCACGGCGCGCTCGGGCGGGATGCCATGGAGGCCAGCGCGGAGGCGTTTGAGACGATCTGCCAATACCACGCGCGCGGCGGCACGACGGCGCTTGCGCTGACAACGGTCGCGGCTCCCACCCCGGAAATTATCGCGGTGCTGCGGGCTGCGGAGGCTTACCGGAAGGAAGTGCATGAAGGCGCGCACCTGCTCGGCGTGCATATCGAGGGGCCGTATTTTTCGCTGGAAAAGAAGGGGGCGCATCTGCCGGAGTTGCTCCGCAATCCCACGCCCGCCGATTATGCGCCGTTGCTGGAACAGGCGCACGTCATCACCCAGATGACGCTCGCACCGGAGTTGCCGGGCGCGCTCGCGTTGATCGAGGCGTTGCGCGAGCGCGGTGTGCGCGTGAGCGGCGGCCACAGCGACGCCTGGGACGAGGAGGCGTGCGCGGCGTTCGTCCACGGGATGCGCGGGGTCACCCACACCTTCAACTGCATGTCCTCGGCGCGGCGGCGCGGCCCTTACCGCGTGGCGGGGTTATTGGAATTTGCGCTCAGCGAACCGGGGATCGTCTGCGAATTGATCGCCGACGGGCGGCACGTTTCGCCCACCTTGATGCGGATGCTCTACCACGCCAAAGGGCCGGAGGGCATCGTGCTCGTCACGGACGCAAGCGCCGGAGCGGGACTGCCGGAGGAGGCGGCGTTCCAACTGGGCGAGTTCGATTGCGTGGTGCGCGACGGGGTCGGATTCACCGCCGACGGCACCGCGCTTGCCGGGAGCACATCGTCGATGATTCATCTCATACGAACGCTGGTGCGCGATGCTGGGATTCCGCTCGTGGAAGCGATCCGCATGGCGACGCTCAACCCGGCCCGCGCGCTCAAGCTTGCAAGAAAAGGGATTCTCACGCCGGGGGCGGACGCCGATTTGGTGATGCTGAGCGACGACCTTGCGGTGATCGCCACGTTCGTCCAGGGCCGCCGGGTGCATCGGGTTTAGTGTCTCGCGCAAAACCATCGATGCGATATAAAATGATCTCACGCAAAGACGCAAAGGCGCAAAGAGAAGAAGATGCTTTCTGGATTGCCTTTTCCTTGGCGACTTTGCGTCTTTGCGTGAGATATTCTTCTCTGTCCGACACGCCTTAGCGCGCGAGCCTCTCGCAAATCCAAGATGCCCCCCATATCAAGCACCCTGCGCCTGCAAATCGTCACCCCGGAGGCGCGCGTCTTCGACGGCGATGCCACGTTTGTCGAGTTGCCGACCACCGAAGGGCAGATTGGCGTTTATCCGGGGCACGTTGGGCTGGTGGCCGCGTTGGGGACTGGCGAAATCCGGGTGCACTCCGGTTTTGGCCTCGCCTCGTTTGTGGTCTTGGGCGGCTACGTGGAGATCGAGCCCGGGCGGATGACCGTGCTCGCCCTGTTCGCCTCGCCGGAAGAAGAGAAAGTGCAAATCGAAGAAGCCATCCGCCGGGCGAAAGCCGCGCTGGAGTTGGCGGAAGGGCAGCCGCCGGAGCAGATGGCCGACGACCTGGCGTGGCTGCGGATCGAGCTGGCGAGAGGGAAGAAGAATGAGGGCGCAAGGAGACCTGGACTTTAGCCGGAAAATGCGCAAAGCGGAAAAACAGTGGTCGGCTTAAACTAGACAGTGACACATGCTGTCATCTCCACTATTGTCCCCGCCCCATGCAAGACCCACGTAACGCGCCTCCTATTACGGAAACCAAAATTGTTTTGAGCGACCCGACCGCCCTTGGCGTGTTTGGGCTAGCCATGGTGACCTTTGTCGCTGCTTCGGCGAAGATGCACTGGACCAGTGGCATCTCCAATTTGATCCCGTGGGCTCTGTTCCTCGGTTCCGTCGCCCAGATTTGGGCGTCCACCATCGACTTCAAAAAGAACAACTATTTCGGCGCAATCGTTCTCGGCGTTTATGGCCTCTTCTGGGTTGCCGTCTCAATGACGTGGGCCATCAAGCTGGGATGGTTTGGACCTGTTACGGATGCCGATCCCAAGCAATTCGCGTTTGCCTGTTTCGGGTACGCCATCTTTTCGCTCTTCATCTTGGTTGCCGCGCTCGAAGCCAACAAAGTCTTCGCTGCCATTTTGGTGCTCATAAACATCCTCCTCCCCTCGCTGGGACTCGCCATCATGGGGGTCAAACCTGAGCTCTTCAACCCGCTTGCCGCGTGGTCCGAACTCCTCATTTCGCTCCTGGGCTTCTACGCCGCTGGGGCGGTCTTCCTTAACAGCTATTTCGGCCGCACGCTCCTACCGCTGGGCAAGCCGCTCGGATGGATCCGCAAAGGGCCACATCCCGTCGCACCACATCTCCCGGTGAGTCCGGTCGCCAAAGTTTAACGGCCAGTTTGGGGACCACTTCCAAACGAGTCATCCCGAGCTTGCGAGGGATCTATGTCGGGCCGGAGACTTTGAAATAGCGCAAGCATTGAGACCATTGAACCTAAATCCGGAATTGAGGCTCGCGCAAACGCAAAGGCCGCAAAGAGAGAATCTTACACAAGGCGCTTCTCTCACCCGATTGGTGATATTCATTTGGTCGGGTTCTCTTCAGAACTTCCTGTCTTTGCGTTCTTTGCGAGTCTTTGCGCGAAATCCCATTGCAGGATTTAGGTTGAAAGGTCCCTCACTGCGTTCGGGATGAAAAGCAAGTTGGCCGGTTTCAACTTCCGTGGCACTCAAAGACGTAATTCAGGGTGATAGTCCAAAAGAACAAAGCGCCCAAATTCAGTGAATTAGGGCGCTTTGTTTTGATTTTTGTGAGGTGACCTCTAGAACGGGATGTCGTCGCCTTCCACGTCCAAATCCGGGTCGACCGGGGCTTTGGGCTGGGTTGCGGGACGGCCTTGCGGGCGCTGCTGCTGGGCTGGGCGACTCTGCGGGCGGGATTGGCGCGGCTCTTCGTCGTAATCGCCTCCGCCGCTTGGTTCTCTGCCGCCACCGCCGCCGCCTTCGCGGCTGCCGAGCATTTGCATCTCTTCGCCTACGATTTTGAGCTTGCTGCGCTTCTGGCCGGTCGCTTTGTCGTCCCAGCTATCGAGCTGGAGACGGCCTTCGACGTACACCGAGCGTCCTTTTTTGAGGTATTCGTTGGCGATTTCCGCCGTGCGGCCCCAAAAGGTGACGTCCACAAAGGTGGTTTCCTCGCGCTTCTCGCCGTTGTCGGCGGTGTAGCGCCGGTTGACCGCCAGGCCGAGATCGACCAAGGCGGTGCCTTTGGGCGTGTAGCGAATTTCAGGATCGCGGGTGACGTTCCCGATCAGCATGACTTTGTTCAGATTTGCCATAGTGGTGCCCGGTTCTGGAGGTTGTTTAAAAGGACGGTAAGCCGCCGTGCCGACTACGCGGCGGCTGCGACCGCTTTTTTGGCGGCGAGCTTGGTGTAGCCCTGGCGGTAGACTTCGCCATCCAGTTTGAACTTGCCACGGAGTTTTTCAAGCACAACAGGCGTGGCTGCGAAAATGAAGTTGACGTAGTAGCCGGCGTCGAGCTTGCCTTTCACGTAGGTGAAGTGGCGGCGGTCCATCTTCTGGACGGACTCGATCTTGGCGCCTTCTTTGGCGAATTCGCCTTCAAGGCGTTCTACGGTCTCTTTGACAGCTTCGTCGCCGCCTTTGATGTTGAGGATGAGGAGTGCTTCGTAACGGTTCATGGTAATGACGGATGTTGGTAAGGGGTTATGGTCTAGTTGAAATGATTCATGGCAGCTTGCAAGCCGCGATTTTGGGCAAATTCGATGGCTTCCACCGCCCGGTCCAGGGCGGCTTCCAGTTCCGGGAGTTCCTCGGCGCCGAAGCGCCCCAGCACATGGCCCACCATGCTGCCGGTGGTCGCGCCGATGCCGATGCGCAGCCGGGGTATTTCCCGGGTGCCGAGTTGGTCGATGACGGACTGCATCCCGTTGTGGCCTCCTGCGGAGCCGTCGGGACGGAACCGCAGCTTGCCCAAGGGCAGCGCAAGATCGTCAAAGATCACGAGGGTTTCCGATGGGGGCACTTTATAAAAGTGCGCCACGCCGTTGACCGGATTGCCGCTGAGGTTCATGTAGCTCGTCGGCTTGCAGCAGACCACGCCTGCGCAGTCGGCAACCTGGGCTTTCCATTTTTTCTCCGTACGCCAAGCGGCGCCGGAGCGGGAAGCCAGTTTGTCGAGCACCATAAATCCCACATTGTGCCGCGTCTGCTCGTATTCGCGCCCCGGGTTTCCCAACCCGACAATGAGGCGAAAACTGGGCCGCGCGGCGTTCAATTACTTTTTCTCTTCGGCGGCGGGCTTCTTCTCCTTGATGACTTCCGGAGCCGCTGCGGCTGCGGCGACCGGAGCTTCGGCTGCCACGTTCGGTTCGGCCACGAGGAACACCGTCACTTCGGG
>JBAXCI010000006.1:0-30012 GCA_037141555.1 Verrucomicrobiota bacterium | reverse complement strand
CTGGAGCGCTCTCCTGCGGGAGGTAGCCGATGGAGGCGGCGCGTTCGAGCGAGAACCGGCCTTCGTCAGCCGAAGCCTCGCCAAGGATCAGCGAAAAGAGCGTCGATTTGCCCGCGCCGTTGGGGCCGACCAGTCCCACTCGGTCGCCACGGTTCACCTGAAGCGAGGCGTTTTCAAAAAGGACGCGGCCGCCAAAACTTTTGCTGAGCTGAGAAATCGTTAACATTTAGGAGCCGCAGACTCTCGCGATCTTGGCCCGAGAGTGCAAGCCTGCGGTTTTGTTTTGTTTCCTCGTTCCCAAACTCCATTTGGGAACACACTTGTCCCGGCAACTCTATTGCCGGGTGGGCTTGCCAGCGGGTCGAAGCCTAATCCCCCACCGCCGCAATGGAGTTGCGCCCGCAATTGCGTTCCCAAATGGAGTTTGGGAACGAGAGGGGAGATTCGGAGGAGCGAGGGCTGTTGGGTTACTGCCCCGCTTTGCGCGCCGCTTCGATTTTCACGATTTCGGCCAAGCGATCGCCATGCTCAGTGGGGACTTCGAGTTTTTCGCCCACCTTGTGGCCCATCAACGCTTGCGCAATCCCGGCTTTGTAGGAGATGACTCCTGCTTTGGGATCGCTGTCCCACGCTCCCATGATGCTGTAGACGTCGAGGCGTCCGTCGGTGACTTCTTTGATGGTCACAATCGTGCCGATGGAAACGATCTGCGTGTCGGGATTGGCGAAATCGGTGCCGCGCGCGATGCCGAGGTCGCGTTCCATTTCCGCCCGGCGGCGGGAGAGGACGCGCTGCATTTCCTTGGCGGCCTTGAATTCGAAATTTTCGCGAAGATCGCCATAGGAACGGGCCAGGGAGATTTCCTTGATGTTCTCGGGGATCTTCTTGTTGACCAGTTCGTCGAGCTCGGCTTTGCGCTTCTCCAGGCTCTCCCACGAGACGATGAGCGCTTCTTGTTTTTCCGAGGGAACATCGCCCGTGAGCATCGATTCCATCTCGGGGTAGACGCGCACGATGCGGCCCAGGATGGAGCGTTTGTTGAGTTCTTCAAACACGCCGGACATCATCACTTTGCGGATGGTGTCGCGGACGGTTTCGGGCTCCGCACCGGCGAGCATGTCCGGGACGAGTTCCCGGTCTTCGAGCAGCAGATCATGGAGTTTGCCGCCGCGCTTGATCTCGTTGAACTGGTCGCGTTCCAGTGCGGAAAGGGTGGCGCTCAACACGCGGGCATCCACCATTTCGGCAAATGCGCCGCCGCGCTCTTTGCAGAGCCAGGTGAGGACTTCGGTGGAGATGGTGTGGTCGCCGAGCCAGCGGTCGAGTTCGCGGCGCAGTTCGGCTTTCTTCTCGTTCTCAAGCAAGAGGCGCGCGCTTTCGGTGACGACGCGGATGCTGCTCTTGCTCATTAACACGAGGATTTTTTCCACCCACTTTTCTTCCCCGAAGGCGGCAGGGAAGGCGGCGAGCACGCGGCGCTGTTTGGCGGCGGGAACATCGTTGAGGATTTCGTGCAACCGGCGTTCCTCATCATGGAGGATTTCGCTCAGGCTGATCGTCCCTGCGCCGGGCGCAATGCCGGTAATGCCACAGAGTTCGTCCCGGCCGAGGATCAACTCAAGCGCCTGCGCGGTGTTCAAACGGCGGCTCTTTTGCGCGGCGTCTTCCACGGTGGCGACGACGGCGGCCAATTGGTTGCCGCCCTTGAATTCATCGGTGTTCTTGAGGATTTGGTCGAGCGCGGCGATTTGGGCCTTGGTCTGGCGGGCGGCGTTGAAGGCGGCGAGCAGTTCGTCCGTGTGAGAGATGGCGTTCTCGCGAAGCACAATCGGATCAGTCTTTTTTGTCGGCACGGCGATGAGGCCGTCCTTTTTGAGCGCTTTCTTGGCGGAATCCCACCAGCGTTTGAATTCCGCATCGTTGAAAATCTCGCCGTGAAGTGATTGCGCGATCTGGTCCTGGGTGGCTTTGCCTCCGTAGCTGGTGAGGATAAAGCGGACAAGCCCGACGGGATCTTGCTTTGCCATGACCTTGATGGCGTCGGCTTGCGTGACCTTGCGCACGAGGATGTGGTCCTCGGCCAGCGGCGTCAGCGATTCCGCGGCGTATTGCAACTGCATCGTGTGGCCCTTCTTGCTTTGGAAGTCGATGGTGGCCTGGTTGAGGAGAAAATTGATCTCGGCGATGCGCCCGAATCCCCAGCTTTTGTGCAAGCAGTAAGCCCCCGCTGGGAGCTTTTCGAGGGTGGAGGCGACGTGAGGGGTGAGTTTGCCCGCTTGAACGGCTTTTTCAATCTCGGCTTGCATAAGTTTTAAAAACATAGGGAACCAGTCGCCGCTTGGCTAACGAAAATTGAAGTTTGTTTTTAAAATGCGCATCTTTCCCTCGCTCCGGGCTTGATTCCAAGCCGCTCTGAGGCTTCACTCCCACTGCATTTTAGCGCCATGACCGAACCCTCCACCCGCCGACTTTCCGAAGATATTCAGGGTTTGCTTGACCAGGCAAACGGGCAATCCCTGAGCATCGGCGAGATCGAGTCGCTGCTCCAGGGCCGAGGCTTTGCGCTTTTGATCATGCTGCTTTCCGCGCCGTTTCTCATTCCGAGCGTGCCGGGACTTTCCACCCCCTTCGGCGCGGCGATCATGATGATGGGCGGGCGGTTGGCGTGCGGGCGCAAGCCGTGGTTGCCGCAATTTGTGCTTCGGCGGGAACTCTCGTTCGAGATGCTCCGCAAAATCCTCGGCGTGCTTATCAAGGTGGTTCAGCGGATGGAGCGGCTGGCGAAACCGAGGATGCATTTTCTGCAACGCTGGCCGGGGATGATGAATCTGATTGGCCTGGGGATCGCTTCGGGGGGGATTTTTCTTTTTCTGCCCATCATGGTCCCGGTGATGAACACGCTCCCGACGATTTCCATCCTGTTCCTGACCGCGGGAATGATCGAGCGGGACGGCCTGTTTGTCATCCTCGGCTATTTGTTCGGGGTCGCCGCGTGGATCTATTTCGGGGCGTGGCTACTACTGGGGAAGGCGGGCGTGGGTCTGCTGCATGGGTTGTTTTAGAATCATTCGATTTTCATCGGCCTGCCGCAACCGCAGGGCGTTGCTGATGACCGATACCGAACTGATGCTCATGGCGGCTCCCGCGATCATCGGGCTCAATAGCCAGCCGAGCGCGGGATAAAGCACGCCGGCGGCAATGGGGACGCCGAGGATATTGTAAATAAAGGCGAAGAAAAGGTTCTGGCGGATGTTGCGCATCACCGCGCGACTCAACGCCAGGGCGCGAACAATCCCGCGCAGATCGCCGTGAAGCAGGGTGATCCCGGCGCTCTCCATTGCAACATCGGTGCCGGTGCTCATGGCGATCCCGACCTCCGCCTGCGCCAGCGCGGGAGCGTCGTTGATGCCGTCGCCCGCCATGGCGATTTTGCGGCCTTGTTTTTGGAGTTCGACCACGCGGGCGTGCTTCTGTTCGGGGCGCATGTCGGCGGCGAACTCGTCAATGCCCAGTTGTGACGCCACGCGTTGCGCCGTGGCCGGGTTATCTCCCGTGAGCATCACCACCCGCAAGCCGAGAGCATGCAAAGCCCGCACCGCCTCGGCGGTTGTTGGCTTGATCGGATCGGCAACGGCGATGACGCCCAATAATCGGCCATCCTTCGCAACAAAAACCGTTGTCTGCCCTTGCAGCGCGGCGTGTTGGGTCTGCTGCGGATCAAGGTTCAGGAAGGCGGCGGTCCCGGCGAGGACGGTTGCCTTCTCCACTCCGCCTTGCACTCCCGAGCCGGCGGTGGCGCGGAAATCCGTGACAGGTGAAAGCGCGAGGCCCCGCTCCTTTGCTTTGCGGAGAATCGCGGCGGCGAGCGGGTGTTCGCTCGCCTGCTCCAGCGAGGCGGTGGCAGCGAGCAGTTCGCTTTCAGTCACCCCTTCGGCGGGCAGGAGCGCGGTGACTTCCGGCTTGCCCTCGGTCAGCGTGCCGGTCTTATCCACCACGACGGTATCGACGCTCTCCAGCGCCTCCAGCGCGGCGGCGTCTTTAATAAGCACTCCACTTTGCGCCCCTCTTCCCACCCCGACCATCACGGACATGGGCGTGGCAAGCCCCAGCGCGCAGGGACAGGCAATCACCAGCACGGAAATGGCGCTCACCAGCGCAAACGCAAGGCGCGGCTCGGGTCCCACTTGCATCCAAACCGCGAACGCCACTACCGCCACCGCCACGACTGTCGGGACAAAAAATCCCGCGACACGATCGGCAAGGCGTTGGATGGGGGCGCGACTGCGTTGGGCGCGCGCGACCATTTCAACGATCCGCGCCAACACCGTTTCGCTGCCGACGTGCTCCGCTCGCATCACAAAAGAGCCCGAGCCGTTCACCGTCCCGGCGGTGACAGGCGTTCCCTCGTATTTGCGCACAGGGGCGGCTTCGCCGGTCAACATCGCTTCGTCGAGATAACTCTCGCCTTCGGTGACCACGCCGTCCACCGGCACGCGCTCGCCGGGACGCACCCGCAGTTGGTCGCCAGGGCGCACTTCGGCCACCGCCACGTCGTGTTCGCCGTTGGGGTGGATGCGCCGCGCGGTTCCGGGCGCGAGGCTCAGCAATTTGCGGATCGCCTCGCCGGTCCTGCTGCGAGCGCGGAGTTCAAGCATCTGGCCCAGCAAGACCAGCACAGTGATCACCGCCGCCGATTCAAAATAGTAGTGCCCGCGAACGGCCTCGGGGAACCAATCCGGCGCGGCCAACTGTGCGACGCTGAAACCATACGCAGCGAGCACGCCCAGCCCGATGAGCGTGAACATGTTCAAATTCCAAGTCGCGAGCGAACGGGCCGCGCGCTTCAACAACGGCCAACCGGCCCAGAACACCACCGGCGTGCTCAGGAAAAACTGCGCCCAGCCCGAGGTTTCGTGGCCGAGATTTGCGATATGCCCCATCGCCAACGCCACCACGGGCAGCGTGATCAATGCGCCCAGCCAAAACCGCAGCGTCATTTCGTCCAACTCCGAGGTGTCTTCGGGCTGTCCTGCGGCGACCAATTCCGGTTCCAGCGGCATGCCGCAAATGGGGCAATCTCCGGGATGATCCTGGCGCACCTCGGGACACATCGGGCAGATATACATCCCCGATGCTGTGCCGGATTTTGGCGCGGCATCCTGCCCCAGGAATTTCTTCCGGCACCCCTCGCAACAAAAGTAGTATAGTTCACCGTCGCGTTCCGCCCGGATCGGGCTGGAAACCTCGACCGTCATTCCGCAGATGGGGTCCAGTGGCATAAGTTTAGTATAGCACGCTCTCTGGGTTTACGGTGAGCCGTTTCAGCAGATAATACAAGGTTTCAGCTTTGCGCGAGTTAAGCCGCAAAGACTCTTTTCCGCAATCCCTTGACTCCCCCCCGCCCGGGGCTGCATGGTTAACAGTTCCTATATGGCCATCGATATCCAAGCTCTGAACACCTCTGCATTGAAGTCCCGCGTGGACGAGATGCGGAGGTACCTTTGACCTGCCGCGACTGCAATCCCGCCTGGCGGAACTCGAAGGGATGATGAGCGCGCCGGACTTCTGGGACAGCCGCGAGCGGGCGCAATCCCTCGTGGAGGAAGTCTCCAGCCTTCGCAATAAAATCCAGCCCTTCCAGACGCTCGAACAAGGGATCGACGACCTCGAAGTTCTGAAGTCCCTGGCCTTGGAGGAAACCGATCACGCCCAGCAACTCGCGGCGGCGGCCGAGGTGGAGAGCGAATACAACGGGTTTCTCGAAAAGCTCGAAGACTTTGAGCTAAAAAGCTACCTCAACGGCCCGCAGGATCGCGCCAACTGCTTCTTGATTATCCACTCGGGAGCGGGCGGCACGGAATCGTGCGACTGGGCGGGCATGCTCCTGCGGATGTACCAGCGTTGGTGCGAGCGCAACGGGTTCAAGGCGGAGATCGTCGACATTCAGGAAGGCGAAGAAGTCGGGGTGAAATCCGCCACGCTCCAAATCACCGGCGAATACGCCTACGGCTACCTGGCGTGCGAGCGCGGAGTGCATCGGCTCGTGCGCATCTCGCCCTTCGACTCCAACAAGCGGCGGCACACCACGTTTGCCAGCGTGGACGCCACGCCGGAAATCGCCGACTCCGTGCCCATCGAGGTCAAACCCGACGAGATCGAGACGGACACGTTCCGGTCCGGCGGCAAAGGAGGTCAAAACGTCAACAAGGTGGAAACGGCCGTTCGCATCACGCACAAGCCGACGGGAATCGTGGTCGCGTGCCAAGCCGAGCGCAGCCAGGGGCGGAATCGGGAACTGGCCATGAAGTTGTTAAAGGCGAAGCTTTATCAACTGGAGTTGGACAAAAAGAGCGCGGAGATCGACCGCCAATACGGCGAAAAAGGCGACATCGCCTGGGGCAGCCAGATCCGCTCCTACGTTTTCCAGCCTTACCAGATGATCAAGGATCACCGCACCGGCGTGGAAACCAGCAACATCCAAGGGGTAATGGACGGCGGGATCGACGCGTTCATCCACGGGAAGTTGAGGGGGTTGGTGAACAAGAAGGGCGCGGAGGATTTGGAGTAGGCCGCAATGGAGTTGCGGGGGCAAGTGTTCCCAAATGGAGTTTGGGAACGAGAACTAAAGCATTTGCCTTTCTTTGCGTCCTTTGCGTTCTTTGCGCGAGTTTTTCTTGCTCCCAATCTGCGGATAAACTCCTATTCTCCACGCGTTGACACGAGGGGCTTGCCTGCATACTGTCTACGTTTCCCATGAAAAAAGTTATTGCTACCTCTCAGGCTCCCAAGGCGGTCGGCCCCTATTCCCAGGCTGTTGCCGTGGGCAATTTCCTCTTCTGCGCCGGTCAGATCCCGCTCGATCCCGCCACGGGCGAGTTGGTTGAAGGCGATGTGACGGCTCAAACCGAGCGCGTGCTCCAGAATGTCACGGGCGTTCTGGCCGCCAACGGGATGACCTTCGCCAATGTCGTGAAATCGACCGTTTTCATGGTCGATCTCGCCAACTTCGGCGCGATGAACGCCGTTTATTCCAAATATTTTTCCGAACCGTTCCCGGCTCGTTCTACGATCCAAGTCGCCGCGCTTCCCAAAGGCGCGCAGGTGGAGATCGAAGTGATCGCTGTCGCGGAATAATTTCGCGCAAAGAACGCAAAGAATCGAAATATTATGACGCAAGAAGAAATCATCGGCCTTTTCAAACAAACCGACGCGCTGCTCGATGGCCATTTCCTGCTCCGCTCCGGGTTGCACAGCCGCCAGTTCTTCCAATGCGCCATTCTTTTGCAGCATACCGCCATCGCTGCCCGCGTCTGCGCGGCTTTGGCGGAAAAGCTCGGTTGTGTGGAGGCCGATAGCGTCATTTCCCCGGCTCTGGGCGGGTTGATTGTGGGACATGAGGTTGCGCGGAGCCTCGGGAAGCGCCATATTTTCGCCGAAAAGGAAGAAGGCGCGCTGGTGCTCCGGCGCGGTTTCACCATCGCGCCCGGCGAACGGTTCCTGGTGCTCGAAGACGTGGTGACGCGCGGCGGCCGGGTGCAGGAGACGATCGACATCGTCCGGGAGCGCGGCGGCGTGGTGGCCGCCGTCGGGACATTGGTGGACCGCAGCGGAGGCAATACGCCTGATTTTGGCTGCCCCTTTGTGAGCCTCGTGAAATTGAATACGGAAACTTTTGAGCCGGACAACCTTCCGGCCGATCTTGCGGGAACTCCTGCCACCAAACCCGGCAGTAAATAGATTTTTTATGGTAAACTGGATTTTAAAGAAAATTGTGGGGTCGAAGAACCAGCGCGAGATCAAGCGTCTGCGCAAAATCGTCGCGCAGATCAACGAGATCGAAGCGCGCCTGACTTCGCTTTCCGACGACGCATTGCGCGAGAAGACCGCTTGCTGGAAAAACGAGCTGGCCAAAATTTCGGACCTCAACGAGCAGCAGGCTTACCTCGACCGGATTCTGCCCGAAGCGTTCGCGGTGGTGAAGAACGCCGCCCGGAGGCTTTGCGGCAAGGAAGTGCTCGTGTGCGACCAGCCGATTGTCTGGAACATGGTCCACTTCGACGTCCAGCTCATCGGCGGCATGGTGCTGCACCAGGGGAAAATCACCGAAATGGCCACGGGCGAAGGCAAAACGCTCGTCGCGACCCTGCCTCTCTACTTGAACGCCCTCGCCGGACGCGGCGCGCACCTCGTCACCGTCAACGATTACCTGGCCAAGCGCGACTCCGACTGGATGGGTTCGCTCTTCCGTTTCCTCGGCCTCACGTGCGGTTGCATTCAAAACGATCAGCCGCCGGAGTATCGCCGCGAGCAATATTATTGCGACATCACTTACGGGACGAACTCCGAATTCGGCTTCGACTACCTGCGCGACAACGGCATGGCGACCACCCGCGAGACGCAGGTCCAGCGCGGCTATGCCTTTGCCATCGTCGACGAAGTGGACTCCATCCTCATCGACGAAGCCCGCACCCCGCTCATCATCTCGGGCCCGTCCACCGTCACCACGCAGAACTACGACAAGTACAAGCCCGTCGTGGAGCAGTTGGTGAAGAAACAAGCGCTGCTTTGCAATCGGCTAGCCAGCGAGGCCGAAGAACTCTTTGCCGCAGGCAAGAAGGAAGATGGCGCGCAGGTTTACTTCAAGCTCAAGCTCGGCCAGCCCCGCCACAAGAGTTTGCTGCGCTCGATGGAAGACCCCGAATTGCGCCGGGCCATCGAAAAAGTCGAGCTCTCCTACTATTCCGACACGCTGAAGGAGGAACTCTTCAAGGTGAAAGAAGAACTCTATTTCACCATCGACGAGCGCGCCCATGAGGCCGACTTGAGCGAGATGGGCCGCGAGTTTTTGAACCCGGGCGATCCCGACGCGTTCGTGCTGCCCGACTTGATCAGCGAATTTGCCGAGATCGACCTCGACCGCGAACTCACCGACGAGCAGCGCATCGAGGAGAAGGCGAAACGCCAGGCGTTCTGCGACAAGCAGGCCGAGCGGATTCACAACATCACCCAGCTCCTGCGCGCCTACTGCCTGTTCGAGAAGGACGTGCAATACGTCGTCGAGGAAAACAAAGTGGTGATCGTGGACGAATACACCGGCCGCAAAATGCCGGGCCGCCGCTGGAGCGACGGCTTGCACCAGGCCGTCGAAGCGAAGGAAGGCGTGCAGGTGGACCGCGAGACGCAAACGCTCGCGACCATCACGATCCAGAACTATTTCCGGCTCTACTTCAAGCTCGCGGGCATGACCGGCACCGCCGAGACCGAGGCCAACGAGTTCCACGACATTTACAAACTCGACGTGGTGGTCATCCCCACCAACCAGCCGTGCATCCGCAAAGACCTCAATGATTTGATCTTCAAGACCCGCCGCGAGAAATTCAACGCGGTGATCAGTGAGTTAAAGGTCGCCCACGCCCGGCAACAGCCGGTGCTCGTCGGCACGGTGAGCGTCGAAACTTCCGAGCTTCTGAGCCGCATGCTCAAGCGCGAGAAGATCCCGCACACGGTCCTCAACGCCAAGTTCCACATGCAGGAAGCCGGGATCGTCGCACGCGCGGGTCAGCCCGGGTCCGTCACCATCGTCACCAACAGGGCAGGGCGCGGCACGGACATCAAACTCGGGCGCGGCGTCGTCGAAAGCGGCGGCCTCTATGTCATCGGCACCGAGCGCCACGAATCGCGCCGCATCGACCGCCAGTTGCGCGGCAGGTGCTCGCGCCAGGGCGACCCCGGTCTCTCCCGGTTCTACGTCTCGTTTGAAGACGACCTCATGCGCAACTTCGGCGCGGCGGATCGCATGACAAAGATCATGGAACGCTTCGGCATGAAAGAGGGCGAGGAACTCGAACATCCGTGGCTCAACAAATCCGTCGAGACGGCCCAGCGTCGCGTCGAGCAGCGCAACTACATGATGCGCCGCCGCACCCTGGAATTCGACGACGTCATGAACAAGCAGCGCGAAGTCGTCTACGGCTTGCGCAACGACTCCATCGAAACCAACGAGCCGCGCAAGATCGTCTATGAGATCATCGACGAAACCATTCCCACCAAAGTCGAGAGCTTCATGGAAGCCGACGAGACGGGTGCGAACTACGCGGGGCTGTTGAACTGGGTCAACACCACCTTCCCGCTGGGATTGACCGCCGAAAAGGCCGCTTTCGAAGGCAAGAAGCCGGAGGAAATCGCCGCGTGGATCATCGAAAAAGTGAAGAGTTCCTACGAACTCAAGACCAAGCACGAGGAGTCCGAGGCCGTTCGCAGCCTGGAACGCTATATCATCCTCAACGCCATCGACCGCCTCTGGCAGGAGCATCTCTACGCGATGGATTCCCTGCGCGAAGGTGTGCATCTGCGTGCCTACGGCCAGAAAGATCCGCTCATTGAGTATAAGAACGAGGCCTACGATATGTTCGTCGAGTTGATGGCGAACATCAAAAACGAAGTCCTCCACAACCTCTTCCGGAGCACCTCCAATCTCCAGGCATTCGAACAGTTCATGGCCAGCCTACCCCAGCATCTGCTCCACCAGGAAGGCGGCGGAGAAAGCAATATTCTCGGCGGGACTGTGGAGCAACCAGCGGCGCAACCGCGAGCTGCCATGCCGGTTCGGCGCGAGGACATCAAAGTGAACCGCAACGACCCTTGCCCCTGTGGCAGCGGCCGTAAATACAAGAGCTGCTGCGGACGGACGGCGTAGGCAGGGGGGGCCTTTTGACGGGCTACTCTCCCGGCAGCGAAATGCCGCGCAGCTTCTTATAGAGGCTGACGGCGTAAGAATCTGTCATTCCCGAGACATAGTCGGTCATGCGCAGGAGCCGGGTGTAGGCGTCGGCAGCGGGCACGCCTCCGGGTCCGATAAACGGCTCGGGAACAAGCTGCAACAGGTTGCGCCAGCGCGGCGCGACGGCTTTCCCGTCCGCGGCCAACGCTTCGACGGCTTCCACAAATAAATCCAGGAGCCCTCCGATGACTTCAAACCCGGCGGCTTCGATTTCCAGCCCGCGCGGGTTGGCATACAGCGTCTTGCGCGAGCGGTGCACGATCGATTCCAACGGCTCGGCCACTTGCGCGCAGGCGATGAGCGGCTGCTCAAATTTGCCCGCGAGGATCGCCTCCTCGTTTTCCACAAAAACCGCGGTGACTTGCTCCAACACTTTGCCGACCGCGACCGCGCGCAGAAACTCGATGCGCTCCTCGGCGCCGTGCATTTTCCGCGCGCTATCGAGGTATTTGCGCTCGCCGATCACTTCAATGAACGCTTCGCTCGCCTCTTCGTAGCCGATGAGGCGCAGCCGCACGCCGTCTTCAAAATCGACGAGCCGATAGCAAATGTCGTCGGACGCTTCGACGATCAACGCCAGCGGATGCCGCCGCCAGCCGGTGCCGTTGGGCAGGAGCCCGGTGCGCTCAGCCACTTCGGCAAAGAGCTCGGCTTCCGCGTGGAAGAAAGAGAATTTCTTCGTGCTTGCGCGGCGGTCATTGGGATCGCGCTTCGGGTAAGACGCGACGGGGTATTTCGCGAATGCGCCGAGCGTGGCGCACGTCAGTTGCAGCCCGCCGGTGTTGTCCGGCATCTGGAGCCGCGTGAGGATGCGGAACCCTTGGGCGTTGCCTTCGAATCTTGAGAAATCGTTGAATTGAACCGGGTTCTCCTGGAGTTCGGGATGGAGTTTTGCCGCGTGCTGCGAAGTGGCAAACCAATGCTGGATGGCGTCTTCGCCGGAATGTCCGAAGGGCGGGTTTCCGATGTCGTGGGCAAGGCAGGCGGCGGCGACCACCGCGCCGATGTCCGAGGAGTGGATGTTTTGCAACCGGTGCCGCTCGACGATATGCGCGCCGATGGCGGTTCCCAGCGAACGCCCCACGCAGGCGGCTTCCAGACTGTGGGTGAGCCGGGTGCGGACGTAATCGCTCTCCGCCAGCGGAAACACCTGCGTTTTGTCCTGCAAACGCCGGAACGCTGAGGAAAAAACAACGCGGTCGTAGTCGCGCTGGAACGGCGAACGCTGCGCCTGGAGCGGCTCGGAATTGCGCTTACCGAGGCGCGCGGGCGAAAGTAATCTCTCCCATTGCATCATGCGCTACTTGTAACACCGGCGCGGGCTTGGGGAAGCAGAAGTTTTTGCGTTTTACCCGTTTCCTTGCATCACAACCCCCAGCATGCGGCGGAGCTCTGGAAAGCTGATCGGTTTGGTGAGGTGCTTTGCGAAACCAGCCAGCCTGCTTTTCTCGATGTCCGCTTCGGTGCCGAAGCCACTGAGAGCGAGCGCGGTGAGGTTGGGAAAGTCCGCTTTAATCGCCCTTACAAGATCGTGTCCGCTGCCGTCAGGGAGGCTCAAATCGCTAATAAGCGTCTGAAACGGCTCATCTGCGGGTTGGCTGCGGGCCGCGTTGAGGGCGGCGACGCATGTGCCAAACGCTGCAACAGAGTGGCCCTCGCGGGTGAGCAACCGGGTAAGGATCGAACGCGTCTCGTCATGATCTTCGACAAGCAGGATGCGCAGGAAAGTCACGCTCTGCTCCGGAATGCTCGGTGCGGTTGGCGAATGGTCATCCGCAAGAATCATCGGAAGCCGCACGCTGAAGGTGGAACCATTTTTGCGGCCAGCACTGGTTGCGGTGATCGTCCCGCCGTGAACTTCAACAATCGATTTTGAAATCGCCAGGCCAAGGCCCAAGCCGCCGTAGCGCTGTTTGCCGGCCACGGAGCCTTGCCGAAACGGGAGGAAGATTTGTTCGATAAAATCAGGCTCAATCCCGATTCCCGTATCGCTGATCTCGACGGAAAGCGTTTCAGGGCCGACTGGAAATGCGCGGACATGAATGCTTCCGCTGCACGGCGTGAACTTGACCGCGTTTCGGAGAATATTCCAGAAGACTTGCTGGAGTCGGGTGGGGTCGGCGCTGACATGCATCTTTCCGGCGGCCATATCGACCCGAAGGTCGATGCCTTTGTGGAGAATGTCTGAACGCACAATCTCCACACTTCTAGAGAGCAGATCGCTGATGTCGAGCCGTTCGCGCCGGATCGAGAATTTTCCGTAGGTGATCTTGGTGATATCCAGAAGATCATCGATCAAGCGGGCTTCCAACTCGACATTATGCCGGATGAGACTGATGTCCTTGCGCAGATCGTCCGAGAGCGTCTCGTCGAGTTCCAACGCGCTGGCCGCCATCAAGACGGGAGTCAGCGGCGTGCGCAGTTCATGGGAGAGCGCGGCGATGAAATCATCTTTCGCCTGGTTTGCCCGCTCTGCGCTTTGTTTGGCTTCCAGAAGGGCGCTTTCGACAGCTTTCCGCTCGGTGATGTCCTCTTTTATGGCGATATAATGGGTGATCGTGCCGTTCTCATCATTGATGGGGCAAATCGATGCGGCTTCCCAAAAGAGTTCGCCATTTTTCTTTTTGTTGTGGAACTCGCCGTGCCATTCCCGCCCGGAATGGATCGTTTTCCAAAGCTCTGCGTAGGCTTCAGGCGGAGTTTCGCCCGATTTCAGGATGCTCGGTTTTTGGCCGAGGATCTCTTCGACGCCATACCCCGTGATCGCTGTAAACTTGGGGTTCACATATTCAATAATGCCTTTGAGATCCGTGATGACGACCGCACTCGGGCTTTGGTCGACGGCGCGGGAGAGCTGGCGCAAGCGTTGATCGGCGGCTTTGCGTTCGGTGATGTCGGTGAAGAAAACGCTCAACCCCTCGTCCGTTGGGTAGCAGCGCATTTCAAACCAGGCATGGAGCGGCTCCGGGTAGAACTCTTCAAAGGAGGTGAACACGCCCTCGCTCATCGCCCTACGGTATTCACGGCCGAATAGAAGGTGGTCGGCTTCGGGAAAAACAGCCCAGAGCACCTTGCCCAGCAACTCCTCGCGAGGAACCGACAATAGCCTCGCCGCCGCCGGGTTAAGGAAGATGACATGCCAGTCGCGGTCCAGGGCCACGAATCCGTCGCTGATGCTGCCAAGCAACGCCGAGGTTTCCCTGCGGTGCGTCTCGCACAATGCCTTTTCCGCTCGAAGAGCCCGCCGAAGCATGCCGCGCAGGCCATCGCAGACCCACAGGATCAGGAAGTTAACACAAAGAAACAGCCCCATGCCGAGCAGATGGGCAGGGGATGAAATCCAAAAACTGCCAGCCGGTTCGATCCAAAGGCTCGCGGCAAGTGTCGAAAAGCCGACGACGAGCAAGCCTGGGCCGCGCCCCATCAGCAGTGCCACCAGGATCACCGCAGGATAGAAACTGAGATAGGGCAGGGAAGTGTCGCCGAAGTATTGGAATGATACCCTTGCGGCCGTGGCCAACACGACAGCGCAAAGCGCGATGCCGTAACGGGACCAAAAAGAGCGCTCCTGATTTAAAAACCCTTCTCCTACGGAAACTGCGTCGAACATGCTAGAACATTGCCGCTTTCCCGGATCAGTCAATCCACTATTTCATCCCAAATCCAGAGGAGCAATGGGGGAGGAAGTTCGCCCATCAAACAATATGCAGCCATACTGTTCGTGGGGCGAAGTAATCTTTTGGGTGACAGGGGTTCCGGTTTCGCCTATGACCCTCGTGTGATCCAAGCCACCGAAATTTACTATATTGTTTTTGGAGCCCTGACGCTCCTCGGCGGAACGGTGGGCTATCTTAAGGCAAAAAGCCTGCCCTCCCTCATAGCGGGCATGCTTTTCGGGATCGCGCTGATCGCGGCGGGCGTTCTGCTTCTCAACGGGCAAGCCGGTAATACCAAGTTTATCAAAGTGGGGCTGATCCTCGGTCTGCTGGCAACCGCCGGGCTGGCCGGGCAATTTATCCCCAAAGTCATGATCAACCGGGCCGCGCCCCATGTGATCGCCATGGCCGTATTGAGCGCCGTGGGCATGGTGCTCACCTTGATCTCGTTTACCGGAAAATAGCGGCTTTCGGGTTGAAATCGCAACCGGGCCGGGCAAACATGGGGAACACAACATGTCTGCCAAATTTGCTCTAGCCGCCGCGGGAGCCGTTGTCCTGGCGATCCTCATCTATCTGGGGACGGTTTCGGACTGCAAACGTCCCTGGGTTTGGCACAGCGCCCCGACGCCCGGCGCAACCCCCAAGCCGACGCCGAAGCCAACGCCCGTTTACATCCCGCAAAAACGCTTGGAAATTTCCAAGCTTTTCAACGAAATGGAAGTGCGCACCCAGGTGCAAAGCGAACCCGGCAGCACGGCCACCCGGGAGCGGGAAACTCCCTCGAGCTACGCTCTGGAGTTCAACGTGAAGGTTAAAATACCCAAGCCGAACACCGATTTGGCCTCGCTCTCCAAACTCAATCCCGCGCTGCCCACCGTCCTGCCCGGATTGGCTGAGATGCTCCGCAAAGCGCAGGTTTCTGACAAATACGAGGCGCTGTACACGCGCAAACTGGCCCAACTTCAGCGCAATCTGCCCCGGCTCGACCTCCTGCTTTCCCGCCATAACTTCTTCGACTGCGAGACCATCCTGCAATTGCGCCACCCCCAGACCCAGCGCACCGCCATTCTGCTCCAGGCCGACATGGATGTGGATACCGACGGCTCCGACCCCGACCGTTTGCCCGCAGTGGACGCGAGCGATCCGACCTTCCAGCCGATGACCAGTTACAAGTGGCCCAAACAGACGGAACTGGTGAGCCCGTTTCTGCCAGGCCGCGAGGCGCGTTTGCGGGCGTTGGAGACGGAATTTGCGCGTTCCAAAGGCATGGGTGAACCCCGGGTCCAGGCCCTGCGCGACGCCGTGAGTGCGGCCCGATACGAAGTCCATCAGCTCAAAACATACAGCTTTCTGCTTGCCGCGACCGATCCTTATGTGGTTTTGCCCGGCCTTTTCGTCGAAGGCATGGACCCGGCTTTCCAACCAAGGGTAGGGGACTACTGTGCGGTGATCCACGGAAACACCCTCTACCCGGCCATCGTGGGCGACATCGGCCCGCGCGATCTCGTAGGCGAAGCCTCCTACCGCCTCGGCAAGGAAATCAACTCCGAAACCACGGCAACGCACCGCGCCGAGAGCAACCTGAAAATCACCTATTTGTATTTTCCAAACAGCGCGGACAAGCCATTTGGGCCTCCGGATCTCGCCAAATGGACTTCGCGAGTAGAAGCCTTGCTCAATGATTTGGGCGGTTTCGGAGGAACAATGCACACATGGGTCAATCTCTCGAAACCCGCGCCGACCCCCACGCCAACGCCGAGCCCGACCCCAACACCGGCTCCAAGCCCCACGGCAACGCCCGCTGCGACGCCATCGCCGACACAATAATTAGGATCAGGCGGGACAGAAAGGCGTTTTGCGTACTCGGCGCCCATAAAAAAGGTCATCCCGTACAGCACCGGAACTCCGGAGAGGACAAACCAGCAACCTCCCCGGAGCCCGTATTTCAACATCGCACTCTGTATAACATTGTCAACCAAGGGAATTCGCCACGCCCGAAGAGACAGGAAGACCATCAACCTCCATTCCTCAAAAGACCCACCCTTTGCGATTTTACATGACATATATTGTATGATGTTGTGTATATCCTATTCTCGAGGACAGGGTTGCTGTTCTGTGAATAAGATGTGAGAAGATTCGCGTCCCCTCGCTGTCCGACAAAACCGGGTCGACTTGTTCGCATGGCCAAATCCACCCTGTGAACAACTTGCGCACAACCCCTCGGCATCCCGTCCGGGTTTGCCGGATGTTCGCGCTGCGATTCCCTGATTGACCCCGCTTCACACGCTCCCGAAGGTCCACGACTGCAACTCTTTCTCACCCCGTCCAGGCGCGGCCCCCATCATGGGCAGCCTCGCGGGTCGCGGAGATCGGCTTGCGGGCCAGAAACACTGAAGCCCGCCGCTGCGAATAACTCATTCTTCCCGCACGGAAGATTGCTTCGAGGGGCGAACTTCTTCGGCTTGCCGCCTTCCGCCATAACCGGACGAGCACATACATCCGCATCCATTGCATACACCTTTTTCGCCGCAAGGTGTATGACACCGAGGAGGTTCAGCTTGGCGTCCCCGCCGCCACGTATCGCCAAGCCAATTGCGACCAGGCCGACCGAAAAAGCCGATAGTTCGCTATGCGAAGGTTTTTCGCCTAAAAGGTTCGCACCACGAACAATGTCCGCAGCCAACCCTTCGATCCGTCTACATCGCCTAGTCGCCCATTCTCGGGCGGTAATGAATAACCTTGATCGGCTCCAGGGTCACAAGCCCGCCTTGCAGTAGTTCATCCAGCACGGGAAGAAAGGATTCGATCTTCTCGCTGCTGTCGATGATCTCAATCACCATCGGCAGATCCATTGAGAGGCGCAGAATTTTTGCCGTATGGACCCGACTGGACGCCCCAAAACCCATGGGCCCCCTCAAAACCGTGGCTCCCGCGAGGTGCATTTCGCGGGCCTTCATTACGAGCGCCTCATAGAGCGGCAAATGCCCTAGCCGGTCGCTTTCTCCGATGAAAATACGCAAAAGCGTCGAGTCCTGAGGTAGTTCCATAGATTATTACGGTTTATTGATCAATAATGCGAGCACGTGTCCCAGCCATACTGCGACGAGGCAGACCCCCAACGAAAGCACAGCATTCGCTCCCGCCCCAAACCATTCGCCATCGCGGGCAAGATTGAGTGTCTGAAGACTGAAGGAGGAAAAGGTGGTGTAGCCGCCACAAATCCCGAGCATTACAAACTGGCGAAAAGCCGGGTTTACAAGGAAGCGTCCGTCGGGGGCCGTCAGCGTGGCGAAAAACCCAATCAGAAGCGAACCACTCACATTGACGATGAGGGTGCCGAAGGGAAAGACTTCCCCAACGCGCTGCGCCACAAAGCCGGAGACCCAGTATCGTGCGACGCTGCCCAGGGCTCCACCCAAGGCGATGAGCAAATATTCAAGCATGAGGATTTTCTTCCCGTTTGGGGCGATTAAGGGGGGCAAGTATCGCGCAAAGGACGCAAAGAACGCAAAGAAAGAATGCAGGGAAAGCGGAATCCCCTCACCCTTTGCTGGCATTTTCCCCGAGGAGCGGTAATCTCGGCAGTCCGTTATGATCCCCGAACACATCCTAGAGCAAATCGCGCAAGCGAACGACATCGTCGATGTGATCTCGAGCTATTTCCCCTTGAAGCGGGCGGGCCCGGCTTACAAGGCGCGCTGCCCCTTTCACCAGGAGAAAACGGCCTCTTTCAGTGTCAATCCCGCCCGGCAGATCTTCAAATGCTTCGGATGCGGCGCGGGCGGCGGCGTGTTCAAGTTCGTGGAGCTTTACGAAAACGTGAAATTCCCCGAGGCGGCCAAACGCCTGGCCGCGCGCGCGGGGATTCGCGTGGAGGACGAACCCCTTAGCGCGGAAGAGGACGCCAAACAGAAGCTGCGGCGGCGCCTGCTTGCGCTGCATGCGGCGGCGGCGGAGTGGTTTCATGCCAATTTGCTGAAGGCGAAAGCGGCGAAGGGCGCGCGGGATTACCTCAAGAGCCGGGGCTTCACCGTGGAGGTGGCCAAAAACTGGAAGCTCGGGTACGCCCCCGAGTCTTGGGATGCGCTCACCAACTGGGCTCGCGGCGAGGGTTTCCACGACGACGAACTCATTGCGAGCGGCTTGGTGACGGTGAAGGAAGACGAGGACGAGGGGGAAAATAGCTACTCGCACCGCACGCCCCACTTCTACGACCGGTTCCGCGACCGCTTGATGTTCCCGATCTGCAACGACATCGGCGAGGTGATCGCGTTCAGCGGGCGGGTGCTGAATAAGGAGGCGTTTGGCGGCAAATACGTCAACTCCCCGGAAACGCCGCTCTTTATTAAAGGGAACGTGCTTTTTGGCATCCACAAAACCAAGCGGGCGCTCATCGATAAGAAAGCGGCCATTGTTTGCGAAGGCCAGATCGACCTCATCACCGCCTTCGAAGCGGGCGTCCAGAATGTCACGGCCTCGCAAGGAACCGCCTTCACCCAGCAGCAGGCGCGTATTTTGAAGCGGTTCGCCGACGAGGTGATCCTCTGTTTCGACGCCGATGCCGCCGGGCTCAAAGCCGCCGAGAAATCCCTGCCCGCCCTCCTGGAAGCGAATCTTTCCGTGCGCGTGGCCGAGATGCCCGCCGGGCATGACCCCGATTCGCTCATCCGAACCGAGGGCCCCGAAGCTTTCGTGCAGCAAATTGCGCAGGCGCGCGACTTCTTTGATTTCCTGATCGAGCGCGCCGTGGCGACCCCGGAGTTTGCCACCCCTAAGGGCAAAGCCGCTTTTGCGCGCAAAATGGCGGAGAGCGTCGCGCTGGTGGCCGATCCCCTGCTCCGCGAGGCCGTGATCCACAACGTCAGCGCCCGCCTGGAGATGGCCGCCGCGCAGTTCACCGGGCTGGTGCAGACGGTTCCAAAACCGGGGCGGTTGAGAACGGCGCGCGCGTTTGAGGAACAGGAGCCCGAATCGTTCGAAGCGGCGCCGCGACTCGCACCGCTGACCAACACCACGCGGCTGCTGTGCCAACTGGTTCTTCTCAGTCCTGAGGTTCGCACTTGGCTGCTCACGCAACCTTGGGAGGCGCTTTTCCAGGCTTTGCCCGAAGCGGAGCTCCTTCTTACGCTTATGCGGGGGCGCTTCGATCCTGCCGAGCCTTCCACAATCAGCGCTTTTCTGGCCACCTGCGAAGCGGAGGAACAAGCGGCAATGGCCGAGTTGCTCGATTTGAAAACCATCCCCGCCGATCCGCTCCGGCAGGCGGCAGACTGCTGGCGCGACCTGGAGCGGCGCGACCTGGAACGCCAGCGCGATGCCGTGCAGGCACGCATCCGCAAACCGGGATTGGAATTTGACGAATATACGAAGCTGCACAACAAGGTCGTAGAGCTTCAGCAACAGATCAACGCGAAGCGGGCATAAAAAACGCTTCTCTCTTTTGCTCGCTCGGTTTGCGCGATTGCCCCGAGTTGATAAAAAATTTGATTTCCCGAAACAACTCCTTGACCTCCCTCCAACCCTTCCTCATATTACCCGGCCTTTGTCGCTTCCGCTATAATCCGTTGGGAGGCAAAACACAAAGGTCTGAATTCGCCTGGGTATGACCACCTCGACCAAGAAATCCTCTTCTCAAATTTCGAAACACGCCCCAGCCGCAAAACAAGGTAAAAAACCGGCTCCGCCTGTCCAGAAGGCTCCCGTGAAAAAGTCTTCGGCTCCCGCGAAAAACATCAAGCCGTCCGCAAAAACAGCGGCGCACAAAGCTAAACCTGTGATCAAAGCCCCGGTGCACAAAGCCAAACCCGTCGAATCCAAAGCCAAAGCAGCGACCAAGAAGGCTCCCATTCCCGCCAAGCCCGCGCATAAAGCGGCGTCAAAGCCAGCACCCAAACAGGCCGTCAAGCCCGCCCCGAAAGCGACTCCCAAGCCAGCGCACAAACCCGCGCATCCCGCTGTGAAAGCCGTTGCCCCAAAGGCTGCGCCTGTTACCAAAGCAGACGTCAAAACGGCAAAGCACCCCGCCAAAGTGAATGCAAAGGCGAAGCAGCCCACAAAAGCTCCTTCCGCGCCAGTCATTCCTGCTCAACCGGTCGTTTTCAATGTGGACGCCCCCGAGATGGCGGAAAAACTCCGCGAGTTGATCAAGCTCGCCAAGGAGCAAGGCTACCTCACCTTCGACGACCTCAACGAAGCGCTCCCTGATAGCGTCAACGAACCGGACGAGATGGAAGCGATCCTCAACCGCTTGCGCGGGATGGAGATCGACATCATCGACGCCTCCCAGGTCGACAGCTACAAGGACGGCAAGAAAGACAACGACGAGGAAGAGGAAGAAGACAAGGCCGACACCAAGCTCGACATCTTGGACGACCCCGTCCGGATGTATTTGAAGCAGATGGGGCAAGTTCCCCTCCTCACCCGCGAGCAGGAAGTCGAAATCTCCAAGCGCATCGAGGAAGCCGAGCTCAACGTTCAGAAATACGTCAACCGCTTCGGGTTCATCTCCCGCGCCTATCTCGACCTCGCCGGCAAACTCAACGAAGGCCGCGAACGCTTCGACCGCGTCATTCTCGACAAGAAAATCGAGAGCCGCGAGCGCTACATGAAGGCGCTTCCCAAGCTGTGCGAGCAGGTCGAAAAAGCCGCCGGAGAAGCCGTCAAAACTTACAAGGCCGTCATGACCCAGCACGCCAAGGGAACCAACACCAAGGCGCATCAGGAATTTGCCAAAGCCCACAGCGCGCTCCAGAAGTTTTACCCGAAGTTTTACTTCAAGCAGAAGGTCACCGAGGAATTCGTCAACATCGCCGACGAACAATACCGCACCGCCTCGTTCCTGCGGGACGAAATCGCCAAGCGCTCCTCCGGCAAGCCCGAGGCCGTCGCCGTCTATCTCGCCAAACAGAAAGAGATCCAGGCCCGCACGTGGTTGAGCCCCGAGGAATTTGCCGCCGAATACCAGACCCTCAAATCATGGCTGCGCAAAGCGCTCAAAGCCAAGACCGAAATGGTCGAAGCCAACCTGCGCCTCGTGATTTCCATCGCGAAGAAATACACCAACCGCGGCCTCTCCTTCCTTGACTTGATCCAGGAAGGCAACATGGGCCTCATGAAGGCAGTCGAGAAATTCGAATACCGTCGCGGTTACAAATTCTCCACCTACGCCACTTGGTGGATTCGCCAGGCCATCACCCGTTCCATCGCCGATCAGGCCCGCACCATTCGTATCCCGGTGCACATGATCGAGACGATCAACAAATTGATGCGCGTGCAGAAGCAGCTCGTCCAGGAATACGGTCGCGAGCCGAACCCGGAAGAGGTCGCCGAGGAAATCCAGCTTCCCGTCGAACGCGTTCGCGCCGTGCTCAAGATGGCGCAGCAGCCCATCTCGTTGCAGTCCCCCGTGGGCGATAGCGACGACACCAGCTTTGGCGATTTCATCGAAGACAAGGGCGCAGAGAACCCGTCCGACATGACCGCGATCGTGCTCCTCAAAGAGAAGATCAAGGACGTCCTGGACACCCTTACCGAACGCGAACGGCAGGTGCTCGAACAACGCTTCGGCCTGGTGGACGGCTACAGCCGCACGCTGGAAGAAGTAGGCCGCCAGTTCAAAGTCACCCGCGAACGCATTCGTCAGATCGAAGCCAAAGCCTTGCGCAAGATGCGTCACCCGACGCGTATTCGCCAGCTCGAAGGCTTCCTCGAAGCCGACGCATATTAGACGGTAGGGACGGCACTCCGCGCCCAATGAACCTTTCTGCGCCAGCCAAGATCAATCTGTCCCTCTCGATCCTCGGGAAACGGCCCGATGGTTTTCATGAAATCGAGTCGCTCATGGTTCCGATTACGTTGGCCGATACATTAACCTTGGAGCCGAGCGAAGAACCGGGCATCGCGTTCACATGCAGCGACGCGTCGCTTCCGTGCGACGACTCCAACCTCGTGGTGCGTGCAGCCCGGCGTTTTTTTGAGACAACTGGACTACCTCCCGCCGTGCGGATTCATCTTGCAAAAGCGATCCCCCACGGCGCAGGCCTTGGCGGCGGCAGCAGTGATGCCGCCGCGACGCTTACCGGGTTAAACGACCTCTTCGGCTCGCCCCTTGCACCCGAAGTGCTGCATTCCCTCGCGGCGGAAATCGGCTCCGACGTCCCCTTCTTTCTCGCGCACAGTGCCGCCGTTTGCCGGGGGCGCGGAGAGATTGTCGAACCGGTCCCCTTCCCTCACCAACTGCCGCTATTGCTCATAAAACCAGGCTTTGGCGTGCCGACCCCGTGGGCATATAGCCGGTGGCGCGATTCCCTCGAACTCCCCGGCATCTCCTACGTGCCGCAGACGTTTCCCTGGGGGCGACTCGTCAATGACTTGGAGCGCCCGGTGTTTGAGAAACATCTTTTTCTCCCGGTGATCAAACGCTGGCTCCTGCAACAGCAGGAGAGTGCGGGCGCGCTGATGTCCGGCTCAGGAGCGACATGCTTCGCCGTCCTGCGCGATGAATTGGACGGCCCTGCGCTCGAAGCACGGGCTCGCGAGACGTTTGGGGAAGTGTGGACCTGCCTCTGCCGGACGAGGTAGGGACGGCTAATGTTTATCGTCCGGCGCGCAAGCGGTGCAGCCGTTCTTGCCGATCTGCTTGAAGAAGTCGTTGCCCTTGTCATCGACCAGGATGAACGCCGGGAAATCGACAACCTCGATCTTCCAAATGGCTTCCATCCCGAGCTCGGGATACTCGAGCACTTCCACTTTCTTGATGTTCTCCTGCGCCAGCAGCGCTGCAGGGCCGCCGATGGAGCCGAGATAGAATCCGCCGTGTTTCTTGCAGGCGTCGGTGACTTGCTGCGAACGGTTGCCCTTCGCAATCATGAGCTTTGAGCCGCCGAGGCTTTGGAAGAGATCCACATAGCTGTCCATGCGACCGGCTGTCGTCGGTCCGAACGAGCCGGACGGCATGCCTGTGGGCGTCTTTGCGGGACCGGCGTAGTAGATCGGGTGCGCCTTGAGGTAATCCGGCAGCCCCTGGCCCGCGTCCACGCGCTCTTTGAGTTTGGCGTGCGCGATGTCGCGTCCGACGATGATCGTGCCATTGAGCGAGAGCCGCGTGGCGACGGGATATTTGGAAAGCTCGGCGAGGATATCGCACATCGGCCGATTGAGGTCGATCTTGACGACAGTCCCTTCGCTCGCATTGCGGTATTCCTCCGGGATGAACCGCGCGGGGTTCGTCTCCAGTTTTTCAATCCAGATGCCGTCTGCGTTGATCTTCGCCTTGATGTTGCGGTCGGCGGAGCAGGAAACGCCCATGCCCACGGGGCAGGAAGCGCCGTGGCGAGGCAAGCGGACCACACGCACGTCGAGCGCGAAATATTTGCCGCCGAATTGCGCGCCGAGGCCGAGTTGTTGGGCTTCCTTGAGGAGCGCCGCTTCGAGATCGAGATCGCGGAACGCCTGGCCCTGATCGTTGCCTTGCGTGGGCAGGGCGTCGAGGTATTTGACGCTGGCGAGTTTGACCGTCTTCAAACACGCTTCGGCGCTGGTTCCGCCAATGACGAATGCGATGTGATAAGGCGGGCACGCGGCGGTGCCGAGCGACTTCATTTTCTCCACCAGAAACGGGATAAGCGTCTTCGGGTTCAAGAGCGCCTTGGTTTCCTGATAAAGATAGGTCTTGTTGGCCGAGCCGCCGCCTTTTGCGACGCACAGGAATTTGTATTCGCCGCCGGGAGTGGCCATGAGGTCGATCTGCGCCGGGAGGTTGTTCCCGGTGTTTTTCTCCTCATACATGTCGAGGGCCACCGTTTGCGAATAGCGCAAATTTTCCTGCGTGTAGGTCTCGTAAACGCCTTTGCTGAGGGCCTCGGCGTCGTCGCAATCAGTCCAGACGCGCTGCCCTTTTTTGCCGACGATATTCGCGGTGCCGGTGTCCTGGCAAAACGGGAGAATGCCCCTGGCCGCGACTTCTGCGTTGCGCAGCATGGTTAGGGCGACGTAGCGGTCGTTCTCACTGGCTTCGGGATCATCGAGGATGGCGGCCACCTGCGCGAGGTGCTTGGGCCGCAGCATGAACGCGCAGTCGCGGAAGGCCGTTTGAGCGAGCGCGGTGAGAGCCTCGGGCGCTACTTTGAGAATGGGTTGACCTTCAAACTCGCCGACGGAAACGCCGTCACGGGAGAGGAGGTAATATTCGGTGTCGTCTTTCCCGAGAGGGAACGGGTCCTGGTATTGAAAAGCGGTCGCCATAAGTAGAAACATGACTTATAGCGCAGATCGCCGGGGAAGCTCAACATGCTTTACGAATCTTTTTCCCGTGGCGAGCCACAAAAAAAGACGCTCTGGCGAACCAGAGCGTCTTAAATTTGATTGTTTGCTGGTGAATCGACTAAGCGGCGACTGCCACTGGGTCCACATTCACGCGGCGGCCTTCGCGGTCGAAACGGACGGTGCCGTCGATCATCGCGAAGATCGTGTAGTCCCGGCCAATACCGACTCCGCGGCCCGGCAGGAACTTCGTTCCACGCTGGCGGATGATGATATTGCCCGCGACAACCGTCTGGCTGCCAAATTTCTTGACGCCCAAGCGTTTGCTAACGCTATCGCGTCCGTTCTTTACACTGCCTTGACCTTTCTTATGAGCCATATGATGAAGAAAAAATTAAGCGTTGATTGCGGTGATTTTGACCTTCGTCAGTTTCTGACGATGACCAACCGTGCGGTGATAACCTTTGCGGCGGCGATATTTGAAAGCGATCACTTTGTCACCCTTGGTCTGGGCGATCACTTCCGCAGACACGGAAGCACCCTTGAGGGCGGCCGCGTCGGACTTGATCTCCTCGCCATTGGCGTAGAAAAGAACGTCCGAAAAGTTGGTCTCGCTGCCTGGTTGGACTTCGAGTTTCTCAACTTCGATCACATCGCCTGTGGCGACCTTATACTGTTTGCCGCCGGTTTTAATAATTGCGTAAGCCATATTCGTCTCTGAAAGAAAGGTGGGGAAAGTGCCACGCATTGCCCCCCTTGACAAGGGCTTTCTCACAAAAGTTCACCTTTTTTCTCGTGCAAAGGCAAATCCCGCCTCTTCCAGAGCCGTTTGGAACGCCGCAAATTCCACCGCATCGCCGTCCCGGTTGCGCACGCCGCAAATGCGAACCGCCTCTTCATCATCCGGTTCAAGCGGAGCGCCGTAGCCGTCCCGCAGCCCGCGCCACGGCGCGCAATAAACCGCCTCCACCTCCAGCGCCTCCCCGGTTTCAGGATGCGCCGTTTCAAACCAGAACATCTAGTTTAGATCAGCTTTACCTTCCAGAGTTCCGTGCGCCATATCCCGCCTTTCCAGCGCTCCGAGGAACCCGTGATCGTCGCGTATGTGCCAATGAGCGCCTCATAATCCGAACGACTCGGCGTGCTCTGCGGTACATTGAGCGAAACCACTTCGTCCTTCACCATGTAAGCGAACGACTCTCCATTGGTCAGCACCTCGCTCACAGTAAATCCGAGCGGATAGCTCCAGGAAACTGGCACAATTTCGAGCAGCTCCGGCTCCACCTCCTCATACCCGAAGCTCACCTCCACCCGCGCCGACACCGTGCGGCTGAACGCCTCGCGTTTCGTGACCCCGCCACCGCCCGCCGGGTCAAAGCCATAGAACAGCCCGGGAAAACGAAACGCGTGCTGTTTGTGTTCCACGTAAGCCGCAGGAAGCGCATCCAGGCTGCTGACGATTTGAATGCTGCGCCACTTGTTAACGATGTTCAGCTTGCGATCCAAAACCAGCGGCCCATCGGCAGGCAGCGGCGAATCCGCCGCCACCATTTGGCGGGTCGTCGTGACCGGCGTGTGCGTCTCCGGCTCCAACGATCTGCCCACCAGCACCGGCCATTGCACGGAGGTCGTCCGCTTGCGCGCCATCTGGGCGTCCTTGGGTTCCACAACGCTCTCCAGGATGTTCACGCCCGCATCGGCAGGCGTCCCCGTTGCGACATCTTGAACCGAAGTCGTCGCCGCCGCGCCCCATGTAGTGGCGCGCACCGCCTCGCCCACGAGCGGTTTTCCGGGCAACTGGCGGTACGTCCGGCGCATCACCAGCGCGCCGTCGCGCCCCGCCACAGGCTCCTGCCAGACGAGTCGATGATCTGGAGCCTTGGGATGCGGCGAGCCATACGCCGCCTGCACTTCGGAAGCCCCGCCCACCGCCAAACCGGCGCGTACAGGCACCTCCTCCACCAATTCAAAATCGCAGGAATCCTGCGTGGGAAAACGAAACGGCGTATATTGAGAAGCCATAAAATTACCTGAAGGGTGTCGCCATTTCCGCCGCAGCATGCTCGCCCGCCATTCCGAGCAAAATCCGCAGCGCCAACGCCGCTTGCCGCTCGATCTCAGGCTTGGCCGACTCAGGTTGAAAATTCGGGTGCGTCGAAAAACGCCGCAGTGCCAACGGCAGCAACACCGACTCCTCCCATCCGCTCGGCAACAAGAGCGTCAACCCGGAATCATTCACCGCGCCCACATCCGCCACCGTCACCACGGGACAGCTCTCGGGATACAACGCCCGCACCGCACGCGGCGCAAGCGTCCACAGTTCCTGCAAAGCCCCGTTGATGCACGCCACCACGTCATCGAGATCGCCTCCGCGAGCTCCCGCCTGCAACAGCGGGTTCGTATTGGAAACATCGCCGGGATCAAACGCCGTCACGCCGATATGTTTGGCCAGGCGCAAAGCCAACTGGTGTATTGTTAAGCTCATAAAAAATTAAACCTCTTGTTGATTGCGTCCGCGCCGTTTCACCGGCTCCGGCGCGGCCTCTTTTTTCACTAGTGAATCCGCAAACACATGCGGCTCGATTTGATCCTCCGGCAGCAGATTGCCCAGCAGCGGCCAGATATTCGCCGCCTTGTGAATATCCACCCGTTCCGCGTGGTAATCCTCAATATAACGGTAAGCGCGCACGTGAGAATGCGTGGGTTGATTGTAGCGAAAAACGTAAGCCCGCCCGCTCCAGCCCGACTGGACGAGGTATTTGTGAAAGGCGCTTTCGCCCAAAATTTCGAGACAGAAAAACATAGAGAAAATGTGAATTGCTAAAGTGAAATCACTCCCGGATTGCAGAGCTGTTCAGACGCCACAACGCGTGGTCCTCCCACTCATTCGCAGGACGGCGAGCGGCCTTGCGGGGCGGGGCCAACCCCCTTCCCCGCCCCGCGCTTCAGCCACTCACCTCAACATCCAAACCGTGCCACCGCAAACGGCGCAACGCCGCTTAGTTCATCGGGGCGTTGGCCACCGTGACCGCGTGTTCAACCAACACGTAACCGCGCGGTTGATTGCTCCCCGTGATCCCCGAATCGCGGCGGACCTGCTGGCCATAGATCGACTGGTAAGCCCAGCCCATGCGATGGCCGTAATCCGACGTATTCTGCACCAACTCATGGCGCAGCGAACCGTAGGCGCGCAGCCCAGCGCCCGCGCCCATGCACACGCTATAGCCAATCGGCACGCCGTTCTTGTTCGCCTGAAGCACCACCGAGCCGGTCGGATGAACATCCGTGTTCTTCGCAGCATTCCAGGTCACGCCGCCCAACGTCGTCACGCGAGCGCCACTGGCCGCAGCGCCGAGGCGGCTCGCCACTGTGATCTTGTTACCGTCATTCGCCGAACCCGTGTAGCTGTAGAAGCCCCACTTGCCCTTGTCCGCGCCGCTCACGTTCACCACCACGAAGTAATAAGTATTCGCGTCGCTGCTAGTCACGCTGTCGGTCTCCAAATACCGGTACGGCGCGCCGCTGAAGCACTCGAAATACTTGTTCGCAGCACCCGAAGCAGCCCGCCCGCCGCCGGTCACCGCAAATGCCACCGTGCCCGCCGCAACGGCGTCGCCCAGGAGCGCCTTCGGCAGCAGCGGACTCCCGATCGGCCCGGGAGTATCGGCATCGACCACCTTGTGGTGCAAAATCGTCGAGCCATTCCAGCGCGTGTAACCGCCACGGAACAGCACGTTTTCATCGCCACGAGTCCCCGCGCTCTGCTGCGCCTGGAGCCAGCTCGAACTGTTCGCAAGCGGCGCGAGCGAATCCTCCGTCGCCAGGAACAGATACTCAAACACCTTGGAATAACCGGTCGCCATGATGTTCACCGGGCGCGCGCCGATGGAAGTGGCAATCGCGTTGGACTGCGCAATGATGCCGGTGGAGAGCGCGTCATCCGCCGTCAAATCATCGCGGGTCGCCTTGTTGTTGGGGCGGATCGTATTGAGCCCCACGCCCGACGTGATGAACTTCATCAGCAAATCGCGCTGGCGTTTGCGGCCCAGCCACTTGGCCACGAGCGGCGCGGCGGCAGCCTCGATGCTCCGGCCCGCGGCCAGGAACTCGATATCCTTCTTCGTCAACCCCGCCGCGTGGCGTATGAAATCGACCTGGCACGAGTAGCTCCCGATCGTGAGCGCCTCTTCGTTTCCTTCGAGCACCTCGTCGCCGTGCACCCCGTCGCCACCGAGCGAAGCGATCGTATTGAAGAACACCTTATCGCCGCCGCCCTTGGAAAGATCGGTCTTGATCCAGACCGGGCGATCCGAGTTCTCATCCCCTTCCAGCAGCGAAAAGAGATCTTCCTCCTCCACCGCCAAGTCGATGAACTTTGAAAAAAGCTGACCGACATTACTTGCGGCCACCGCCCGGTAAGTTTCCAACCCGGTCGCCGTGATATGATTTCTAGTAGGCATGTATCCTTTGTCTATTTGGTTGTTAATTCACCGGACGAATGCCCGGCGTTCATTGAAAAAATCTGCGAGCGCAACTCAACGCTTCAACAACGCCTCAAACGGCGTGCCGATTTCGCGCATCAACTCCAGCATTTCTCCCGTCGATTTCGCTCCCGAAACGCGCCGTTCCAGCGTCGTCACCGGCGATTCCACCGGAGTGCCTTTGGTGGGCATGGGTCGCACACTCCGGCGTTGCGCAACGGTGGGGTTTTTAGCGGGAGCAACAGGCGATTCCTGGACCGCCGCGCGTTGGGAATACCCCAGCACGCGCGCCATGCGGCGGGCTATTTTGTATTCGGCCTGGGGATCACTAGCCAAAGGGCTATTTGCCTCGCGCAGATAAGCCAACTCGTCCCGGCACGCCTCGAACAACTCCGAACCCTCGGTCAATGCGTCCGGGAACTCCCGCGACACAGACTCGCGCGCCTGCTTGCGCTCGGCTGCTTGGGCTGCTTCATTTGCTGGGTCGATTTCGGGAGTCTCCACCTCTTCAGGTTCCTCCTCCACAACGAGAACCTCGCCAATTTCCTCGTTTTGCGCCATCCGTTCGAGAAGCTCGGATTTCTCGCGCTCACTCCCATTACCCGCACCCGCGACGGGTGCGGCTTGCATTGATTCGACGGCCTCCTGGGCCAGTTCGGGTTCCATTCACGCCACCATTCGCCACCGCATGCGAAAACCGCAAGCACTGGCAGCGCGTGGCGCGTAAATTCCCAACTCTATCCTACTTTACCTTATACTTCACCTGCCGTGAAAGAATCCAGCGCACGCCAAACATATCCACCGTCGCCTTGATCGCCCGGTTGCCGAGCCC
>JBAXCI010000005.1:0-30286 GCA_037141555.1 Verrucomicrobiota bacterium | reverse complement strand
CTGTGAACGGCCAGATTTCGCCGTTCCCGGTGGCAATCAACACGCTCGGTTCGTGGAAACGGATGGCGCTGAGCATGGGCGCGGAATCGGTGGACGCTGTGGCGGCGGAGATCGGCGCGCTCATGAAAGCCAAACCGCCGACGAGTTTGCGGGAGGCTTTGGGGCTGTTCCGCACGGCCATTGAACTGCGGCACGCCCGCCCCAAGCATGTGAAAACCGGGTCGTGCAAGGAGGTGATACACCGCTTTGACGCGCCGGAGAGCCGGGCCGAGCCGTGGCCCTCCGCCCCAGATTGGAAGCAGGGAACCGAGCCGTTTCCGCCGACGTTGCTGGACTTGCCCATTTTGAAATGCTGGCCGCTCGACGGCGGGCGGTTCGTGACGCTGCCGTGCGTCATTACGCAAGACCCGGACACGGGCGAGCGCAATGTCGGGATGTATCGGATGCAGGTGTACGACGACCGCTCGACGGGGATGCACTGGCAGTTGCAAAAAGTGGGAGCGCGCCACGGACGCCGCTATTACGAGACCGGCAAACGGATGCCTGTGGCGGTGGTGTTGGGGGGCGATCCCGTGTATACCTTTTGCGCCACCGCGCCGCTGCCCGACGGCCTCGACGAGTTCTTGATGGCGGGCTATCTGCGGCGGCAGTCGATCGAGCTCGTCAAATGCGAGACGAGCGACCTGGAAGTCCCGGCCAACGCGGACATCGTGATCGAAGGTTACATCGACCCGGTGGAGCCGTTGCGCTCGGAGGGGCCGTTCGGGGATCATACGGGATATTACACATTGCCTGAGCCGTATCCCGTCTTTCACGTCACCGCCATCACGCATCGCAAAAACGCGGTTTACCCGGCGACCATCGTCGGTATTCCTCCGATGGAGGATTTTTACATCGGCGCGGCGTCGGTAAAACTGTTCCTGCCGATCTTCAAGATGAACTTCCCGGAGATCGTGGACATCGCGCTCCCGGCGGAAGGGGTTTTCCACAATCTCGTGGTGGTTTCGATCAAGAAGACCTACCCGATGCAGGCGTATAAAATCATGCACGGCCTCTGGGGCATGGGGCAGATGATGTTCACCAAATACCTCATCATCGTGGACGAGGAGGTGGACGTCCACAACACGAGCGAAGTCCTCTTTCGGCTTTGCTCCAACACCGACCCCCAGCGCGACTCCATTTTTACGAAAGGTCCGGCAGATGTGCTCGACCACGCCACGAGCGAAGTCGGCTCGGGGAGCAAACTGGGCATTGACGCCACAAAGAAACTTCCCGGCGAAGGCTTCAAGCGCGAGTGGCCGCCGATCATCAAAATGGACGAGGCGGTGAAGGCCCGGGTGGAGAGCCTTGCCCAGCCTTGATTCTTTTCCTGATTTCCTGAGTTCCAGATTCTCTTCCTCCATGCCATACTGGCGCAAATGAAGCAGCACTTAACCGATACGTTGAAGCAATCCTTTGGCTTCACGGCGTTTCGGCCCTTGCAAGAGGAGATCGTCCTCGATGCGCTCGCGGGCCGCGACGTGTTTGCGCTGCTGCCGACGGGTGGCGGTAAATCGCTCTGCTTCCAGCTTCCGGCGTTGATGAAACCGGGGCTGACGGTGGTGGTCTCGCCGCTCATTTCACTGATGAAAGACCAAGTGGACGCGCTCCAAGCCAGCGGCATCCCTGCGACGTTCCTCAACTCCGCGCTTGCGGCGGGCGAGGGACGCAAGCGACTGCGCGGGCTGCATCTCGGCGAATACAGGCTGCTGTATGCCGCGCCGGAGCGGTTGATGCTTTCGGGGATGCTGGAGGATTTGAAGAAATGGAACGTCAACCTCATCGCCATCGACGAGGCCCATTGCATCAGCGAATGGGGACACGACTTCCGGCCCGAATACCGGCAACTCGCTTCCCTGCGCGACCATTTCCCCGGCGTGCCGATCATGGCATTGACAGCGACGGCGACCGAACGGGTGCGCGAGGATATCGTGGGGCAGTTGCGACTGGACGATTCGCGCACGTACGTGGCGAGCTTTAATCGACCCAACCTCACTTACCGCGTCATCTCGAAGTCAAAGCCGTACGATCAAGTGCGCGAGTTCGTGCGCAACCGGCGCAACGAAAGCGGCATCGTCTATTGCTTCAGCCGGAAAGCGGCGGAGAGCGTGGCTGAACGGCTCAATGCGGACGGAATCAAGGCGCTGCCTTACCACGCGGGGCTCACGGCAATGGAGCGCAACCACAACCAGGAGCTCTTTCTGCGCGACGAAGTGCGCGTGATCGCGGCCACCATCGCGTTCGGCATGGGGATCAATAAACCCAACGTGCGCTATGTCATTCACTACGATCTGCCGAAGAATATTGAAGGCTACTACCAGGAAACCGGGCGTGCGGGCCGCGACGGACTCCCGAGCGAATGCCTCTTGCTCTTCAGCGCGGCGGACGTGGTGAAACAGAACGGGTTCATCGACGAAAAACCGACCTTGCAGGAGCAACAAATCGCGCGCGAGCAGTTGCAGAAAATGGTGCATTACGCCGAGTCCTCCGAATGCCGCCGCGTGACACTGTTGCGCTACTTCGGCGAGGAGTGGGAGGAGGGTCAATGCGACGGCTGCGACAACTGTCTGACGCCGCGCGAGACCGTTGACGGCACGCTCCTCGCGCAGAAATTCCTCTCGTGCGTCTACCGGGTGTGGCAGCAATCCGGGCACGGCTTTGGGCTCAACCACCTCATCGAAGTGCTCACCGGGGCGGAAACCGACATGATCCGTAAATGGCGGCATAACGAACTCTCGACCTACGGCATCGGCAAGGAACTCAAGCGCACGGAGTGGCAGGCGGTGGGGCGCGAACTGATCCGGCTTGGCTACCTGCGGCAAACCAGCGAGAAATTTTCGGTGATCGAACTGACGCAGGAGGGGCGCGAAGTCCTCACGCAACGCACGAAAGTGATGCTGACCAAAACCGTCGAGCCCAAGCCGCAGCAGGCGCATCGCAGCGGCGACATCCCATGCGACGAACAGCTCTTTGAGCGGCTCCGTGCCTTGCGCCACAGGATCGCCGACGAACACGACGTGCCGGCTTACATCATCTTCTCCGACGTGGCGTTGCGCGAAATGGCCAACCGCTACCCGGAAAATCGCGAAGAGTTCGCGCGCATCTCGGGCGTTGGCAAGCTGAAGCTGGATGCTTATGCAGAGCCGTTCATGGAGGAGATCGCGGCCTATTTGCGCACCTATCCGAAGCAGATTTTCGAGGACTCCTTCACTATCCCCACGCCTCCGCCGGCGAAGAGATCGCGCGTCAAATTGGCCCTCAACGACACGGCGCGGGAAACCTTGCGCCTGTTTCGTTCGGGGATGAGCCCCGAGGAAATTGCAAAGAGCAGGGAGCTGGTTTCAGGCACCATCTACGGGCATCTTGCGACGGCGGTGGAAAAAGGGGAGCCGTTGCAGATGGCAGAGTTCTTCAGCGAAGAAGATCAGCGATTGCTGTCCACGGCCCTCGAAAAATCCGGGGGTGTTCTGAGCACGGCCAAGGAGTTGCTCGGCGGCATGTTTGAGTATGGGCCGCTGCGGCTCTATTGCGCGCTGCGGGGGTAGGTGCCTGACCGACTCAACCGCGTCGCAGTTTCCCCATCTCCTCCTTGAGCGCCGCTTTGCGTTTCTCGAAGAATCCCACCAGGCCGCGAGCCAGCGCGCGCGCTTCCTTGTGCCGCGCGCTTTGCTCTGCGGAGAGCCGCGGGTCGCAACATTTCTCGGTGTGAAACGCGGCGAGCCGCTCCATCTCGCGGTCGAGCACGGCCGCCGCCTCAGCGGGCACGCGGTTGAGCGCGGTGAGTTCCTCCGCAATCGCCGCAGCCCGCTCCATCTTTTGTTCCGGCGTCAAAGCGATTCGCCCTCGGCCTGTGCTGGCTGTTCGAGCCGCTGGGATATCTCCACCACGCGTTGGAAATAGTCGTCGGCGTTGTCGATTTGCAGGCTCTTATAAACCGTCGTAAAGAGCGGTGCCGCCACGCGCTTGAACGCATCGGGAACGGCCAGGAATTGTCCAAAGAAATCGACCGCCATCCGGGACGCGTCCAGGTTCTGGTTCTGCTTGAAGAGCGTCAACGTCAGCTCCACATTGAATTCCAGATCACGCACCTTCTCCCGGCTCAAGAGCCCCAAACGGCGCTCGTCGCCTTCCATATAGGTAAACGTCTCGTCGGCGTCGAGGTAGGCGTATTGATACTCCACCACCTGCCGCAAAACCGCCTCCAGCCCGCGCTTCACTTCCATCAATTGAGGCTTGAACATCGTCGTGCCGGTGGCCGCCACTTGCGATATCCCCGTGGCCGTACGCTCGCTGGGCAATCCGCCAAATGTTCCTTGCGTCGCGGTCGTAACCCCGGCGCGCATCCGCCAGTTGGAGATCACCATTTCCAGCAGGAACTTTGTTTGCTCATCGAGTTCCGGGATGCGTGCTGTTTGCAGCGCGTCCTCCGCCGTGTAGCCGTCGTTGAGATCGAATACCTTGTCCGGCCCGATCTCAAACGGCTGATCGTCCTGCCACTGCACCACCGCCTCCTTGCGGCGAAACTTCACCGGGTTGGCCGCGAGATCGTTGCGGTAAAGAATCTGGTTGGTGAGCTTGTCGATGAGATGCTGAAAGCGTTCGTATTTCTTGAACCAACTTTTTCCATACCAGCGGTGCGGTTCCTTGTTAACGGCCACCGCCTCGAACGGATATTTGCCATCGGGCGTCACGTTGGCGATGTAGTCCCAGAAGATCGGCACGTCGTAATCGTAAGCCACCATCAGGAACACCCGGCACGGACGCCCGTCGCCGCGCGCGTCGAAACGGAAATACGCCTCCACCATGCGAAACTCCGGGTCCGCATCTGCCACCGGGATTTCCTCGCCTTCGCCCGCGCGCGGCTGCTCGGAATCCGGCTTGGGCTCCGCCCCGGCGGCCCGGATCTGGCAAAGCGCCCGCTTTAAATACCCGTCCGCGCTCTCCTCCTCTTCGGCTGTGGCGTCATCGAGCGAAATGCCCAGATGCCCGCACAATTCCGAGAGCCTCATCGAGGTCATATGCGCCACGAAATCCGCTTCATGCACCGACGGCGCGTTGAGCGGGCAATAGAATTCTTTGTAATGCAGCGGCACCGCCTTGGCGCCCGAGTAGCGCACCGTGCGATCCGAAACGATTTGCTCCTTCCAGCATAATCCCGGCGGCAGCGCCTCCGGCGAAACCAACTCGCCCGGCTCGCCGGGATGCCATTCCAGCATCTCGCCCGGTTCCCCGTCCACCAAAGCCTGCGCCAGCGTATCGAGCGGGCCGTCTTCAAAGACAAACTCCCCATCCGGCGTCAGCACCGGCGCGTTCGCCTGCGCATCCCACAGGATCGACGCGATCCGCTCAAACGTCTCCTCCTCCGTTTTGTAGAACAGCTTGGCCACGCATTCGCCCAGCTTGCACGCTTGCGAAACGAGATCCGCCGAGACCGCCTCGAAATCGATCTGGTCCGGCCCGAGCTTCCAGCGCAAATGCCGCCCCACCTGTTCGGCCACGAGCGGATCGGCCCCGTCGGGCTGGCGCGGATCGGCTGCAAACCACGGTTTGCCGCCGAAAATCTCTTCAATCAAGCGGGAGCGGATGTAGTCCACGCCCGACCCGATCATATTGAGGGATTCGTTGGATTTGGCGAACACCGCGTTCTCCCATTCGCGATGGGAAAAATCGTCGTCCCACTCGCGGTCGAAGCGTTCGCGGTCGGCGAGCCAGCCGTTGTTGCGGGACTCGTCGATCCCCTCGATGCGGTCGCGCACATAGCGCACCATCCGTTGCAGTTGGTCTTCAGTCAGCGTTAATGCGGTCTTGAGCATCCCGCACCGTAGAGCGGCATTTTTGAAAACCGCACGCCCAGGGAGAGCGCGTCGTGTAAATTTCCAAGCGTGGTGCGGAAGAATGTCTCACGCAAAGACGCAAAGGCGCAAAGAGGGGGAGGATTTGACGGCGGTGATAAGATGACTGTCGTCTTACCAGGCGACCCGGAGGGGTTTGTGCGGGAATTGATGGGATAGCTTTTCCCCTTTGCGCCTTTGCGTCTTTGCGTGAAACCTCTTCTTCCGCCCCATTGCAATCTCGCGCGCCGATTGATACAATAGGCCCGCTGAAAGGAACCTTATGAGACTGGACAAACTGACAGCCAAAATGCAGGAGGCGCTCGCTACGGCGCAGGAAACAGCGGCGAGCCTCGGAATCGCGGAACTCGACAACGAGCAACTGCTCTTCACCTTGCTCGACCAAAGCGAAGGCGTGACCCGCCCGTTGTTGGATAAAATGGGTATCGCCGTTACCCCTCTCCAAGAGAAACTCAAGGCCGAGATTGCCCGGCGTCCGCGCGTCCAAGGCACGGTGCAAGTCTTCATCGGCAACGAATTGCGCGGCACCATCGAAGCCGCCGAGAGGGAAATGGCGCGCATGAAAGACGAATTCCTGAGCGCGGAACATTTCCTCCTGGCCCTCGTCGATGGCAAAACCACCGCGGGCCGATACCTCAAAGAAGCAGGCGTCACCAAAGACCGCCTCATGCAAGCGCTCCAGCAAGTGCGCGGCTCGCAGCGTGTCACGGATCAAAATCCCGAGGCGAAATACCAGTCGCTCGAAAAATACGGGCGCGACCTCACCGAGATGGCCCGGCGCGGCAAAATCGACCCGGTCATCGGCCGCGACAACGAAATCCGCCGCGTCATGCAAGTCCTCTCGCGGCGCACCAAGAACAATCCCGTGCTCATCGGCGAGCCGGGGGTGGGTAAGACGGCCATTGTCGAAGGGCTCGCCCGTCGGGTCGTCAGCGGCGACGTTCCCGAATCGCTCAAAAACAAGAAGATCGTCGCGATGGACATCGGCTCCATGCTTGCCGGGGCCAAGTTCCGGGGCGAATTCGAGGACCGGCTCAAGGCGTTCCTCAAAGAAGTCACCGACTCCCAGGGCGAGGTCATCCTCTTCATCGACGAACTGCACACCATCGTCGGCGCGGGCGCGGCGGAGGGAGCCGTGGACGCCTCCAACATGCTCAAGCCGCAACTCGCGCGCGGCGAACTGCGCACCATCGGAGCCACCACGCTCGACGAATACCGCAAGCACATCGAGAAAGACGCCGCACTCGAACGCCGGTTCCAGCCCGTGCAAGTCGACGAGCCGAGTGTCGCCGACACCATCGCCATTCTGCGCGGCCTCAAGGAACGTTACGAAGTCCACCACGGCGTCCGCATCCAGGATGCCGCACTCGTCGCCGCCGCCACGCTCTCGCACCGGTACATCAGCGACCGATTTTTGCCCGATAAAGCGGTCGATTTGATGGACGAAGCCGCTTCCCGGCTCAAGATCGAGCTCGACTCCATGCCGACCGAGATCGACCAGGTCGAGCGGCAAGTGATGCAGCTTGAAATGGAGCGGCAGGCGTTGAAAAAAGAGAAAGATGAAGCCAGCCGCGACCGCCTCGCCAAGATCGAAAGAGAACTCGCCGACCTGCGCGAGCGGAGCGCCACCATGAAAGCCCAGTGGCAGAGCGAGAAAGGCGAGATCGACAAATCACGCAAGCTCCAGGAGCAGATCGACGCGCTACGCACCGAACTCGAACAGTTGGAACGCCGGGGCGACCTCACCAAAGCCAGCGAGATCAAGTATGACCGCATTCCCAAGCTGACCCGCGAACTCGAGGAGCACAAAGCCAAGCTCGGCACCATGCAGGACAACGGCCGCCAGATGCTTAAGGAAGAAGTCACAGAGGAAGACATTGCCGAGGTCGTTTCAACCTGGACCGGCATCCCTGTTTCCCGCCTCCAGGAAGGCGAACGCGAAAAACTCGTCCACATGGAAGCGCGTCTGGGCCAACGGGTGATAGGCCAGCGCAAAGCCATCTCCGCCGTCTCCAACGCCGTCCGGCGCGCTCGCAGCGGCCTCGGCGACCCGAACCGCCCCATCGGCTCGTTCATCTTCCTCGGCCCCACCGGCGTCGGCAAAACCGAGCTCGCCCGCGCGTTGGCCGAGTTTCTCTTCGATGACGAAAACAACCTCGTTCGCATCGACATGAGCGAGTATATGGAGAAACACACCGTCGCCCGGCTCATCGGCGCGCCTCCGGGGTATGTCGGTTACGAGGAAGGGGGCCAGCTCTCGGAAGCCGTCCGGCGCAAACCGTATTCCGTCGTCCTCTTCGACGAAATCGAGAAAGCCCACCACGACGTCTTTAACGTCTTGCTCCAGGTGCTTGACGATGGCCGCATCACCGACGGTCAGGGCCGCACGGTCGATTTCAAAAACACGGTCATCATCATGACTTCCAACATCGGCTCGCAAGCTCTGTTGGACGACGAAAACCCCGAGCAGCGCGAAGCCGCCGTCATGGACGCCTTGCGCGCGCATTTCCGGCCCGAGTTCCTCAACCGCGTGGATGAGATCGTGATGTTCGACCGGCTCAGCGACGGCGATTTGAAGCAGATCGTCGCGATCCAGATCCGGCGGGTCGCCGCACGACTCGAAGAGCGCAACATCCTGCTCAACGTCAGCGAAGAGGCAGAAGTGCTCCTCGCTCAGGAGGGATACGACCCGGTTTACGGCGCGCGCCCTCTCAAACGCGCTATTCAGCGTTCCCTGCTCGATCCGTTGAGCATGGAACTGCTGGAAGGCCGTTTCAAGGACGGCGACACGATCAGCGTTGAGGTTGCCGAAGGGCGGTTACTCTTTGAGAAAACATAGGGGATCAAACGGCGTGTCTAAATTTCGCCCCACTTTGTCCGATTTTATGCAATCGAGAGTGAACGAAACTGGGGTCACAATGGTCTATAGACAGTGATTGGAAGCACTCCGCCCTGCGTGGCATGGCTCCTGCTTTTTGATCACGGGAAGAACCAACCATTGTTATGAAAAAAATCCCACACAAAATCCAGAGGGCGGTTCACAACTTGGGCGAACTCATCGAACTGGTGAGCAGTTGCACTCGCAGCAAGAGCGAAACCGTCGCCGCAGTGGCAGACCTGATTGAGCGCGGACGTGTGCAGTTCCAGAGCGAAGGACACAAGGTGCGCGCCCATATCTGCTAGGCGATCAAGCCGCGTACCAAAGAATGGCGAAGTAGTGACACGCCGTCCCCGTGAGCACGAATAAGTGCCACACGAAATGTCCAAAATAGAGTCGTTTATTGAGGTAAAACGCCACTCCCACGGTATACGCGATGCCTCCACCCGCCAGCCATAAAAGACCGGGCAGGGGGAGATGGGCCATCAGCGGACGCGCCACTCCTACGATCAGCCAACCCATTCCGACATAGAGCGAGATCGAGAGTTTGGGATAGCGCACGCCGTGGATCGACTTGAGAATCACCCCCGCCAGCGCAATCGTCCACACCAAGCCCAAAAGCATCCATCCCGTCGTGCCTCGGAGCACCCCAAGCGTGAACGGCGTGTAAGTTCCCGCGATGAGCAGGTAAATGGCGGCGTGATCAATCACCTCGCACACCTCCTTGGCCCTGCCGGGAGCCAGCATGTGGTAAATCGTCGAAGAGAGATAAAGCAGGGCGGCAGTGACGGCAAAAACCACCACGCCCACCAGCGCGGTTCCGCCGCCGTTCTTCAGCGCGGCCTCGATGAGAAAAGGCGCGCCGACCAACGCCCCCACAAACCCCGCCCCGTGGCTGAGCCAATGGGACAGTTCCTCGCCCCTCGAATAGGCTCTCGGTGTATTTGGCATGGTCTGGCTCACAGCGCGGGATCGTATCACCCCCAAGTTCCAAGACCAAGACAGGGTTTCCCTGAAATCTGAGGTGTTTTTGAGTGTTTTCCCTCGAAGCACCCTTTACAAACGCCAAACCCTCGGCCATATTCGCCGCCCTCATGCTTCCGATTTTCATCAATATCATCCTGACGGTCAACGTCATCGTCTGCATTCTGCTCATCCTTTTGACTTTGATGCAGCGGCCCAAGAACGAAGGGCTCGGCGCTGCTTTTGGCGGCGGCATGACCGATAACCTCTTCGGTGCCCAGACCACCAACGTCCTCGCCAAAGCGACCCGCGTCCTCGGCGGCCTCTTCTTTATCCTGACCCTGGCCCTGTCCATGCTTTACACCTACGAAGCCAACTCGCCCAGCGCCGTTCAAGCGCGCCTGGCCGCAAAGGCAAAGTCGGCAGCTTCCGCAACTCCTGCGGCTTCCGCCACTCCGTCGAACAAATAGCGAAAAACGCGCTCGAAAAAGCGCGCAAACCGTGCGAAGACGCGGAGTGAACTTGAAAAAGGCTTTCACTCTCTGCCTCGGTTTTCTCCTCTGCCTCCTCCTGGCCGGGTGTGGGAGCGCCTTTCAACGTGCCGACTTGGTATTTCTCAACGGCGCGGAACCCGAGACCCTCGATCCCGCGCTCATCACCGGCCAACCCGAGGGCCGCATCGCCGGGGCGCTTTTTGAGGGGCTGACCACATTTGACGCCGCCGCCAACCCGGTCCCGGGAGTGGCGGAACGCTGGGAAATTAGTGAGGATCGCCGCGTCTACACCTTTCACCTCCGGCCCGACGCCCGTTGGAGCAACGGCGATCCCGTCACCGCCGGCGACTTCCTGCGTTCCTGGCGGCGCGTTCTCGAACCCGAGACCGGCTCGGAATACGCCTCGCAACTCCACCACGTTCGCAACGGGCGAGCCTTCAACCAAGGGCAACTCCACGATTTTTCCCAAGTCGGCTTGCGTGTGCTCGACCCTGCGACTCTGGAAGTCACGCTCGAAAATCCGACGCCCTACTTTCTCTCCCTCTGCGCTTTTACCACCCTGTTGCCGGTCCACATCTCTTCCCTTCAGCGCTTCGGCGACGATTGGACGAAACCCGGCAAACTCGTGAGCAACGGAGCTTACGCGCTCACCGATTGGCGCATCAACGACCGCATCCGGCTTGCCAAAAATCCCCATTACTGGAACCGGGACAAGGTCTCTATGCGGACGGTCGACATTCTCCCGATCAGCAAAGCCACGACCGCCTTCAATTTCTACGCTTCGGGACAGGCCGACCTCTTGATGGACAAAGGGCTTGTTCCCAATCAACTCCTCGACGAACTCAAAAAACGATCCGATTTCCACGCCGCCCCGTTCCTGGGTGTCTATTTCTTGCGCTTCAACTGCACCCGCCCTCCGTTCAACGATCCGCGCGTGCGCCGGGCCTTTGCGCTGGTCATTGAGAAGCAACTCCTCGTGGACAAAATCACCCGTGCCGGAGAAAAACCGGCCCCGAGCCTCACTCCGCCCGGCACTGGTGGTTACGAACCGCCACCCGGACTCCCGCGCGATCCCTCCGAAGCCCGCAAACTGCTCGCGCAAGCCGGATACCCCGGGGGGAAGGGGTTTCCGCGCATCAGCTATCTCTACAGCGAGGGCGAACTCAACGAGGGGCTCGCCGTGGAAATCCAGGCGATGTTCCAGCGCGAACTCGGCGTCCCCATCGACCTCCAGCGGCAGGAATGGAAAGTTTACCTGCGCTCCATGAGCAGCCTCGATTACGACCTCTGCCGCGCCTCTTGGGTCGGCGATTACAACGACCCCAATACCTTCCTTGGCTGCTTCGTCACCGGCGACGGCAACAACCGCACCGGCTGGAGCAACCCGCAATACGACGCTCTCCTCGCCGACGCCGCCCGCGAGCCGGACCCCCAGCGCCGCTTCGAATTCTTCCGCCAAGCCGAGCGGCTTCTCGTTTCGCAGCAAGCCCCCATTTGCCCGCTCTATTACTACGTCGGCATCCAATTCTACGACGGCAAACGCCTCGGCGGCATCCAGGCCAACCTCCTGGACGAACATCCGCTCAAAGCGATGTATTGGAAATAGCAGCCCGTTCAGCATTTCCCTGATTTCCCCCCTTGTCTTTCCCTTAGCTCATGGTTCACATTGGTCTCCTTCAATGGACCGCTTCGTTTTCCTTCTTTACCGCATCCTCTGCCGCAGTCTCGCCCTGCTGCCCATCGGAGTCGTTTTCCGGCTTGGCGCAGCTCTCGGATGGCTCGCGCACGGGCTTCTCGGGTCGTACCGGAAGTTGGTTCGCGCCAATCTGACCCTCGCCTTCGGAGCCGAGAAATCGCCTGAGGAGATCCGGCATCTGGCGCGGGAACATTTCACCCGCTTGGGCGCGAATTTCCTCTCCGGTTTCAGGCTCACCACCATGACGAGCGAAGAAATCCTTCGGCATGTGAAGGTCGAAGGGCTCGAAATCCTTTGCGAAGCCGTGAAAACCCCGCCCGGGGTCGTTTTCGCCCACGGCCATTTTGGCAACTGGGAAGTGCTCGCGCAGATCAGTCCGTTGGTGTTTCCGTGCAAATCCGGCGCGATCTACCAACGCTTGGGCAACCCCTACTTTGATGCCGACATCCGCGCCGCCCGCGCCCGGCAGGGCTTGCAACTCTTCGAGCGCAAGGAAGGTTTTCAGAACGCCACGATCCTCTTGCGTGAAGGCGGAGCCGTGGGCGTCATGATGGACCAACATGCAGGCGACGCGGGGATCTGGTCTCCGTTTTTCGGACGGCTCGCCTCCACCACACCGCTCGCTGCCACCCTCGCGCTGCGTACAGGCGCGACGATCCTCACCACCGCGGTTTACACCGAAAAACCGGGTTGCTGGCGCATGGTCATCGAGAAGCCCGTTCTCAGCGCGACCCGCGATGTCGCGGTGCTCACGGCCGAGTTGAACCTCTTCAACGAAAAGCAAATCCGCCGCGCCCCAGCAGACTGGTTCTGGGTACACAACCGCTGGAAAACCCCGAGACCCAATTTCCTGCTCTCGCAATACAAGCGTGGCGTGACGCTGGCCCCGGCGTTCGATCCGGCAACGCTCAAGCCGTTCAAAATCGTCGTGCGCTCCAGCAACTGGCTCGGCGACGCGGTCATGTCCACCCCGGCAGTGCAGGCCATCAAACGCGGACGATCCGACGCGCGCGTGACCGTGCTCGTCAAAGCCAAGCTCGCGGACTACTGGCGTCGCATCCCGGAAGTGGACGAAGTGCTCACCATTGAGCCGACGGATTCCGTCTTTAGCGTCGCGCGCAAACTGGAAGGCAAGTTCGATGTCGCCATCGTGCTGCCCAACTCGATCCGTTCCGCCCTGGAACCGTGGCTCGCGGGCGTGCCCCGGCGTGTCGGCTACGCGGCCAAATGGCGGAGGAAGCTCTTGGATCAGCCGTTTGCGATTTCCTCGAAAAAGAGTCAACAGCCGCGCCCGGCCCGGCATCAGGTTTCCCATTATCTGGCCCTGGCAAAATGGCTCGGGGCAGAGATCGGCGGCGACCCGCAGCCAGCCGACTTCTTTCCCACCGCAAAGCGCAAAACGGGCGGCCCCCTCAAAATCGGCCTCTGTCCCGGTGCGGAATACGGCCCCGCCAAACGCTGGCAGCCGGAACGGTTTGCGCAAACCGCCAACGCCGTTTCCGCCCAAAAGGAAGTTGAATGGGTGCTCTTCGGAGTGGCGGGCGATGCGTCGCTGGGCGACGAAATCTCGCGCCAGATCACAGGAAAACAGACCAACCTCATCGGCAAAACCACTCTTGCTGAACTGATGGATCGCCTGAGCGAATGCGCCCTCCTGCTCACCAACGACACCGGCACCATGCACCTCGCGGCGGCGCTCGGCGTGCCCACCGTCTCCGTTTTTGGCTCCACTGAACCGCAACTCACGGCCCCGCTCGGCCCCGGTCATCGCATTCTCCGGCACCAGGTGGAATGCAGCCCGTGCTTCCTGCGCGAATGTCCGCTCGATTTCCGCTGCATGAACACCGTCACCGTGGAAGAAGCGGCAGGGGCGGTGTTGGAGATGATTGCCTAAATTCAACAGAAGGACTCGCGCAAAGAACGCAAAGGACGCAAAGATAGAATAAAAGTTGCGTTCCTCCTTTGCGTCCTTTGCGTTCTTTGCGCGAAATTGAGCCGTAAGATTCGTAAGGTTCCAGCGCCCAGAACCTTTGCTTCCCAATCCGCAAAATCTGCGTAATCTGCGGAGAGCATGATTCCCAGTTCGTCATCCTACCAACGGCGCATTACGCGAGAAGTCAAAGTGGGCAACATCGGCATCGGCGGCACCAATCCGGTGCGCGTCCAGTCGATGATCACCAGCGACACGATGGATACCGAGGCCTGCATCCGGCAGACCCTCGACCTCGCCGCTGTCCAGTGCGAGATCGTCCGCATCACCGCCCCGACCGTCAAGGACGCCGCCAATTTGCAGCAGATCGTCCAAGGGTTGCGCGAGCGCGGCTGCACTACCCCGATCGTCGCCGACATCCACTTCAAGCCCGACGCCGCGCTGGAAGCCGCCAAGTGGGTCGAGAAAATCCGGATCAACCCCGGCAACTACGCTGACACCAAGAAATTTCAGATCGTCGATTACACCGACGCCCAGTATGCCGAGGAACTCGACCGCATCCGGGAACGCTTCACCCCGCTCGTGCGCTTCTGCAAGGAACGCGGCGTGGCGATGCGCATCGGCACCAACCACGGCTCGTTGAGCGACCGGATCATGAACCGCTACGGCGATTCGCCACTCGGGATGGTCGAGAGCGCCCTGGAATTTGCCCAGATCGCGCGCGAACTCGACTACCACGACTTGGTGTTCTCGATGAAAGCGAGCAACCCCAAGGTGATGATCGCCGCCTACCGAATGCTCGCCGCCCGGCTCGACGCCTCGGGCGAGGACTGGAATTACCCGCTGCATCTCGGCGTCACCGAAGCGGGCGACGGCGAAGATGGACGCATCAAGAGCGCCATCGGCATCGGCTCGCTGCTCTGTGACGGCTTGGGCGACACGATCCGCGTCTCGCTCACCGAAGACAGCGTTCACGAGATCCCCGTCGCCTACGCCATTCTGCAAGCCGCCGGGTGCCGCATCACGCGCACCGAATACGTCGCCTGTCCCTCATGCGGGCGGACCCTCTTCGACCTCCAGGAAACCAGCGCGCGCATCAAGGCCGCCACAAACCACCTCAAAGGGGTGAAAATCGCCATTATGGGGTGCATCGTCAACGGCCCCGGCGAAATGGCCGACGCCGACTTCGGCTATGTCGGCGGCGCGCCCGGCAAAGTGAACCTCTACGTCGGCAAAACCGCCGTGAAGTTCAACATCCCGCAACTCGAAGCGGTGGACCGTTTGGTGGACCTCATCCGCGAACACGGCAAATGGGTGGAGCCGGAGGGCTAATTCGTAACGCCCTCCTTCTTCGCCTCTTCCTTCTGCGCCTTTGAATCCACCGTGAAGCCCCACCTGGCCTCCACCTTTTTACCGTTCGCCTTGCCCGTCACGATCACGCTGTAGCGGTTGTCGTTGAGTTTCCGCGTGGGCTGAAAACTATACGTCTTGGTCGCCGCATCGTATTTTGCATTCACCGCTCCCAGGCTGCTGACCCGCATCGCCAGCGAAGCCGGATCGACCTCTCCCAAAGCTCCGAGGTTCGCTTTGATGACCGGGCGGGAATCCGAAATGGTCGCGTTGTCGGCGGGCTCGGTGCTTAGGGCAGTGCCGGTAAATTCCGCTACGGGTTCAGATGCCGGCCTCGCTCCTCCACCACCAAATCGCACGGCGCTGGCGAACACCTTCGGCTTGTTGGCCTCGATCATATACCGGCCCAGCGCGTCATTGGGCGAGCCGTGGCCGAGTTTCTGCCCGTAAACCGTGAAGATCGCTTCGTATCCCGCTTTCTTGGCCATCTCCTGAACATGGGCATTATAAAACCCGAAAGGCACCGCCAAGGCTTCGATCTTCACGCCCAGTCGCTGTTCCAAAATCTGCTTGGAGCCGTTCAACTCGTTCCAAAGCCATGCGTCGTATTGCTCGGGGGGCATCGCATTGTGTTTGCCGCCGCGCAGATCCTTGTGAGAAACGGTGTGGCCTTCGATGTCCGCCCCGGCATCGCGCAATTCGGCGATCTGCTCCCAACTGATCGACTCGCCGCCGGACTTTGGCCCGCCTTTGACGTAGTCGGTGTAAATAAACAGCGTGAACGGATAGTCGAACTTCTTCAAAATCGGCCAAGCCACCTCGTATTGCGATTTCCAGCCGTCATCAAGCGTAATGACCGCGCTCTTGGCGGGAATATCCTTTTCGCCGCGTTTCCAGGCGAGAAAATCGCGCATCGGGATGACGGTGATCTCCTCGTCCTTGAGTTGCTGCATCTGCTTTTCGAAATCGGCTTTGGTGATCTCCGTGTCGGGGTGGCGCACGTTATCGACCACACGGTGGTAGCCGAGGACGACCACCTGCGCGTTGCGATTGATCGGAACCGGGGTAGGGGACGGTTCTGCTTGTTCCGCCACGGGCGGCGCGGCTTCCTGCGACTCGGTGGATTTCGGTTCCTGCGCGCGGCGGCATCCCGACCACATCAAAGCGCATCCCACGACCAGCAAAACAACACTTTTACGCATAATGGCTCCTCAGATAGATTGTCCTCTGGAAGCGGTTCGGAGATCGCCGCGCGGATGCGCGGGTGTGCGGCACGAGCGATCGTCCCTTTGGGACAAAAGGCAAGCGTAACCGCCGGGCTAAAACCTAGAACTTCGGCAACCCGGCCAGCGCCATCGCGATCTCCTCGGCGGGATATTCGTAATTCGTGAGCTTGCCCGCCATGAAGTCCGTGTAAGCCTGCATGTCGAAATGCCCGTGGCCGGACACGTTGACGAGGATCGAGCGGCTGACGCCTTCCTCCTTGCACTTCAATGCTTCCCGGATCATCGCGGCCACTGCGTGATTGGCTTCCGGCGCGGGGACGATCCCCTCGGCGCGGGCGAACTGCACCCCGGCCGCAAACGATTCGAGCTGCGAAACCGTGGTTGCTTCGGCCAAACCTTCCGCCACCACCTGGCTCACCAGCGGGGCCATGCCGTGGTAGCGCAAGCCCCCGGCGTGGAATCCCGGCGGCACGAATGTGCTGCCCAGCGTATGCATTTTCGTGAGCGGCGTGAGGTGCGCCGTATCGCCGTAATCGTAGGCGTAATGGCCGCGCGTAAGGCTCGGGCACGCTTCGGGCTCGACCGCCACCACGCGCAAGCCCGTGCGCTCTCCGCGCAACACCTGGCCGAGGAACGGGAAGGCGAGTCCCGCGAAATTCGAACCGCCGCCGGTGCAGGCGACGAGCACATCGGCTTGATCTCCGGCCATTTCCATCTGCTTCAACGCTTCCTGGCCGATGACGGTCTGGTGCAGCAGCACGTGGTTGAGCACGCTGCCGAGCGCATACTTGGCGTCCGGGTTTTGCGCCGCAATCTCCACGGCTTCAGAGATCGCCATGCCGAGCGAACCGGACGAATCCGGGTCTTTGGCCAGCATCGCGCACCCCACGGAGGTTTCGTTGCTGGGGCTGGCGGTCACCGTCGCGCCGAACGTCTCCATCAACGCGCGGCGGTAGGGCTTCTGGTTGTAGCTCACCCGCACCATGTAGATTTTGCAAGCGAGGCCAAAGAAATTGCAGGCCATCGCCAGCGACGATCCCCATTGGCCCGCGCCGGTTTCCGTGACCAGCAGCTTCACGCCCTCGGCCTTGTTATAGTAGGCCTGTGCAATCGCCGAATTGGGCTTGTGCGAACCCGCCGGGCTCACGCCCTCGTATTTGTAATAGATGCGTGCGGGAGTATCCAGAATGCGTTCGAGCCGCCGCGCGCGGAAGAGCGGCGAGGGGCGCCACTGCTTGTAAATTTCGCGCACCGGATCAGGGATGGCGATGTCGCGCTCTGTGGAGACTTCCTGCGCGATGATCGCGTCGGGGAACAGCGGGGCGAGGTCGGCGGGCGTGATCGGCTGATGAGTGCCGGGGTGCAGAACGGGTGCCGGTGCGTGATGCAAATCGGCAGCGATATTATACCACGTCTGGGGGATATCCGACTCCTGGAGCAAGAACTTGATCTGATTGTTCATTTGGGAAGGTATTCCATGTATTCCGAGTTGCCCCCCGCGTCAATCTGAACGCGGCGGAAAGGAGTATTTTCGGGCAAAATCCATTTTTGCCTTTTCACATCCAGTATCTTATGACAAATTGGAATAAGTGGTTTATCCCCTAACCGCCACGTGAAAAGAGACTTAGATATAGCGGCGACCCTGACGCCGACGCAAATCGCAAAATTCGTAAGTCTGCGGGAAAAGTTGCATGCCCTTTACCGAAAGGATCAATTTGCGATCCATGCGAAAGTCCTGGTCTGGCATGATGCGTTGAAGATGAAATACTCCAACGCCCACGATTACACGATGTTCCACCTCATCTCGGGCAGCACGTTCAAGGATTATAGTGGCTATTTTGACTTTGAGGCCGACGATTCCGTGGAGCTCTTCATCGAACGGGAATACCTCGAAGCCTTTCCGCTTCTCCCGAGCGCAGCGAGCAACCTCACAAATAATCCCAGAGCGTGACTTTTTCTGTTGTGCGGAGCTTGGAGTGGCTTGAGGGGGCTCTCACTGCGTTCGGGATGACAAGCAGGTTGGGGAGCTCTCTGAAATTACAAAGAATTACCCAGAACTACAGAAGTTTTGCCCTCGATTCGCAGAGCAGCCTGTTGATCGTTGCCGCCGCATAGGCCGCGCCAAACCCGTTGTCGATATTCACGACGGTCACGCCGCTGCCGCAGCTATTGAGCATCCCGAGCAGGGCGGCCAGTCCGCCAAAGCTCGCGCCGTAGCCCACGCTGGTCGGCACCGCTACGACTGGCTTGCTCACGAGTCCCGCAATGGCGCTGGGGAGCGCCCCTTCCATCCCTGCCACCACTACCACCGCGTTGCAGGCTTCGATCTGATCGCGCACGGCCAGCAACCGGTGAATCCCCGCCACGCCGACATCAAAAAACTTCGCCACGCGATTGCCAAAAACCTCCAGCGTCACCGCCGCTTCCATCGCCACCGGCAGATCCGAGGTGCCCGCGCAGACCACCGCAACGGCACCTTCCAGTTTGGGCAACGGCTCGATTTCCACCGTGATGCAACGCGCCCGCTCGTGGAATTGCGCCTCGGGAAACGCCGCGCACATCGCCTGCGCCTGGGCCTCGTTGATCCGCGTCACCAGCAACACCCCGTGCCGATCCACGATCATCCGCGCAATGGCGACCACGTCCTCGGGCGTTTTTCCCGGGCCGAAAATCACCTCGGGAAAACCGCAGCGATCATGCCGCCCCACGTCCACGCGGGCCACGCCAATATCCACAAATTGAGAAGGTCCGGTCATTGCGGTAATCCGTTAAGCTGGCCCCATCCCGTGCAGCCGGTCCAGCAAATACGGCAGGAGCTGTTTCTTACGCGAAACAACGCCTTTCAACTCCCACTGATTATGGTCCCGGCGCGGGAAATCGATCCGGTGCAAAAACGCCTCCGAACCGCACACCAGCAGCATGGAGTTCTGCGTGTTGATGTCCGTCACGAGCAACGCTGAAAACAGGAAGTTACCCGCGCGGCAATACGCTTCGAGCGCATCGATAAGAGCCGCTTGCTTTTTGTGAAAATGGGAAAAACTGATTTCCTCGATCTGGGCCACAGAGAATCGCGCGCCGGCCTCCTCATACGCTTTGGAGTCCGCTGAAATTGCCTGCTCCGGCGTCATCGTCAACAGCGGCGAACCGACCGAAAAAATCTCCTCAGCCAGCCGTGTGGGGTCGGTCTCGGCGATCTCCGAGAGTTTTTTCATGATCCGCGCATCCACGGGCGTGGCCGTCGGCGAACTCAGGTTCAGCGTGTCCGAGATCAACCCCGCCATCAGCAATCCCGCAATCGGTTTTGGGATCGGCACCCCCATTTGTTCAAAGCACAAGGCCACGATGCTGGAAGCCGAACCGACGGGGTAATTCCAAAAGAGAATCGGCGTATGGGTCGAAATGCCGCCCAAACGGTGGTGGTCGAGAATTTCCACAATCGGCACCTCGTCCGCTCCGTTCACGGCTTGCGAAAGCTCGTTGTGATCCACGAGGATCAACTGGCGTGGGATCGTCTTTAAAAAGTCGCTCTTGGAAAGAATCCCCACCAAGCGCCCATCCTCGATGACGGGAAAAATAAACTGCGCGCTGGGTGCTGCTTCTTCGCGGGCTTTTGCCAGCAGGGCATCGGGCGGGAAGCTCACAAATTCGCTATCCAATTTGCGCCCCACCTTCACCGCGCCGCGCGCCAGCAAGACCGTCGTTGCGGTATCATAGGGCGAGGTCGCGATCGTCACGCCGTGTTTGCGTGCCGCTTGCAGCACCTCGGCGCTCACGGGTGGTTCGCCCGTGACCACCACCGCCGCCGCGCCTCCCCGGACCGCCTCCATCTGGATCTCTTCGCGGTCTCCCAGGATCACCACCACGCGGCGACCTTGGTAGCGCTGGACCCGTTGTTTGAAGGACTCCTTCGCCATTGCCCCGACCAGGAGCAGGTAATCGTGCTCCTCCAAAGCCGGTTCGCCCTGGATCATCTTCCCCGCGAACGTGTGGAAAATCTCCTCCAAAGATGCTGTGACGATACGCGCGCTGCCGGTGTCCTCGCGGGAAGGCACCAAGTGGTGCAGCACTTTGAAGGCCGAAAGCAGCCCCAGGCAGCGGAACTGCCCATCGATCACCGGCACGCCGCGCATCTGCCTGCGTTCGATCAACTGAATCGCTTCGTAAATGGACGAGTCTGCCGTGATCGAGATCACCTCGTCTTCCATCACATCGCATACGCGGGGCGAAAGGTCGGTGATCAAAACCGGCGCTTCGACTCCAAATTTGCGCAGCACAAAATCGATCCGCTCATTCGTGTTCCCTGCACGGGCGGCGATTGCATCGGGGGTTCCCGTCAGCCGTTTGAGTTCCGCGTAGCCGAGGGCCGCGCAGATCGAGTCCATGTCAGGGTTCTTATGGCCGATAACGATCGTTTGCATGGGATAAGGTGGTTTCCGATGGGGGCCTAGGGAGACATCCGAACGAGAATGTCGTAATTCTGCTTCAACGATGGATTGTTGGGGTCGAGCTTCATGGCTATCTCAAACTCCTGCTTCGCCTCGGCCAAGCGCTTTGTCTGTGCGTAGGCGATTCCCAGGTTTGCATGCATGCCGGGGTCGTTCGGCGTTTCCTTGATCATGAAGACAAATTGTTCGATGGCCTCGTCAAAACGCTTCATCTCCATCAACGCTCCCGCGAGATTGCTCCTCAGCATGACCACTTCACCTTTGATCCGGACCGCTTCGCGATATTGAGCGAGCGCCTCCTCGCGGTGCCCGTACCTCCACAATACCAATCCAAGGTTGTTGTGAACCTCCGGGTTCTCGGGCTTGAGTTCCACTGCGCGGGCGAAATGCGGCGCTGCTTCCTCAAATTTCTGCTCCCCATAGAGCACTGCGCCGATGTGGTTGTGTGCCTGCCAACTCGCTTCATTTTTCTTGAGGCATGCCGTCCAGAGCGTTTTCTCGCTCAGATGCACCCCAGCCCGTTCCCAACTATACGCGCTGAAGCAAAATATCACAATCACACAGGAGGAAACGAGCACGGGTCGCCAAGCGGCTTCAGCTTTCTCATACAACCAGGCGATGCAGGCGCCGGCCAGCGCGACGATGGCAATATCGCTGAAGTATTGGAAATGATCCGCCTGCAAGGTCAGCCGCATATAGGACATCGTAAAAAGGCCGAGCACCGGGAAGAGGGTGCCCACGAAATAGGCGAACACAAAAAACGGAGTCCGCGAAGCCCTCGGGTCGCGAGTGGGATAAAGCTCCCGGACTGCCAAGAGCATCAGGAAGGTCATCGGCACCAGCGCCACGGTCAGGAACATCCACGCCTGCGGGTCCTTGAGCGGCCACCAGAGCCAGGCCGTGTTCGCGTAGATCGTGTTCAGGTGGATGGGGAGGATCGCTTTGGCCAGATATGACCAGATCACCACACCAGCCCCGGCGATGCGCGAAGGCCAGTCGCCAATGGGGATCACCTCGCCGCCGATCGCGCGGTCGTTCTGGAACCAGACGGTCACCCAAGCCAGCAGCAATGCGATGGCGAAGAACGGGGCAAAGGTGTAGAAGTCGCGTTTCACGGAGCCCCACGAAACCGGCTCTCCCTTAATCCCGGCTTTGTAGAGTTCCAAAGCGGGAGTTGCCAGAGGAATGTTTCCGGTCTGCCACCATCTCATCAGCGCCAACACGGCGGGAAACACCACAACGTGCGTCTTGCACAAAAGCGCCGCCACGAAGAGCACCAGCGCCCAAACGTAATGCTTCCGCTTATCGGAATTCTCAAATCGCAGCCATTCGCTCACCGAGAGCAGGCAAAAGAACAACGACAAGGTGTTCTTGCGTTCGGCGATCCACGCCACGGATTCCGCATGCACCGGGTGAACCGCAAACAGCAAGCTGCCCAGCCAAGCGCCGGGGACTTTCAACTGGCGCAACACCATCCAGAGCATCAATCCGTCGAGCGCATGCATCAGGATGTTCATGATATGGAACGGGGGGGCGATGGGATAAGGCCTGTGCAGTTGATCGTAATCGTGCCCCCACAATTGGTATTCCACCCAAAGCATCGTGGTCTTCAGCGGGAAATAGTCCGCAGACGGGTTGGCTCTGAAACGGTACCCCTCTTTGCCACCCCAGATTTTTCCTTCTATCCAGCAGAGCGGAGGGCGCAGCAGACGGATCGCGAACGGAGCTTCCGGTTTTCCGTCGCGGATGCGGTTCGCGTTTTCGTCCTTCTCGTTGGTGATGCCGCCCGTCCAGATTTCCCAAAGCCCATACCAGTTCGTTCTAAAAACATTGGGGTGGGCTGCATCCGGGGGGGTATGGCGCAAGGAAGGATTCGCCGAGATCTCCTGATCGTCATCCCAAAGAAAACCGGCCGACATCGCCGGAATGTAAATCACCACCGGAATGAGAAAGAGCGCCACGGCGAGGGCCAGCGCGTTTGCCTTCTTTAATTGAGACAACGGAATTTCCAGAAAAATAAAATACCCGCCAGCCGCGCCCAGAGTGAACCCGAAGGCGAGTTTCCAGAACAGCGCCGAACTCCACATTCCGTCAAGGCCGGTCTGCCCCTGCAAAAACATAACGAACTGGTCGCCATCGTAATCGTTCAAAAAGCAGCAGGAAATCGCCAGGGCGAGCAGGCCTCCGATGCCCGCGAGAAGCAGCCGTGCCGGTTCCCAAAGTGAAGCCTGCGACGGTTGAGCGGCGGTAGCGGTTAGGGAGGATTGGGTCGGGTTCATGCGATGAAAGGGGGCAAGTTAACAATTCCCTGCCTGATAATGCAACAGGGGAAGCCATCATTTCTCATTGTAATTTTGTCCAAGATTACCGACTCTACTTACGATGAGAAGCATGACAGGGTACGGACGGGGCCAGAGCGGCACCAACGGCACCCAATTTAGCGTTGAACTGAACTCGGTAAACCGCAAGCAAAGCGATGTGACCGTCACCCTCCCGCGTGACCTCGCGGAATTGGAACCGCGTGTGCGCGACTTGATCAACTCCGAAGTCTCGCGAGGCCGCCTCAATGTCGTCGTCGCCTGCCACACCTGCTCCTCCACGCAAAAGGTCGCCCTCGACACCGCCCTTGCCCGCACCTACTTCACCGCCATGCGCGAACTCCAGGCGGAACTCGGCGCCGCAGGGGAGGTGAGCATCGAGACCGTGCTCCGCGCCCCCGGTGTGGTGCGCGTCCCCGAAGAACAAGTCGCCCCCGAAGACGCCTGGCCCCACATCGAAGCAGCCCTCAAGGAAGCGCTGGTGAGCCTCGTTTCCATGCGGGAACTGGAAGGCAAACACCTCGCCAAGGATCTGATCCACCGGCTCAAAACCGTCCGTGAAACCCTCCGCAAAATCCGCGAGGTTCATCCGATCGTCCTCAAGAAATTCCGCCAGGCGCTCCAGGAACGGATCGCAAAAGTCGGCCTGGAACTGCCCATCGACGATGACCGGATTGTGAAAGAGGTCATCTTTTTCGCCGATAAATCCGACATCACCGAGGAGCTTACGCGGCTCGACAGCCACTTCACTCAATTCGCCCACCACCTGCGCAAAAACGAGCCCGTCGGCCGCACTTTGGAATTCATGACGCAGGAAATCGCGCGCGAACTCAACACTCTCGGTTCCAAAGCCAACGACGTGGAAATCTCGCAATACGTCGTCACATGCAAAGCCGAAATGGAAAAAATCCGCGAGCAAATCCAGAACATCGAATGAGCTCCATCCCTCGGCTCGGCATCCTCTTCATCCTCTCGGCCCCCTCGGGGGCGGGCAAGTCCACGCTCCGCGCCGGCCTGCAAAAAGACCAGGACTTCGCCTACTCGGTTTCCTGCACCACGCGCGCGGCACGCCCCGGCGAGGTGGACGGCTCCGATTACCACTTCCTGAGCCGCGAAGCGTTCGAGTCGAAAATCGCGGCAGGCGAATTCCTCGAACACGCGCAAGTCCACGGCAACTATTATGGCACATTAAAGAGCGCCGTGCTCGACGCTCTGCGCGCCGGAACCGACGTTCTCATTGATATCGACGTTCAAGGCGCGGCGATGATCCGGGAAACCGATCACCCCGAGATCCGCGACGCCCTCGCCGACATTTTCCTGATGCCCGCCAGCATCGACGTGATCCGCCAGCGGCTCGCCAAGCGCGGCACCGAAACGCCCGAGCAGATCGCCGTTCGCCTGCACAATGCGGAGACCGAAATGCGCGAATGGCGTTGCTATCGCTACGCCCTCATCACCGGCACGCCCGACGAAGACCTCGCGGGGTTCCGCGCCATCATGAAAGCCGAGCGCTGCCGCAGTTCCCGGCTGCTCTTGAATCCCATGCTATGAAAACCATCGTCGTCGGCGTCACCGGTTCCATCGCGGCATACAAAGCCGCCGATCTCGTGAGCAAACTCACAAAAGGCGGGTACGAAGTCCACGTCACCATGACGCCCGCCGCGTGCGCGTTCATCACGCCGCTCACGCTCCAGACCCTCTCGCGCCACAACGTCGTCACCGATCCGTTCGCCGTCACCGGCGAGTGGGAACCCGGCCACATCGCCCTTGCCGATAAAGCCGATCTCCTCCTCGTCGCCCCCGCCAGCGCGAACACCATCGCCGCGCTCGCTCACGGATTCGCGAACAATTATCTCACCGAGATCGCGCTCGCCACGCGCGCCCCGATCCTCATCGCCCCGGCCATGAACGGCAAGATGTGGGAGCATCCTGCAACCCGCGAGAACGTCGAGAAATTGCGCGCGCGCGGAGTGCAGTTCATCGGCCCCGAAGAGGGGCTCCTCGCATGCGGCTACGAAGGCATCGGGCGGCTCTGGCCTGTGGGCGACATCGTAGCGCGCGTCAACGAGATGCTCGCGTAAATCACCCCGCTCCCAAGCTCGGCATGAAATTCCTCATCACCGCAGGGCCCACGCGCGAACCGATTGATCCGGTCCGCTACATCAGCAATCGTTCGTCCGGCAAAATGGGCTACGCCATTGCCGAAGCCGCCCTCGAAGCGGGCCACGAAGTCGTCCTCATCAGCGGCCCCGTTTCCTTGCCCGCACCGCCGCGCGCACAAATGGTCCGCGTCACGACCGCCGACGAAATGTATGACGCAGTCCATGCGCATCTCGCGGACATCGACATCGCCGTGCTCTGCGCCGCGGTCGCCGATTTCAAACCGGCCGCGTACGTCTCGCACAAAATCAAAAAGAGATCGGGCATTCCGACGATCGAACTTGTGCCCACGCGCGACATCCTCGCATCGCTTGGAGCGATCAGCCCAAGAAAATTTTTGCTCGCGGGATTCGCGGCCGAGACGGACGAACTCGAAAAAAACGCTCGCGAAAAACTTGCAAAAAAACAGTGTGATGTAGTGGTTGCGAATGACGTGAGCGCGTCCGGCCTTGGATTTGAAAGCGACGAGAACGAACTCACGATTTTATTACCCGACCATTCAAGTAGGGTATTGCCGCGCGGAGCCAAGCGCGACCTCGCAAAAGCGCTCGTAAAAATACTTTGTCGGATGAAATAAAAACGTTGACTTGCAGCAGCAACATCGGATACGCAAGGGCCAGCTAGTGATGATCAATTCACGATCCACGATAGTTAAAAGTATTTTTCAACCCGCACCTGCGGTTCGAAAGGGGGGAAATCTCTAATGGCGTCTAAAGTACCTGCAAAGAAAGCTGCACCGAAAGCCGCTGCCAAACCGGCGGCGAAGAAAGTAGTGGCGAAAGCTCCTGCTAAGAAAGCCGCTGCCAAACCGGCAGTGAAGAAAGTAGTAGCGAAGAAAGTAGTAGCAAAGAAAGCTGCACCGAAAGCCGCTGCCAAACCGGCGGCGAAGAAAGTGGTAGCAAAGAAAGCTCCTGCTAAAAAAGCACCTGCTAAGAAAGCAGCAAAGAAATAGTTCTTTAAGAACTCGTTCTTTGTAACAACTGTGAAATGGGAGGAAGATGCAAATCTTCCTCCCATTTCGTTTTTAAACGAATCCCGCCCGGCTATAGCATCGATAATGCGTGCGCGAATCCCGGTTTGCACCCGAAGCTTTTTCCCGATACGTTGGCAGCGGTCTTTCTCATAATGCGGAAATTTATCAAACTCCTCGTTATCATCGCGCTCGCTGTATTGGCTGCATGGCTCTGGTCGCTGCACGTCCCGATACGCGAACCGCTTTCAGGCACGGTCGAAGTGGACGAGGTGCACGTGGGACCCCGCTTTGGCGGGCGCATCGAAAAACTGCCGCACCAGGAGGGAGAGGAACTCCAGGCGGGCGACGTGATCGCGCAACTCGATGCCCAGGAATTAACCGCGCGGCGTGCGCTGGCGGCGGCTCAGCTTGAGGAAATGGAACACGGCCCGAGGCCCTCCGAAATCGAGGCGGCCCTCAAAGACTGGGAATCGCTCCAGGCCCAGTTGGTCTTTGCCCAATCCGACGCGAAACGCGCAAAGACGCTGCTCGCAACGCGGGTGCTCTCCGCCTCGGAAGCGGAGAAGACCATCAGCAATGCGGACGCGCTCGCAAAGAGCACCGAGGCGGCGCGGCAACGCTACGAATTGCTCCGCGAGGGAACCCGCCCCGAGCGCATCGCACAGTCTCGCGCGCAACTCGCTGACATCGACGCGCAGCTCAAAGAAATGAAGATCGTCGCACCGGGTCACAGCATTTTGGAGGTGTTGAGTGTGAAGGTCGGCGACGTGCTGGCGGCGAATCGCGAAGTGGCGACGTTGATTTTGCCCGATCACCTCTGGATTCGCGTTTACGTTCCCGCGACGTGGCTGGGCAAACTGCGGCTGGGGCAAAAAGCGGAGCTGCGCGTGGACGGCATCCCGGACAAAGTGTTCTATGGGGTGATCGAACAGATCAACCGCGAAGCGGAATATACGCCGCGCAATGTGCAGACGGTGGAGGACCGGGTGCGGCAGGTGTTCGGCGTGAAGGTGCGGCTGGAAAATCCGGGCGGCGCGTTGCGGGCGGGGATGTCGGGCGAGGTGACGTTCCCCGGACTGGACACGCCGGTTCACAACAAGCGTTTGATCCCATGGCGCGCCCAATGATTGAATGTGTGGGGCTGACCAAGCGCTTTGGCGGCTTCACAGCGGTGGATCGCGTGAGCTTCAGCGTGGAGCCGGGGGCGATCTTCGGATTTCTCGGGCCGAACGGTTCGGGCAAATCGACGGTCATCCGCATGCTCTGCGGCATCCTGGAACCGAGCGAGGGAACGGCAACCATCGGCGGGCGCAATGTGGTGGAGGAGACCGACGAGCTGAAGGAGATGATCGGCTACATGTCCCAGAAATTCTCGCTTTATGATGAATTGACGGTGCACGAAAACCTGACGTTCTACGGCAAGCTCTACGGGCTGAAGCGCGAAGCGTTGCGCAAACGCTACGACGAACTGCTCACGTTGACCCATTTGGAGCCGTACCTGAACCGGCGCGCAGCCTTGCTCTCGGGCGGCTGGCGGCAGCGGTTGGCGATGGCGTGCGCGCTCATGCACGAGCCGCGCGTCTTGTTCTTGGATGAACCGACAGCGGGAATCGACCCCGTGGCGCGCCGCGAATTGTGGGATTTGCTTTTCGAGTTTTCCGGGCGCGGCATGACACTCTTTGTGACCACCCACTACATGGACGAGGCGGAGCGCTGTTCGCATGTCGGCTACATTTACCTCTCCAAGCTGATCGTCTGCGGAGCGCCCGACGAGTTGAAGCTCCTGCCGGAGGTGAACCCGCCGGGAACGCGCCGCCTGGATGTGACGTGCGAGCATGTGACGGTCGGGTTGCAGGCGCTGCGGCACAGGGCGGGCATTTCGACGGCAACGGTGTTTGGGCAATCGATGCACTTGCTCGTCGATGACGCAGTGAGCGACGGGCGGATTCGCGACTATTTGGCGGAGGCGGGGATTCGCTCGGCGGATTTGCGTCCCATCTCGCCCTCGCTGGAGGACGTGTTTGTTGCGCTCACGGCGAAACAGGGAGAGGGCGCACTGATATGAAACTCTTCCGGGGCTTCGGTGCCATCCTATTTAAAGAGTTCATCGTGATGCTGCGCGATCCCACGACGCTCTTCTTCATGTTGATCCCGCCCATGATTCAGATGGTCGCGTTTGGTTTCGCGCTGGATACCGACGTGAAAAACATGGGGCTCATCGTGTTCGACCAGGCGCACACGGTGGAGAGCCGACAATTGGTGGACCGGTTTGTGAACACGGAAACCTTTCGCGTGGTGGGCCGCGTGGAAAGCGTGACGGCTATGGAGGCGGAAATCCGCAAGGGCCACGCCTACGCCGCGCTGCAAATCCCACCGGACTTCTCGCGCAATCTGCGGGCCGGGCACCCGGTGACGGTACAACTTGCCATCGACGGCTCCAACTCGACCACGGCGCTCCAGGCGCTCAACACCGGGCTGGCGGTGACGATGCGCGATTCGATTGCGAAACTGCTAACGGAGTCGGGCCGGACAACCATGCCGATCGAAGTGCGCCCCCAGATGTTGTTTAACCCCGCGATGAAGAGCCCGAACTTTTTCATCCCCGGCGTGATCGGGTTGGTGCTGCAAATGGCCACCCTTTTCACAACCGCGATGGCAGTCGTTCGCGAGCGGGAGCGCGGGACGCTGGAGCAACTCCTTGTAAGCCCGGTGTCGCGTTGGGGGCTGATGCTCGGGAAATTGATTCCGTATTTCTGCCTCGGAAGCGCCATGGCGGCCCTGCTGCTCGTTATAATGCGGTTTGTATTTGGGGTGCCGATCGCGGGCAGTTTGATCGGATTGACGGTTTCCGTGCTGGTGTACGTTTTCACGCTGCTGAGCATCGGGCTTTTGATTTCCACCCGTGCGGAAAACCAGATGCAGGCCTTGCAAATGACGATGACGCTCATCCTGCCCAGCGTGTTTTTCTCCGGGTTCATCTTTCCGCGCGAGACGATGCCGTGGATTTTCTACGCGATCAGCACGCTGCTTCCCGCCACGTATGCCATTGACCTGATGCGCGCCATTGTTCTGCGCGGCGCGAGCCTTTCGGAATACTGGCCGTCCCTGGCGATCTTATGCGTGATGGCGGTGGGCCTTTTCTCCCTTTGCGCGGTGCGGTTCAAGTCGAAGATCGGATGAACGATTTCCATCCCGAATGCAGTGAGGGAGCGTTCAATGACTCAAAGCTCCGCACAACAGAAAAAACCACGCTTTGGGATTGTGGAGAGGTCCCTTGCTGTGCTCGGGATGACACGCTGGGGAGCGGCTTCTTAACTTTCACTGCTGCACTTCGAGGTAGGTGGGATAGTGGCCTTTGCTTTTGTCGTCCATGCGCTGGATGCTCATCGATTTGAGGATGTAGCCGCCTGTATCGCGTGCGCTCTGGACGTTGCGCACCGAAAATCGGCGAACGAGTTTGCCGCCGCTGTAGCATTCCGCCTGGAGAAGGCCGCCTGTTGACTCGATCCAAAGGCGCACCATGTCGTATTGGGATTCCTCTTTGCCGGCGGGGACGGCGCGGACGATCCAGCAGGAGCGCATCATGATGGTCTGCTTCTCGGGTTCAACGACGGCGTTGTTCCAGTAGAGGAATTTCAGGGCAAGGTCTTCGTAGCTGATGTCGGTGCCGCGCACCGGGTCGTCGAGTTTGGCTCCGGTGATTTTTTCGGTTTTGCCGCTGCCGGTGGAGCGTTCGAGGCGGGAGGTTTTTTCGCCGAGGCGCAGGATGAGGGCTTCGGGTTTGTCTGTGAACTGGTAGGTGATGGTGTTGCCGCGCAGGAAGAGCCGGAAGGGGATCACGATTTTTTCCTGGGAGGTGGACATCCGCAATTTCCCGTTGAGGTCGCGCTCTTGGGAGGCTTGGTTGGCGCGCACCAATGCGAGGAGTTCGCGGGCGGTGGGTGCCTGGGATTCAGCAAAGG
>JBAXCI010000004.1:0-31983 GCA_037141555.1 Verrucomicrobiota bacterium | reverse complement strand
GGGGCGAGACCCGGTCGTCGTCCTCCTCCGCGTCCGGGGCGATGACGAGCGTGAAACAGCCCGCCAGGACCACGAGTCCCACGCAGGCCGCGCCGGTTCGCATCCGCGCCGCATGGTCGCGCACGAAACCTCGCGCCCATTCCCCCATTGTTTTCCCGATCACGCCCAATCTACCCATCAAAACGGATTCGGCGCAGGGCGCAGGATTGCCCTTCAAACAGGGCCGCTTCTTTGAAAATCCCATGATGTTTCCCGGAATTCATCGGCGGTTTGGCCGGAAAAAAGAATCCGCCTGTTGACTCCCTCTAAAATTGAGCCAAGACTAGCGGCAACAATTTCCGCCCTTCGGGGCGTGATCCTATCGCATGAAGTCATTCCTCTCTTTGATTACCCCCTTGCTGGTTGCTTCGGTCGCAGTGGCACAACAGCCTGCCGCCGAAGCTCCCGCCGCGCAAGAGATCCCCATTGCCAAGGCCGTGCCTGTCGGCGACCGCGAACTCGCTGTCCGGTTGCAAATCTTCCTGGACCAAAAAAACTTCGGGCCGGGCAAAATCGACGGTCGCGCCAAGGAATTCACCTTGAAGGCGCTCGCCCGGTATGAAAAAGCCCATGCGCTGCCCGGCAACGGCGTTCTGGAGGAAGCCGAGAAGCTCCCGCTCGATAGCGTGAGCCCGATCTATACGACTTACACCGTGGCACCCGAGGACATGAACCGGATCGGCGACGTGCCGCGCAAGCCCGAGGAGCAGGCCAAGCTCAAGAAAATGTTGTATCCCTCGCTGCTCATCTTTTTGGCCGAGCGTTTTCACAGCGACCCCGAGTTTCTCGCCAAGATCAACAAGGGCGTGAATATGGAAACGCTGAAGGTCGGGGACGTTGTTTTTGTCCCAAACGTCGTTCCTTTTAAGATCGAAACCGTCAAGGAAGTCGGCAAGCTCCCCGTGGTTCCGGAATTCAAGACGCGCCAGATCCACATCGACACCAAGGAAAAGATGCTCGATTTGACCGAGGGGGAGAAGCTCCTGGCCTCCTACCCGATCACGCCCGGCTCGGAGAAACTTCCCGCCCCGGCTGGCACCTGGAAGATCCTCGGCATTGCCACGCTTCCGTGGTTCCGGCACGACGAAGGGGTGCTCAACCACGGCGTGCGCACGAGTAATTTCTATAACATCCCCGCCGGTCCCACCAATCCCGTCGGCGTGCTCTGGTGCGGTTTGAACCGGCCCGGCATCGGCGTTCATGGCACCAACCAGCCGTTCACCATCGGTCGGGCGGGCAGCCACGGGTGCATCCGGCTGGCAAATTGGGACGCCATCCGGCTCTCCACGATGATCACCGAAGGGATGACCGTGGTCATCGACAACGGGATTTTTGTGCCAAAAACCCCGGAAAATAAACTTTCTTCAAACCCACCGTTGACAGTTCCCGCGCTGCCAGCTACTAAGAACGCCCCGCAAATTCAAGGCCGGGAGACGAAATATGCCAACCACTGAAGTTATTCTCACAGAAAAAATCGCGTCGCTGGGCGCCGAAGCCGACGTTGTTAAAGTCAAACGCGGTTACGCTCGCAACTTTCTCGTTCCTTCCGGCAAGGCCTTGGAAGTGACACCCGTGACGCTCCGTCGCATCAACCAACTCAAAGCCAAGCGCGCCGAGCGTGAAGCCGCCGAGTTGAACGAGTCCGAGGAGCTTGCGCGCCGCATCAACAAACTCAAACTGACCATCACGCTCGAAACCGGCGAAACCGGCAAGGCGTTCGGATCGGTGACGGCCAAGGATCTCGCCGACAAGCTCAATGCCGAGTTGGGCGTGGAGATCGACCGCCATCGCATCGAGTTGGAGCGCCCGATCAAAGAGACTGGCGCCCACGAGGTGACCATCAAGCTGCACCACGACGTGGTGGCCAAGCTCAACCTCACCGTGAAATCGGCGAGCGAAGAGAAATCGGCTGAAGCGGCGGCCCCTGCCGAAGAGGAAACTCCCGGCGGATTCAAGTCCAAGGCCAAGGCCAAGCACTCGAAGTAAGCGATGCCCGACGAGGCCGCCAGTGCAACGCCGGCGAAGCCGAAAAAGGCAACAAAAGAGCGCACGGACCTTCGGGATAAGGGGACTTATTCACCGGATGTTCACAGAATGCTTCCACAGAGCCAGGATGCCGAACTCGGCCTCCTGGGCTCTGTTTTGCTGTGCCCCAAGGAGGTCATGGGGGAGTGCGTGGAGAAGAAGATCACGCCCGAGCATTTTCACGCCCCGGCGCACGGGATCATCTACGGCATCCTGCGGGAGCTCTATGATACGAATAGGCCGATTGATTTCATTCTGCTGACCCAGTTGCTGCGCGATCGGCAGCTCCTGGATAAAGTCGGCGGCCCGGCGTTCGTCACGAGCCTGTTCACGTTTGTCCCTACGGCGGCCAACGCCAATTACTACCTTGAGATCCTCAAGGAGAAATACACGCTGAGGCAGATCATCGTCACTTGCACCGATCTGGCCGCGCGCTCCTACGAGGAGCAGGAGGATGTGGACACGTTTCTCGATCAAGTCGAGACGAAGGTGTTCCAGATCAGCGAAAGCCGGTTGAGCGAAAAGAGTTTTCAGATCAAGGACGCCGTGGTTACCGCGCTCGACTCGATCGAGAAATTGTACGAGCGCAAGGGCGAGATCACCGGTGTTCCTACGGGATTCGCCGATTTCGACAAGATGACGGACGGCTTGCACGCCTCGGAAATGATCGTCATTGCGGCCCGCCCGAGTATGGGCAAGACGGCGCTGGCGATGAACATCGCCGAGCATGTCGCGCTGGAACGCAAACAAGCCGTCGCGATTTTCTCGCTGGAAATGAGCAGCCAGCAGTTGGTTCAGCGTCTCCTGTGCTCGCGCGCCAAGGTGAACCTGGGCAAAGTGCGCGACGGCTTTATGGCCGAGCGTGATTTTCAGAACCTGACCCACGCGGCTTCCAAGATCGCCGAGAGCAAAATGCTCATCGACGACACCGCGGGCCTGAGCATTTTGGAAATGCGCGCCAAAGCCCGCCGCATGAAGGCGCAGCACGATATCCAGCTCATCGTCATCGACTATTTGCAGCTCCTGAAATCGACCTCGCGGCGCGCGCAGGACAATCGGCAGCTCGAAATCGCGGAAATCTCGAACGGCGTGAAGGCGCTCGCGAAGGAGTTGGCGATTCCGATTATCGTGCTGGCGCAGTTGAACCGGAATCCTGAAAGCCGCACCGGCGACAGCAAGGGGCGCCCCCGGTTGAGCGATTTGCGCGAATCCGGTTCCATCGAGCAGGACGCCGATCTCGTGGGACTCCTCATGCGCGAGGAATACTACGCCGACACCGAAGAGGAAAAGCAGGAGGCCGAAGGCAAGGCGACGCTCATCATCGCCAAGCAGCGTAACGGCCCCGTGGGCGATGTCCCGCTGACGTTCCTGAAGGAATTTACCCGGTTTGAAGACCGCGCGAAAGGCCCGGCGGACGAGGAGTAAGCTTTTGTGAAGGTGCGCGCAGCATGTTTGCGCCATCCGAATATTTTGTTAACTTCAGCCGTGGCCGAGTCTCTCCAACTTTACGTCAAAACCTGGTGTCCGTGGTGCGTTCGCGCCAAGGCGTTTCTGGACGCCGAGGGCTACCGGTATGAGGAAATCGACGTGGAGGCCAGCCGTGAAAATTACGCCATGATGATCCAGCTTTCCGGCCAACGATTGACCCCCACGCTGGTTGTGGGCGAGAAAGTGCTGCCGGATTTTGGGCCGGAGGAGTTGCAGGAATTCCTGGCTCGGCACTGCATCGTGCCGTAACTTGAATTTCTCACGCAAAGCCGCAAAGCCGCAAAGAATCCGGAGGGGATGCCCCTATACTCCCCGCTTTTTCGGATCCCAGATGAACTTGTGCAACTGGAGTTGAAACCGCACGTCGAGCTTGTCTTCGAGCGTCCAGTTCACGATCTCCACAGGCGTGATCCGGCCAAATACCGGAGAAAAGAGAACGGCGTTCACTCGGCGCGAAAGGTTGAACTTGCAGACCTGCTCCCTAGCCCATTCGTAGTCCTCCCGCGAGCCGATCACGAACTTGACCTCGTCGCGCTGGGTCAGGTGATCGATGTTGGACCACAAATTGCGCGCGCATTCGCCACTCCCTGGCGTTTTGAGGTCCATGATGCGGTGGACGCGCGCATCCACCTTGGAGATGTCGTGGGCTCCGCTGGTTTCCAGCAGGACTGTGCGGCCCGCATCGCAGAGGGCTGACATGAGCGGCAGCGATGCCGGTTGCAGCAACGGCTCGCCCCTGGTCACTTCGATGAGCGGGCAATCGTAGGAGAGCACTTCCGCCAGCACCTCGGCCAGCGGGCGGCGTTTGCCCTCCGAAAACGCATATGCCGTGTCGCAATAGGTGCAGCGCAAATCACACGCGGTGAGCCGCACAAAAACGCAGCGCAATCCCGCCCAGGTGCTCTCTCCCTGGATCGAGAGGAAAATCTCGTTCACGGTGAGTTGCGGTTGGGATGTGGCGGACGGCATGAGGCGAATATGGACCACGGAGGCCGCGAGGCACAGCGATTTTATGCCACTGCGCCAAACAGCCGCTGGAAATTTTCGGCGACTTGGGCGGCGAGGGCATCCAAAGTCAACCCGCGCAATTCGGCGACTCCTTTATAGATGGCGAGCAGGTTGGCCGGGTGATTGAGGGTGCGTCCTTCTTCGGCGTTTGGCAGACGATACTGCACGAACTCAGCCGGGAGCGGCATGTCCGGGGCGTCGGTTTCCACGAGGAGCCGATGGGCGGGAATGTGGCGGAAGATCTCGCGGCGCTCGGCTTTGCGTTCGTTCAGGAAGTAACCGGAGAAGGAAAAATACGCGCCGAGTTTTACAAAACCTTCCACCATTTCAAACGGGCCGCCGTAGGAGTGGAGCAGGAAGCCGCGCTGCGGGATGGGTTGCGCGCGGAGAATCTCCGACAGCAGGCCCCACGCTTTGAGGCAATGGATGGTGACCGGGAGGTTCTGGCGGGCGGCAAGGGCGAGCTGCCACGTGAAGACCTCGGTTTGGTCGCCGATGTCGAAGCCTTCGATCCAGCGGTCGAACCCGATTTCGCCAATGCCCGCGCGCCCTGATGCGACGAGCTCGGTGAGCCGTTCGCGCCAACGCGGGCTGCGCTCGGCAAGATGCCACGGGTGGAGGCCGTAGCTGGGTAGAACCCAGGCATGCGCTTGCGCCAGAGCCGTGACGCGGTCCCAGTCGGCTTCGCGCGTGCCGTTGACGACCGCGCGCGTCAAACCGATGTGATGCAATTCCGAAACGACGCCCGGAAGGTGAGAGGCGAGCGCTGCATCCTGGAGATGGTTGTGAGCGTCGAAGAGCATCAATGCAGGTGTTGCCGGGCGAACGCGACGATGCGCGCGCGGATGTTTGCCAAGCCGTTGAGCCGGGTGGGGCTGAGGTTGGCGGCGATGCCCAGCGCGTCGAAAAGCTCGGGTTCCGCCTCGATGATTTCCTCGGGCGTGGCGTCGTCGTAAAGTTCGCACAGCGCGGCGGCGAGCCCTTTGACGAGGGCCGACTCCGCGTGCATTTGGAAACGGCATTTCCCGTTTTCCATGGTGCCCACCAGCCAGACGCGCGAGACGCAGCCGGGGACGAGGGCGGCGTCGGTGCGCGCTTCGGGAGCCAGCGCGGCAACGTGCGAGCGGCGCGAGGTCAAGGCGGCAAGCCGCTCGTGCGCGTCGGGAAGAATCGCGTAGCGGGCGATGAGGGTGCTCTGGCGTTGGCGCGGGTTCATTTCGCGAACTGTTTGTAGAACATCACGGCCGAAATGGTGAGGCCGATGCCGTTGATGAGGCGGCGGACTTGCTGTTGCGGGATGCGCTGGGCGAAGTGCGCGCCGAGGTAGTAGCCGCCCAATGCTCCTGCCGTCATGATCGCCGCTTTGGGCCAATGGATCAAGCCGCTGCCGATGAACCATGCCGAGGCGACGATGTTGATGAGCGAGGCGAGGATGGTTTTGAGGCTGTTCATCTCGTGGATGTTGCTCAAGCCGATAAAACCAAGCGAGGCGAGCATGAGAATGCCGATGCCCGCGCCGAAATAGCCGCCGTAAACCGCGACGCCGACCTGGATCAGGATGGCGATCCACACCGCGCGGTGGCGTTGATGCGGCGGCGTGGCGGGATCGCCGCCGTTGTTATTGTTGAACCCCGAGAGTTTGCGAAAAGTGCCTTGCGCCAGGAAAAGCAACGTGGCGAAGAGGATGAGGAAGGGCACCATTTTCGCAAACACAGCGTCGTTGGTGCGGGTGAGCAGCATGCTTCCCGCGAGACCGCCGATCATGCTGACAGGCACGAAGCGCCACAGCCAAATGCGCACGGCCGCGAGGTGTTGGCGGTAGCCGAAGAGGCTCCCCGCCATCCCCAGAACAAGCGCAAGCGTGCTGGTGGCGTTGGCGACCTTTTCCGGGGTTTTGAAAAGCAGCAGGACGGGGAAAGTGATGAGGGTGCCGCCGCCTGCGATGGCATTGACCATGCCGGCAGCCGCTGCGGCGGCAGCAAGAGAGATGATTTCGATGGCAGTCACGTGGAGTGGATTTCTTAGCACGGTTTTCTATCCGCCGTCGACAAGGGAAGGATGAAAGATAGAGATTGAACCCTCATTGCCTGAGCCGTATAACGATGCCATAAATGCCTGAGCGGGAGATGGCATTTTTTTTGCGTAGATAAAGTGGCCCCCAATTCGCTGTGAAAATCCTCCATATCATCCATTCTGTCAGCCCGGCGGTCGGCGGCCCCATTGAGGGCATCAAGCAACTCGCGGTTGCGAAAACAAAAGGGTTCGGATGGAAGGTGGATGTGGTGTGTCTGGACAGCCCGGATGCGCCTTGGCTGAAGGATTTCCCTTTGACGATCCATGCGATGGGACCGTCGTATTTGAACTATGGTTACTCCCCGAGGTTCATCCCCTGGCTCAAAAAGCATTGTCACGAATACGCTTTTGTGGTGGTGAACGGCATCTGGCAATTCAGCAGTTTTGCCGCATGGCGTGTGCTGCGGGACGAGGATATTCCTTATTTTGTGTTTACGCACGGGATGCTTGATCCGTGGTTCAAGACAAACTATCCGCTAAAGCACCTCAAAAAATGGCTCTACTGGCCGTGGGCGGAATACCGCGTGCTGCGCGATGCCACCGCCGTGTTGTTCACTTGTTTGGAAGAGAAGCTCCTGGCGCGCCAGTCGTTCTGGCTTTATCGCTGCAATGAAGCTGTCGTCAACTATGGCACGGCGGGGTGGAAGGGCGATGCCGACGCGCAGAAAAAATGTTTTCTGGGGAAATTTCCCGCCCTCGCGGGCAAACGCATCATTCTGTTTCTGGGCAGGATTCATGAGAAGAAAGGGGGCGATCTTCTGATGGAAGCGTTCCACCGGATCGTCTCTGAACAGGCCGATCCGGATGTGCAACTCGTCATTGCCGGGCCCGACGACAACGCTTTCGCCCGCTCCCTCAAGAAGAGGACGCAGAGCTTGGGAATAGAGCATCGCGTGACCTGGACGGGGATGTTGATCGGGGATGAAAAGTGGGGAGCATTTCAAGCTTCGGAAGCCTTTATTCTGCCTTCGCACCAGGAGAATTTCGGCATCTCGGTTGCCGAAGCTCTTTCCTCCTCGGTGCCGGTTCTTATCTCCAACAAAGTCAACATCTGGAGGGAGATCGACCAGGATAAAGCCGGCTTGGTTGAAACGGATGATCTGCAAGGCACTTATTCTTTATTAAAGCGTTGGCTGGCCCTTGATGCACGCGAGCGGGAAAAAATGCGGACGATCGCGCGCGCTTGTTTCCTTCAGCATTTCGAGATCACAGCCGCAGCGCAAAGTTTGATACAGGTCTACCGCGACACCCTTGCCTGTAAGGGATGTCGCGTCGAATGGACGACATGAACGAATTGGTCAGCATTGTTATCCCGGCTTTCAATGCGGGCAGGTTTATCCGCCGCGCCTTGGACGGTGTGCTTGCCCAGACTCACCGCGAATGGGAGATCGTGGTGGTGGAGGATGGGACGCACGATGAAACCGAGAGCGTTGTGCGCGAGTTTGCGGCAACTGTTTCGCAATCGGTTCGCTATGAGAACAACGGTTCCAATCTGGGCGTTTCGGCGACGCGCAATCGTGGAATGGCTGTCGCACGCGGATCGGTGTTTGCCTTTCTGGACGCCGATGATCGCTGGACGCCCGAGCATTTGGCGACCGGCCTTGAAGCTTTGAGGCAGGGCGCGGATGTCTGCTTTTCGGGCTTCCATATTTTCGACGAATCCACGAAAACCGTGATGGAATCGTTCGTGCCGGATGCGGGCGTGATGGAGCATCCGTTGCCGCGTCTTTTTGAAAGCAATTTCATCCAAACCTCCAGCCTGGTGATGATGCGCAGGACGGCAGCGGATGCCGCAGGGGGGTTCGATGGCGGTTTGAAAGTGGGCGAGGACTGCGACTATTGGCTTCGCGCCTTGGCTCTCGGGGGGCGGCTTGCCTGCACGGGGAAGTTGACCTGCTGCTATACAAAACATGCGGACAGCGCGATGGCCAAGACGCTGATGGTTGCGGAACACGCGGTGAAGTTTTACCGCAAGCATTTGAAAAGCGGGTATCTTCCCGCCTCTTTGCGCAAGCGGCATTATGCCAACAGCCTTTGCAATTACGGACGGCTCATCGCGCGACAGGACCCTGTTCTTGCACGCGCGCTTTTCCTGAAAGCCTGGCGGGCACGGCCTTGGGATGCGCGGGTTCTCGCTTATGCTGCGCGCGCGGGTGCGCTGGCGTGGCTTAAGAGTTAACGCTCTGTGGCCCAAGCGCGGGTGCGGGAGTTGGCTGCATCCGCTTCAAAACCCATTTGCCAGCTTCGATGCCCGGCAACTCGACATACCTGTGGAAGAGCCACGAAACGAGCAAGATCACGAGGCAATAGAGCAGCAGGTATTGGCTCATCTCAAACGGCGAAAAAGTGAACGCGGGGAATGCCGCCCGGATGGTCTTTTGCAAGGAGGCAAGGAGCGGCCCGTGCAGGAGGTAAACGCTATAGCTAATGATCCCGATCTGGCGCAATGCGTTGCAAACCAGCCGAGGCAGCGGCACGGTGACAGGGGGGCGGGAGATGAAATAGGCGATCACGGTCGCCGTGGAGAGCGCGACGCAAGGGAAGGTGAAGACGAAGATCGGTTTATTCGTATAGGTGATGGCCGCCAGGCAGGGCCAAACCCAAAGCGGACATTTGGCAAGCACGAGCGGGCGTCCATGCAGGTAGTCGTCCGCGAGCTTGGCTCCGATGGACCAACTGAACCAAGAGAAGAAGGGAGAGGCGGAGAGCCAGTAGGGCATGTTGACAAGGAGCATGCCGCCGCGAAGGGATAGCTCGATGGCCGCCGTGATGAACAACGCCTTGTTCCAGCCGATGCGCCGGATCATCAGGAGCAGCAAGGGGTAGATGGCATAAAGCTGAACCTCTACGCCGATGCTCCAGAACGCTCCGTTAATCCCATAGAATGAGCGCGGGTCGAGATTGTGAACCAACAGCACATGGCTGAAAAACTGCGCAAGGTTGATGGGCGAATTCAACTTCAACATCGTCATCGGAAAAACGAACGCGAAGAAGCAGAGGGCGATGAAGTAGGGAGGATAGATGCGGAAAAACCGGCGCACGAAGAACACTTTGAATTCCTTGCGCTTGGATTTTTCGTGGCTGAGGTGAATGCAAAATCCGCTGACGAGGAAGAAGATCGAGACCCCGATGAACCCATAAGAGAAGGGAACGATAGAGAGAAGCAGGTGACCTATATTGCAATCGGTGAAGCTCAATTTCGCTTCCATCTTTTGCAGATTGCCAAAGCTCTCGATCAAGAGATGAAACCCCAGGACGAGGAGAATGGCGACGGCCCGGACATAGTCGATCAAGGCAAGATGATCGCCGCTGTTGGGACTAGGAGGCGTGGTTTGGGACGATGTCATAGGGGTGGTGCCCATCGATAAAGAGCGCATGAGGATGGCATGGGGCCATGGGGCGGGCAATGAAATTGTGGCCGCTCGGGCGGGGCTGTTTTTTGCCTTGGCTCAAACGGCGTTTGTGTCCAGAATCTGCCTTTGAAAGAAATCGCTTTCCAACAACCCTTTACGCTGTGAGTTCTATGAGTAAACGCCTTGCGATATGCACGCTCTTTGAAGGCGGTTATCACTACGGTCTCGGGCCGCTGGCCAATTCACTTTATGCGAGCGGGTTCCGTGGAATCATCTGGGCGGGTTATCGCGGCGCGCTGCCGTTTTGGGCGCAACCGGTGACCGAGACGGGTTCGTATGCGGAATTCCAGGTGGCGGAGGGTTGCGCGATCCACTTTGTGCCGCTGGATACCACGGCGCATCTTACCAATTACAAACCCGATTTCATGCTCCGCGTTTTCGAGACTTATGCGCCTGATTGCGCGGGGTTGATCTACTTGGACCCGGACATCATTATGAGTGATCCGTGGCGCTCGTTCGAGGAATGGATCGGTTGCGGCGTGGCGGTCTGTGAAGATGTGAATTCGCCCTTTGCGGCGCATCATCCGCGCCGCGTGGGATGGCGGCGTTTTTATGAAGGCACGGCTCGGCTCCTGCCAAAGGAACCGTTCTATGCGAACGGCGGTTTTGTCGGGGTCCGGCGCGAGGATGCCGCGTTTTTGGAACTCTGGAAGCGGTTGCAAGATCGTCTGTGGCAGGCCATCGGCGGCGCGGAGTATTCGGGGTTTGTGGGAGAAAAATCCGTGGCGTTGCAAAGCGATTACCCGAGCTGTTTCGACAAAACGGATCAAGACGTGCTCAACGCGGCCATTGAAGCGGTCGAAGGGATCCCCGTGAGTTTTGGAAACAAACAGGCGATGGGGTTTGAGACAGGCAAAGCGGTATTGCCGCACGCGCTCGGGCCGGATAAGCCGTGGAAAAAGCAATATCTTCGCGACGCGCTGCGCGGGGCCGCGCTGCGGGCGGTGGATAAGGAATATTGGTTGCACGCGCAAGGGCCGATCCGCGTCTTTACCTCCCGCCAACTGTTGGCAAAACGCATCGTGCTAAAGATCTCCGCGGTGCTTGGGCGCTTTATCCGACGCAGCTAATTTCTCCGCTCCATGCGCATCGCCTTTATTTGTGGCAGTATTGAACCCGGTCGCGACGGGGTGGGCGATTACACGCGGCGTCTCGCGGTGGAGTGCATCCGGCAGGGGCATGAATGCCGGATCGTTGCGCTCAATGATAAACGGAGCGCAGGCTGCCAAACGCAGGAGTGCGATGGCGTGCAAATCGACTGTTTGCGTCTGCCCGGTTCGCTGCCGTGGAAACAACGCTTTGAGCAGGCTCGGGAATTTCTGAGCGCCTTCGATCCGGACTGGATCAGCTTGCAGTTTGTCCCCTACGGGTTCCATCCCAAGGGGATTCCGTGGCGCTTGATCTGCGGCCTGAAGGCGGTGATCGCCGGGAAACCGCTTCAAATCATGTTCCACGAGCTGTGGATCGGTTTTGGCGCGGCAGCTCCGCTCAAAGAGCGGTGCATCGGCGCGCTGCAACGGCTTTGCATCTCCCGCATTATCCAGACGCTCAAACCCCGAGCGATTCACACGTCGAATGCCACTTACGTAGGATTGCTCAAACGCGTGGGCGGCCTTGCAACGGAACTGCCGTTGTTTGGGAATATCCCTGTAGTGGATCTCGGCCCCGAATCGGCTCTTCCCGCGCAGTTCGTCGCCGCCGGGATTCCTTCCAATCCGGCAGGCAGGAGCGGTTGGTTGCTGGCTGTTTTTTTTGGAACCTTGCATCCCGAGTGGGAGCCGCAGCCGCTGCTCGGCATTTTGTTGAGGGCCGCCAAGCGCGTTGGCAAAAGGCTCTGCTTGGTGTCGGCCGGGCGCATGGGTGCCTCGGGCGAAGCGCTTTGGGCGAAGATACAGCGCGAGAACGGCGAGGAAATTGTTTTCATTAAATGCGGTGAGCAGAGCGGCGAACAGATTTCCACCCTGCTGCAAATCGCGGATTTGGGTGTCGCTGTCACGCCGTGGGAGCTGCTGGGGAAAAGCGGGACGGTCGCCGCAATGCTCGATCACGGGTTGCCGGTAATCTACACGCGGGGCGATGGGAATGCGGGCGGCTCGGCAGAAGCGCCGTTTTTCCACCGCTGCGATGAGGCACTGGAATCCAAGCTGGTCGAGGGGCTGGAAAGGCGGAAGCCGAACCCGCGCGTGCGCGAAATCTGCGCTAGATTTCTGGCTTCGTTACCGATAGTTTCACGGCCAGTCCCAACCGATTTATGACCGCCCCCGAAGTTATCGTTTCCTCCTTGATTGGGCACCGCGATGTGGGCACCGGATTGATGTGCCTGGGTTCGCTGGCAAAACATTCGCGGGAGCCCGTGCGGTTTCAGCTTCACGACGACGGCTCGCTCACCGACGACGACCGCGAGCAACTGCTCAACGAGTTGCCCATCCACGCGTTTATCTCCCGCCGACAGGCCGACGCGATCGCCAGTGAACGGCTCAGTCGGCACCCGCATTGCGCGCGCTACCGGCAGAGGTATGTGTATGGCTTGAAGCTCTTTGACACGCCGTTCCTTGCACCCAGGGAGGATTTGGTCTTTTGCGACACAGATATTTTCTTTTTGCGCCCCTTTCGCGATCTCTTTTCCTGGCCGGACGAGGAAACGGGATGCCTCATGATGCAGGATTTTCAGAATGCCTATGCATTTCGCCCGTGGCATTTGATGCAGTCGCAAATCAAGGTTCCGGCGCGGTTGAACTGCGGGATTTTCGCTTTTCGGCGGCGGCATTATGACCTCGATTTCATCGAGTGGCTGCTCGCGCGCTACGAGCCATTGTTTGATGCCCGGTATCACTGGACGGAGCAAACTTGCTGGGCTGCGCTGGCATGGCGCTGCCAGGGGCGCTTCTGGAAAGAAAATCAGATCCGGGTGATTCGCAATGAAGCATCCCTGACGGACGGCTTGGTCGCGGCGCATTTCGTGACGCCTGTTCGCGGTCTGCTGCCGACCGCTGCCGCGCGAACGAAAGCGGATTGCGAGCCGGTTGCAGTCGAGACGGAACCGATGCCGAGGTTGGGCGCTTTGGATTTGTTGAAAGAACAAGCCACTCAGTTTCTGCAAAGAAGAATGGGCCGCTCTGCGTGAAAATCCTCCTTTCATCCCACGCTCTGTACCCGGCCATCGGAGGCATTGAAACGGCTTCCGAACTGCTGGCCGCCGAGTTCGTGCGTTTGGGGCATGAGGTGCGCGTCATCACGCAAACACCGGGCGAGGATCGGGGGGGCTGGGGATTTGACGTGCTCCGAAATCCGGATGCGCGCGCGTTATTGCAGGCGGTGCGCTGGTGCGATGTTTTTTTCCACAACAACATCAGTTTGCAAATCCTGTGGCCTTTGCTCTTGGTGCGCAGGCCGTGGGTTGTTACGCATCAAACCTGGATTGCGCGGCAAGATCGCAGCCTCAACTGGCGGGATCATCTGAAGCGTTTTCTGTTGCGCTGCGCGACGAATATTTCGATCAGCCGCGCCGTGGCGGAGAGCATTCCCGTCGCTTCCAACCTCGTGCCGAATCCGTACCGGGACGACCTTTTCTATCCGCTGCCGGACGTTGCGCGGGAGCAGGATATTGTGTTTCTCGGGCGGCTTGTTTCGGACAAAGGCGTGGATTTGTTGATCGAAGCCGTGAAGCTCTTGGGTGACGGCGGGTTGACGGCGGGCCTGACGGTTGTTGGGTCCGGGCCGGAAGAGGCGAACTTGAAGAGGCTGGCGCAGAGCCTTGGGGTCGCGTCGCAAATTCATTTCGTCGGGCCGAAAAGCGGGGTCGAACTTGCCCGCATTCTCAACGCGCATCGCGTGATGGCCGTTCCTTCGCGCTGGGCCGAACCGTTCGGAATTGTGGCCTTGGAAGGGATCGCTTGCGGTTGTGTGGTGGTCGGCTCGCAAGAGGGCGGATTGCCTGACGCCATCGGCCCTTGCGGCGTGACGTTCCCCAATGGGGACGCCAAGGCGCTTGCGTCCGCATTGTGCGAGACATTGACCCGGAAAGAGCGTTGGGAGCAACTGCGGGCCGGTGCTCCCGAGCATCTGGCAAAGCACACGGCGGGTGCCGTGGCCGCCACTTACCTTGAAATTTTTCAACGCGCGCTCCGATGATCCTCTTCTCCCACCCCACCGGAAATGCCAATTCCCGACACGCCGCGCTGGCGCTTGAGGAAGCTGGGCTTCTTGCGGAGTTTTGGACGTGCGTGAGTTGGAATCCCTCATCGCCCCTCAATCGTTTTCTGCCGGGCAACCTGCGCAGCCAACTCTGCCGCCGTGCGCTGCCGGAAGCGCTACGCGGCAAGGCACGGCATGTCCCATGGCGTGAAGCGGGCCGGATGTTGTTGAGCCCGTTTCAGATTGACGGCCTAACGGGTCACGAGCGGAAGCTTTTCAGCATCGACGCAGTCTACCGCAGCCTCGATCGAAACGTGGCGCGACGGCTGGCGCGTAAACCCGGGTTCTCAGCCGTCTACGCTTATGAAGATGGCGCGTCGGACTGTTTTGCTACTGCGAAAGCCGTGGGGTTGAAGTGCCTGTACGATTTGCCCATCGGCTACTGGCGGGCCGCGCATGAGATCTACGCCGAAGAGACAGAGCGCGAACCGCAATGGGCGGTCACGTTGACCGGCACCCGAGACAGCACGGAGAAGCTCGCGCGCAAGGACGAGGAGTTGAAGCTCGCCGATGCGGTGTTTGTTGCCAGCAGTTTCACGAAGAAAACCATCGCGTCGGCTCCCGGCGTTTTCGAGAAGCCGGTGCATGTCATTCCCTACGGCTCGCCGATTGCGCCGCTGATGGCTGCCGCTCCCCGCTCGGGCGGGAAATTGAAGGTGCTCTTCGTCGGCGGCCTGGGACAGCGCAAGGGGCTCTCTTATCTTTTAAAAGCGGTTGCCATGCTGCCGCAAAGCGTTGAGTTGACGTTCGTCGGCATGAAAACCACGGAGCATTGCGCCCCGCTCAATGACGCTTTGAAACGGCACCGTTGGATCCCAACGCTGCCTCATGCCGAGGTTTTGCGCGAGATGGGGCAACACGACGTGTTCGTTTTTCCGTCGCTTTTTGAGGGCTTCGGGCTGGTCCTCCTGGAGGCAATGTCCCAGGGGTTGCCGGTCATCACTACGGAGCACACGGCTGGCCCCGATCTCATCCGGGAGGGAGAGAGTGGGTTCATCGTGCCCATCCGTTCAGCAGAAGCCATCGCCGAAAAGCTCGATCTACTCGCGCGCGATTCCCATTTACTCTCCGCGATGAAAATCGCGGCGCGTGAAACCGCTATTCGCTATTCGTGGGAACAATACCGTGCGCGACTTTCTGCGGCGGTTCTTGCGGAGATCCAAAGATGAGCTTTGCAAACACAGCGCGAGGGGAACTGGCGGCGGTCGATCCTTACAAGTCGATCAAATGGCTGATCTGGCTCTATTTCTTTTTCCTGATTTACGAAGGCGCGTTTCGGAAATGGATCGTGCCTAGCCTCGCCAATCCGCTGCTCATTGTTCGCGATCCGATCGTGATGCTCATTTATGTTATCGCGTTTAGCAAAGGGGTGTTTTCGATGGACGGCTTTGTCGGCTGGATTGTCGGGCTCGGTATTGTCACCTTTGTGATCTCTCTATTTACGGGAGTCGGCAATTTTCTGGTCAGCGTGTATGGTTGGCGCACCGATTTTTTGCATCTCCCGCTCATCTTTTTGATGCCGAAGGTGCTCAATTCCAATGATGTGAAGAACCTCTGCAAGGGGCTCTTGATTACGGCGATCCCGATGGCCCTTTTAGTGATGATCCAGTTCAAGGCCGGCCCGACGGCTTGGGTGAACACAGGGGTGGGCGGCGGCGAAGGCGGGCAGTTGGACGTCGGGTTTGGAAAGATCCGTCCGCCGGGAACTTTTTCGTTCACGAACGGTCTCTCCAATTACATCAGCCTCGTGATGGGCTGTGTTCTTTATGCCGTTCTCGACAAGAAATATTATCCGCGCTGGATGCTGTTTCTCGCGGCTCCATCGGTGATCCTGATGGTGGTTGTCTCCGGCAGCCGCGCAACGGTTTCCGCATGTGCGATCTGCGTCGCTTTCCTCGCACTGATCTGTATTCGTCGGCCTTCCTATATTGGCGGCTCTTTCAAATTTGTAATCCTGGCGCTGCCGGGCTTGTGGCTTGTCACTTGCCTGCCGGTATTCCAAGAAGGAATGATGGTCCACACCTCGCGCTTTGGGGAAAGCGGAGGAGGGGTACAGCACGGGATTATTGAGCGCGCTTTGGCGGATTACCTGGACGGCTTCAGAGCAGTCCCGGACACGCCGCTTTTTGGATTTGGACTGGGGATCGGCACGAATGCAGGCGCCGGGATGCTTTCTGGCGGACGCGGATTTCTCCTTGCCGAAGGCGAGTGGTCGCGCGTCGTGAAGGAAACCGGGCCTGTGCTCGGTCTCGGATTTCTCTTCCTGCGCGTCGCAATCGCGTTTTATCTGGGCTTGATTGCGATGGCTGCCTTCGGACGGATGCAGCCGCTGCCCCTGCTCATTTTTAGTTCCTCTTTCCTGCTCGTTTTGAGTGGGCAGTTTGGCCAACCGACCGCGCTCGGTTTCGCGGTGTTCGGGGCGGGACTCTGTCTCGCGGCGTCCAACGAGATTCTCGAAAACATGCCCGAACGGAGTGCAAGCGCGGTTCCCGTTCAACGCGGAATGCGTGGACGTTCGGTATTTGCGGAAGCGCTGCATCAATGATCCACAAATGAACCTCATCCACTCAACGCTCGCGAGAAAACGCCGACTGGCTCGTGATCTGCGTGCGGTGGAGTATGCCGCCGCAGACCCATGTGGGGCCGAGGCCGCGCAGTTGGAGCGCTTCAACGCCTGCTGGGAGTGGATGCAAAAATATGTTCCCTATTACGCGCGACTCGTTGGGGAAAACAAAGCGCCGGGGCGGTTTGACTCCTGGGGGCAGTTCATGCAGACGCTGCCGGTCGCGGATCGCGCATTCGTTTACGAAAATCTCCCGGAACTCAGCGATGGCTCGCGTCGACCGGACAGTTTCCGGATGACCGGCGGTTCGACGGCGGAGCCAGTTTCCCTGCCTGCGTGGAATTCGGAAACCGCCGAGACCGAGCGCAACGAATGGCTCGGTCGAAGCTGGTATGGGATCGGGCCGGAAGACGACTGCTTCAGGCTTTGGGGGCACAGCCATTTGCTCGGGAAAGGGTGGCGCGGCTGGATCAATGCCCGGAAGCGCGAGTTCAAGGATGTGCTGTTGGGCATCGAGAGAATCTCCGCCTACGATTTATCCGACCGCGCTTTGAGCCGCGCCTTTGCGCAGTTGCAATCGTCGGATGCCACTTACGTGGTGGGCTACAGCGCGGCATTGGACCGGTTCGCCCGCGTGGCGCGCGCAGCCGGGTTGGCAAATAAGACGGGATTGAAAGCCGTCGTCGCGACTTCCGAATCGTTCCCTCATGCCGATTCGCGGGAGGTGATTGAGGCGGCGTTTAACACTGCGGTTGCGATGGAATACGGAAGCGTGGAGACCGGCGTTCTGGCCCATACGCGAAGGAACGAAGGCTACCATGTTTTTTGGTTGAGCTACTTTATCGAAGCGACGGAGCCTGCGCCGCAAGGCGGTTACAAGGTCCGGGTGACTAGTCTTTATCCACGCTGTTTTCCGCTGGTGCGGTATGATTTGGGCGATGCCATCACGCTCGACGCGCCGTGTCACGGGGTGCGTTATTTTCCCGAGGTGCTCGGGAGAACCAACGTGTTCCTGGAGCCGAGCCCCGGCGAGCCGATTCATTCGGAGGCGCTCTCGCATGCCGTTAAGGGGATCCCCTCGGTGAGCGGCTACCAGATGATCCAGGAAAACGACGCGTTCACTCTTTCGCTGACGACATTATCCAGTATTACCAACGAGCAGGCGGATGAAATCCGCTCGCGCTTGACGAAAATCAATCCGCGGCTGCACAGCACGCTCATTCGGGTGGTTGAGCGGCTGGAACAAACGCGCGCTGGAAAAACGCCGATGATTATCCGGCGGTGAACAATCTCTTATGAATCCCCTGCAAAAAGTGATCCTGATCGGCAACTCGGACGAGTTCCAATTCAGCATGAAATTATTCCCGGAGATGATGCTGCGACTTCTGGAAGAGAGGGGTGTTCCCGCCGTGTTGATTCGGCCTAAAACGATCCTTGGAAAATTAGCGCCTTGGGTCGGGCCGTTAGGGAAATGGCTCTTCTATGTGGACAAGTTCCTGCTGTTTCCTCTGGAACTCAAGCGCATGCTGCGGCGGGAAGGGTGTGCCGGGATGGTCGTTCATATCTGCGATCATTCCAACGCGATGTATGTCCATTCCGTAAAAAACGTGCCGCATGTTGTCACTTGCCACGACATGATGCCGATGCGCTCGGCAATGGGCGAGGTTCCTCAGAATCCCACCTCGTGGACGGGGAAGATTTTCCAGAGCCTCATTTTGAAAGGGCTGAAGAAAGCGCAATTTATCGTGTGCGTCTCGACCGCGACCCAGTGCGATTTGCTGAGGATCGCGAATTATCCCGAGTCGCAAACGCGGATCGTTTTCAACAGCCTGAATTTCCCCTACACCCCGATGGCACAGCCCGAAGCGCGGCTGCGGGCGACGAAGCTTCTGGGCTGCGACGCTCCCTTCCTGCTGCATGTGGGCGGCGATGCATGGTACAAAAACCGTGCGGGGGTGGTGGCGATGTATGCGGAACTCCGGCGACGGCTGCGCGCCAAGGGAGCGTCTAGTTTCCCGAAACTGGTATATGCAGGCCCGTCGTTGCATCGCGAGTTGCTGCCTTTCCTCGAAAGCGATGCGGAGATGGAATGCGACGTGATCGGCGTTCAAGGCGTGGACAACGAAACGCTTCGCGCGCTTTATTCATCCGCCGAACTGCTCTTGTTCCCATCGTGGGATGAGGGGTTTGGATGGCCGATCATCGAGGCGCAAGCGTGCGGATGCCGCGTGGTGACGACCGGGAAAGCGCCCATGACGGAGGTCGGCGGCGACGCTGCTTTCTATATTGACCCGCAGCATCCTGTGGAAGCCGCGGCGACGATTTTGAGCGTTCTGGAACAGGAGACATCGGAACGGCTCAGCCGGATCGAACAGGGATTGGCGAACGCGGCGCGCTTCAAACAAGAGGTCTTAATCGACGAATACATCGAGGTCTATCGGTGCTTGTTGACAGCACAAGGGGAGGCGCTATGAGAATCACGATTGTCCAAGGAGCTTTCTTGCCTGTGCCACCGTTGATGGGGGGGGCCGTGGAAAAAATCTGGTTCGCTCTCGGCAAGGAGTTCGCGCGCAGGGGGCACGAAGTGGTTCATATTTCGCGCCATTGCAAGGACCTGCCGCGCGAGGAGGTGATTGAGGGCGTCCGGCATATCCGCGTGGGCGGATACGACGCGCCGGGTTCACTGGCTCTGCTGAAAGGGCTGGACCTGGTTTACTCGCTGCGCGCGCTGCGCGTTTTGCCGGAGGCCGATATTCTGGTGACCAATACATTTTGGCTGCCGTTCCTGGTGCGTTCCAAATGCTACGGGAAGCTCTACGTCCACGCCGCCCGATACCCAAAGGGCCAGATGCGGTTTTATGCTCATGCCGACCGGTTGCAGACGGTTTCGCGTCCGATAAAAGAGGCGATTGAGCGGGAGGTCCCGCAGCTTGCTTCCAAGGTCCGCTGCATTCCCAATCCGTTGCCGACCGCCGTGCCCGCCTTGACGCCGGGAGCCCGGGAGAAAGAGTTATTGTACGTGGGCCGCGTCCACCCGGAGAAAGGCATCGCGCTTCTCATTGATGCCGTTGCGCTGATCCCCGAGGAGCAACTCGCCGATTGGAAGCTCGTGGTGGTGGGGCCTGCGGAGTCGAAGTTTGGGGGAGGAGGCGAAGCGTATTTGGCGGAACTCAAGCGCCGGGGCGAGAAGATCAGCCAGCGGATCGTTTGGACCGGGGCTGTTTTCGATGCAGAACGCCTCGATGCCTACTATCGCTCGGCATCGCTGTTTGTTTATCCGTCGCTGGCGGAAAAAGGCGAGACCTTTGGGCTCGCGCCGCTGGAGGCGATGGCGCAAGGGTGCCCGGCTTTGGTGTCGAACCTCGCTTGTTTCAGGGATTTTATCGACGAGGACGTGAACGGTTTTGTTTTTGACCACCGGAGCGCGAACACTGCCCAGACCCTTGCCGCGAAGCTTCAGGAGTTGATCTGCGACGGCAAACGCCTGGCGCAAACCGCTGTGCTTGCCCATCAGACAGCCACGGAGTTTTCGCTGGAGCGCGTCGCCGGGCAATACCTTGAGGATTTTCAGTCGATTTGATCTCGCAACCCGCCAAATCTTCCTTAAAATAGGGGGTGGCTATATGGCCGCTTAAATATGAAAAATAACGCGGACCAAAATTCAGAGTCGCTGGAGCAGTCTCCTGTCGCGAGAAAAGGCATGCCCAGATGGGTTGTTGTTCTCGGGATTTGTATTCTCGCGCTCGCCGTGCTTGGCATCGGTCGCCATTTTTATCTCGGCTGGAAAGAGAAGCGCCTCATCAGAGCCTCGCGCTGGTTTTTGCAGCAGAACCAACCAGCGGAATTGCGCGCGGCATTGGATCGCGTGCTTCAACTGAACCCCAACAACCTCGACGCGTTCCGCATTTCAGCCCAGGCGCTTCTGAAAGAGGACAATGCAAAGGCGCTTCCGTGGCTGCGCCGCGCTGTCGAGTTGGCTCCCGAGAGCCTGAACGATCAAATCGCGCTGGCGGATTCGGCTTTGCGCTTTGGGCGAAACCAGGAAGCGTCAAAGGTCATCAAGGATATCGAGCCAAAGGCGCGGAGCCGGGCGGATTACCAGGACCTTGCCGGGCGGGTGGCCCAGAGCTTGGAGCAATACGCCGAAGCCGAGTCGCGCTATGTTGAAGCGGTAAGGCTCGATCCCCAAAACAATAATTACCGGCTGCACCTCGCCATCACGCGGTTGGGGTCGCAGGATGTCGCCGTTCGAGAGAAAGCGCGCAACGAGGTTGTTCAACTCTCGCCGGGAGACCCCATGCGCGCGGTGGCGTTGCGTGCGCTCATTGTGGATGCGGTGCGAAGCATGCAGACGAGCCGTGCGTTGACGCTTGCTGCGGAACTCAATGGGTTGCCGGATCACCTTTTCAGCGATCGCTTGATGTATCTCGAAGTGCTGCATCTGCTGAAGCTGCCGGAATTCCAAACGCTGCTGGCGGAGACTCAGGAAGAGGCGGCGAAGACCCCGAGCGAGATCCTGCCGTTGATGTATTGGATGAACAACAACAACCTTGCGCTCCTCGCGAAAGACTGGGCTGAACGGTTGCCGCAGGCTCTCACCACGCCGGTTGGCGTTCGGCTTGAGATGGCGCGATCCTATTTCACCTTTGGGGATTGGAAGAAGCTGCGGTTCTTCCTCGCCGACGAAACATGGGGCGATCTGGAATATCTGAGATTTGCCTATCTTGCCCGCTGTTATCGGGAGCTGGAACAGCGCGACACCAACGCCAAATCAACCTGGGCGCAATCGCTCAACGCGGCGGCAGCGAATGGCGATTCCCTGCTGGCGCTCGCCAAAATGGCGATCCAATGGCGGTGGGATGACGAAGCGAGCGACGCGTTATGGCAGGCTGTTGCCAAATCAAACCGGTCCAGTGAAGCGTTGAACGCGCTTTGCCAATTCTACTTTTCGCGACGCGATACCGCAGGTTTGTTTCGCGCGTATACGCTCTTGGTTGACCGCAACCCGAACGACTCGGGGGCTCGGAATAACCTCGTTATTTTCTCGCTGCTTCTCGGCAAGGACAAATCGCACGCCCTCACCACCGCCCGCGAGATTCATGAAAAGGATCCCGGAAATCCTGTTTTCGCTTCGACCTACGCTTTTGCGCTTTTTTGCACGGATAATCATGCCGAGGCTCTACAAGTGATGAAGTCCCTGAAGCCGGCGGAGTTGAAAGAACCCTCCATCGCGGCTTATTATAGTGCGATCCTTACGGCGAATGGCCAGGCAAAGGAGGCTCAGGAATACAGAGAGTTGGCCCGCAAAGCGACGTTGCTGCGCGAGGAGGAGCAAATGCTCAATCTGCTGCCCGTTGAGATTCCGCCAACACCGGCGGCAACCGAATCAACGATTCAGCCGATCACCGCGCCGTAATTCGCGTTGGCTGGTTGTCGGTAAACCTAGACGTCGTTGCACACCACGCCAAGAACATTGACTTGGCGGGCGTTTAGGAAATCGAGCGCGCGGGTTGCCTTGCCAGCAGAGGTTTGCGAGAACCGCACAACGAAGAGAACACCATCCACGATGGGCGCGAAGCTCAACGCGTCGACGTTATCCAAGATCGAGGCGCTGTCGAAAATGATGTAGTCGAACTCATGATACACATCCTTCAAAAACGCTCCGAAGAAATGCTCGGCGGGGTAGGCGAGCGCCTCGCCGCGCGGCAAGAGGAACAGGTTGTCAATGTTGGTTTGCACCACCGCTTCGGTCCAACGAATCTGCTGCTGAAGGACATTCAGGAGCCCCACGTCCGGTGATGTTTCAAAAAGCTCATGCAGATGGCCATTGGTCAGGTTGCAATCGATCAGGAGCGTTTTGGCGCCGGAAAAAGCGAGCGTGGCGGCCAGGTTGGCGGCAATGGCTGTTTTGCCTTCGCCGGGCGCGGCGCTTGTCACCATGAGAGCCTTGGGGCGGGTGCCTTCAAGCGGGGCAAACAGGATGGAGGATCGCAGCGCCCGGAACGCTTCCAGCAGCGCGCGACGGGGATCGTAGGGAACGAGCAGGGAGAGATCGCCTTCCATGTCGTCGTGCGGAATCTGCCCGAGAATGGGAAGCCCTTTGAGGTTCCCCCGGCACTCAACGATGGAACCCATTCTGTCATCGGTTTTGTCGATGAGAAACAGGATGGCCAAGCCCGCGAGAAGGCCGGTCGCGAAGCCGCTGAACATGGTTTTTGCAAAGCTGGCCTTGGTGTAAATGGCGGGCGATGCGTTATCCACGATCGAGAGCGGTTCCTGGCCCACGTTTTTGAACACGTCCACGCCGTGGAGTGTGGTGATGATGCGATCATACTGGTCGCTATCATGTTTGAGCTTCAATTTGATGCGGTCCTGCTCGGCCAATTTCTGGCTGAGGATCGTCGCTTTGCCGCTCCATTCACGGATTTTGGTCTCGAGGTTTTGAATCTGATACCCAAGCGACTCTTTGCGCATCTTGAGGACGTCGATGCTCTGCTGGCGGTAATTCTCCAATAGGCTCTCGGCTTTGCGGATGTCCTCCTCTATGTCGATCACCTTGGGGTTCGCCGGCCGCATTGTCTTCAAGGCTTCCTCCCGTTTCGCCTTGAGCAGCAGGATATTCTGCTTTTCCCGCTGGTACTCCGTCATCGGCCCGTAGCTGTTGGCGAGCGACGGGTCGAGCGTGCTCATGGACGGATTTGCTGGCTGCCCGTTTGCCGCCGCGTTCGCATTCGCATTCGCAGCTACCTGCTGCTGGCCCCGGTCGATGGTCTGATCCAGATTGAGGGCGTTTAAGAGGTTCAGGTTCGTCTTTAAACCGGCGAGTTCACGCTCCAGTTGGGAAAGGTATTCTCCCGCGTTGTTGCCTTGCGTTTGCACGAAACCGTTTTCTTTTTGGAACCGGAGCAGTTCGTCTTCGTCGGCGTTTGTCTCTTTCTCCAGCAGGAGCAAACCGTTGCGGAGCGTGGCCGTCATGCTGTCGGAGAGGTCCACGCGCATTTCCCGTTTCAACGTCATGTACTCCTGCATCGCGGCGTCGAGATATGCTTGGGTGTAGAGCGGCTCCGGCCCCGTTGCGCGCAGGACGAGATAGGAAGTGCTGGGGGTTTGCGTCACCTCCAGGTTGACATTTACGGGCATCCAGTCGGGGTGCTGTGTTTTGATTCGCTCTTGGGCGCGCTTGGCGACTTTCGGGCTGAGCATCAAGGCGAATTGCGTTCCCAAAGGATTGGTGGTTTCGGCAACGTGCGCGGTTCCTTCGATTTGGAATTGGCCGCTGATGGCCATCTGCGCGCTGGAAATGTAGCTGGGGGCGAGGTGGATGCCGTTCCAAAACGAAACGATAAGTCCCAGGGCTGTCGTCAGCGCGGGAATCCACCAGTATTTCCGAAAGGTGATGACGTACCGTTCGGCCAAGACTTTGGCTTTGGCCAGCAGGTCCGCCATCGAGACTTGGGGTTGGTTTGCGCTTTGCATGCGATTAGAAGTTGATCCAGCGTTCCGGAACCATGATGAGATCGTCCGGCTCGATGATGGGGTCTTTGTCTAATTCCGCTTTGTCGATGATCCTCTGGATATCAACCATGATTGATTGGTATTCATCATGCCGCGTGATTTCGCGCGAATAGGCGGCTTCGAGAAGGCGCCGGTTGAGGTGAACCACTGTTTTGTCCCGCGGATTGTAGGGAGCCTTTTTGATTTCCTGGGGACAGGCATCTTCCATCAGCAACCGGTTCAGGTGAACGAGTTCATCGCCTTGCGGGTTGAGCGTGAGCAATGCGAGCGCCTCGGGCGATATTTCCACCTTGTCGAAACATTGCGGGCTGTAGATCGAACCAGACCGGATGATGGTGTTGAGCCTCGGCAGCAACGCATCCATGAGCGTGGCTTCCTGTTGTCTTGTGGCTCCGATCGCGTTTTCGATGATTTTGCGTTCCGGCTCGGTGCATTGATCCCACAAGAAGAGGAAGAGCGGCTCGCTGTGGGCCTGCAATTTGATGACAAAGCTTGAGACATCGAGGAAATCGCCAGCGGTGAACAAGCAGGTGTTGGACTGCGCGGCGACGGCCAGCGTGATCTCGGGCGGAAGCTTCAGACCGGCAAATCGCGCTTCCGTATAAAGGGAGCCGTCTTTGAGGATGCGGTTAAACTCCTGGACTAGAATAGTGCGTTGTTGCACAGCGTTGGCGCGGGAATCCGAAAGGACCTGCCGGGTCGGGTAATCGAAATGTTCCCACAGGAAGAGTGACAACGCGTCTTTGTGTTCGCGCAGTCGCTTGGCGAGGTGGCTTGGTTTTGGAAAATCGTTCGGAGTAAACAGGTAGGTGTCGGGAGGGTTCTTGCGCAGGAGCTTTACTTTGCGTTTGTTGGCAAACTCCGAGAATCCGCCGGCATGGGCGATCACCTGGCTTACAGAAAGATTGCCGCCGGTGAGCAAGTCCATCGTTTGGGGGTAGCGGACCTGTCCCATCACGGAGACCTTGGCGTTGGAGCGCTTGCTTTCGGGAACGATGACGAGGTCGTTGGGCTCCATGGGCGGGTCCTTGTCGACGAGTCCTCTTTCAAGTATTTCCGCCACGTTGACGATGAATACTTGGTACTCGGGGGGTCTGTTCCTCCGTAGTTCGCGGGTGTAGGCGTCTTCCAGCAGGATGCGGTTGAGCCGGATCAAGTCTTCGCCTTTCGGGTTCTGGGCCTTGATTCTCTTGGCGTCGGCGCTCAGGGTGATGGCGGCAAACCGCTGGTCGTCATAGAGCAAGTCTTTCTGGACGGCTTTGTTGAATTCTTCGATCAGGACAAACTTTTGCTGCTGTTTGGTGGATTTGGGGTCGGCCAGCACTGCAAGCGATTCCGCTGTGAAAAGCTTTTTTAGATGCTGCGAAAGCGGGTCCGGGCTGGCGAGGATCTTGTTGGAAAGCGCGAACGGGTTGAGGAAATCCTCCACCGCGAACCAGGGGATCACCACGCTTTTGCGCAACAGTTTGACCTTCTCCCTGTCGGCGTATTCGATGAAGCCTTGGGCGCGGGCGATGGCTTTGGTGACGGTGAGTTGCTCGTTTTCCTGAAGATCCATCCCTCCCGGCACGCTGACCCGGCCCAACACGTAGACTTTGCTGTGGAAGCGTTTGATTTCGGGAATGATGACGGTGTCGTTGGGCAGGACGACGGGATCTTTTTCCATCAACCCTTTGTCGACGATTTCCCCCACGTTCACGATGGTCATCTCCGTCTTGCCTTGAAGGTTCTTGTGGACCAGTCGGACTTTTTCTTTGTCGGCGTAATCGGCAAAACCTTGGGCGCGTGCGATGGCTTTGCTGAGGGTGAGCGTCTCGCCTGCGGGAATTTCCATGCCGCCGGGGAGGCGTGCCTGCCCCATGACATACACTTTGCCGATGGAGCGTTCGCTATGGGTTTCGAGCCCGATGATGACGGTCGCCTTGTAATAGAATTCCTTTTCCAGCAGCGGTCGGATTTCGTCGGCGAGTTGTTTGCAGGTCTTGCCGGATGCAACCAGATGGCCGATGAGCGGCACGTCGAGGTCGCCCGCGTCATTGACGACGATCATGATGGCGGGGGTGCGCTCTTCCACGATGCGATAGCTCAGGCGGTCGCCCCTCTCCAGCTTCACCGTATCATTGAGCATGTCGATGTAGGCGGGGCCGGGCGTTGGCCCCGGAGTGGGTTGGGCCAGCGGTTGGGAACGGGTGACCGGCGCGGGAGCGGGTGCGAGTCTGTCCGCGGGCAGCGGCGGAATGAGTTCGGTCTGAGCCGAGGCGGTCGAAAAGCAGGCGCTAATCCAAAAGAGGATGCAGAGGGCGATTTTATGGAATTTCATCAGGGGCTCGGGACAGTTTAACAAACTGCTGCAACTGACGACGAAAACATGATTGGGCTCGATCGTCAATTGACAAACGCTGTTCTTGGAAAGTGGCGGCGCTGGATTCTGTCGCGTCCGGCTTAAAACATATGCAAATGGATTCATAACTAGAATTGGTAATTGACGCTCCAAGTGACGGTGTTTTGTTTGTAGCTTTGCGTGGGATCGTCCGCTATTTTGTTGATATAGCGATAGGAGAGCGAGGTGCTCATCTTTTTTGAGAGTTGATAACCGGTGCTGAGATCGGCTCCATAACGGCGGTAATGAGAGAAGCCGGCAACCAAGCCCAAATCCGTCGTGTCTTCGGCGAACAGCCCGGAGCTTATGTTGACATGCGAGTTGACCTTCCAGTTGGACCGATACCTTATGTAATCCACTTCGGTCTGCGAGCCGAGCAGGCTCAGCGAGACTTGGCGCCCGACGGAAAGCGTTTGGGTATAATACAGGTTCATCTCGTTGTTGAGCGAGAGATTGAAATAGTTGGTGGTCGTGTCGGCGATGCCTTGGCCACCGGCTCCGGTGCCGGTAAATACGTTGCCCTGTTTGGTCTGGGTGACGCCAGTGGAGGCGGTGATGGTTGTAAATTGCGTCAACCGCGCATCCATAAAAGGTCCGTAGGAATAGTTGGTGCTGTCTTGCTCCGGGGCCGAGGGAAAGGTGGTGGCTTGCGCCGAACTGTTGAAGCCGACTTTCAGGAGCGAAAATACCTGGCAATCTCCCGCGAAAGTCAGGGTGTCGGTGGAACTGTTGAGATTATTGGCGGTGAGATTCGTCGCCGAATTCCCCAGCGTCGTGATGCTCAGGGCGTTGAGGCTGCTGTGGGAGTAGCCGAGATTCAGGCCGGTCTTGCTGTTCACGTCCCAGCGGATGTCAACCCCGGCATTGTTCACGAACCGGCGAAATTGCGCGACGTTGCTGAGCGAGCCGTCGGAGGTCGGGTCCGACTGCAAAGAGAAGCTGTCATGAAGACGGATTTTGAAATGCCCCGCGTGAATGACAAAGGCGAGTTCGGAATCCGGCGCGATGTTGATGTCCGTGATCTGTTGGTTCAGCTCGGGATGAAAGACGTAGTCTTTGTAACCAAGATTCGCCGTGAAGCTCAGGTTCTGGGTGTTGGTCTCACTCAACGGCGCGAATTGCAGTTGGGAGGCGGCGGTGATCCCGAAATGCGGATTGATCGTCAGTTCCGGCTGGATGGGGGTGGTTGTTCCGTTGGAAAGGTTGACGTTGTCCGTGTATTCCGTGTCGATTCCGGAGCTCAGGGTGACATAGACCGGCCCGGCTTTGATGTTGTAATACGGTTCTCGGCCCTCCCGATCCATCGCGTTCGCCAAGCAAGCCACGCAGAGGACGCTGGAGATCGCAGCGCGTCTGGTTAGTGGCATGGGGATGCGAGGGGTGTTTTCAAGGGTTAAAAGGGGCATTCACCCCAGGCAAAGAGCATCGGGCTCCGACCGAGGGATGAATCAGGTTGACTATAAACGCAGGACCTCTGCCAGCAACCACAAAAACCGTTGGGATCCGGCCTGTTAGGGCATTGGGGCGCACCCGGTTGACAGTCGAAAGAGGGTGCCGATGGCCGGACTCGAACCGGCACGGGAGGTGAATCCCAACGGATTTTAAGTCCCGTGGGTTACTCTGGAATAGGCCTTGCGCATCCACTCATCCGCCACTACTGTCGGCTTTTCAGCACAACCTCGACAGCAACGACAGATGGCGACAAAAAAAGACGGCAGAACAGCGGACGAGCGGCGGTGGCCCTCGATCAAGAAGCTCACAAAATACGGCACCTGGCAAGTAGATAGTCGCATTGGCGGCGGCGGCGACCGAGGGGGCAAGCGCGAGGTGTTCGCAACCGAGGAGGCGGCGAAGGCGCGGCGAAATCAACTGCGGGTAGAGCGCGATCAGAAGGGGGTGGAGGCCATTGAGGTCGAGACCCCCCTGCGGGTGGAAGCGGTGCAGTGCTCGCAGCGGCTCGCGGCGGTCGGCAAGACCCTCACCGACGCGACGAACTTCTTTCTCGAAGACCTAGCGCGGAGGATGAAGTCGGTGCCGTGGACCCAGTTCTACGACGAATACGCGAAGCTGGTGAACGGCACCAAGCTTTCTCCGTCGCACATAGCCGACACAGTGACGCGGGTGGGGTATTTCCGCGACTACGCGGGGGGGCGGCTTGTGCGCGAAATCACCGCCGACGAGTTCACGAACTGGCTCGACAGTCTGCGCGTCACGAAACTGGGGCAGGCACTCGTTTTGCTCGATGTATCTGCCTGCGAAGGTGGGGAGCATAACGGAGTTGGTGGTGGAGATGGGGCACCAGGACGCGTCGCTCGTGTTCAGCACCTACGCGCAGGTGGCCGGGGTGACCCCGGCGATAGCGAAGCGATGGTGGGCGATCACACCGTAGGCTTGCCGAGTTTCTTCCAGGCCTCCTGAACCTGGCCCCAAATATAGCGATGGACCTTGCGGGAGATGCGGTGCACCGGGACCTGCTTCGTCTCGGTCAGGGTGCGGAGGTAGCGCACGGAACACCCTAGGCGGGCAGCGGCCTCGGCGCGGGTGAGTTCGTCGGTATCCTGCCAGCGCTGCTGTGGCGGGGGCAGTAAGTCCTCGCTGCGGAGCCCAGGAACGCGGATCACCTCGGGGGCGGGGGCGGATCGCAGGGTAACCGCATAGACCCCCGAGAGACTGCCTGGGGTTAGTCGTAGGCCGTATGATTTGGCGAGGTCAGAAAGACGCGCCAATTCGTCCGCATCAATCGCCGAGCCGATCCTCTGCGTGTTAATAAAATGGATTTGCGCCGTCGCCTCCCCTTCCCCTGATGCCGGGACAGTTACTCTGAGACCGTAGTGCAGGCTGCGGTCATCTCGGGTGCCGTGCGCCGCGTCCATCCGCGATATGAACGCCAGGAGGAACTCGGAAAAAGGGGAGTGCATCTGGGAAATCTGCCCGCTTCAGGGGCCAAATGCAGCTTTTTTCACCTCTAACTCCACTTTTTGCCCATGGCGGGCAGTTTTTTGGCTCCATTTTAGGTTTTAAGCCGGTTGAGGCACTATCTTTCGCTCCCGTCAAGGGCGCGGATGAAAATAGTTAAGCGAAAAAGTTTTTTCTCTGGTACGTTCCCTTATGTCACCTACGACTACCTCAGCGCCATCGGAAACCCGCACTGAAACCCAAGCCGCTCACGTCGCAAAACCAAACTGCTACGTTTGCCAGCTATGGAGCGACGAACTGCCACTCCACCGCTACTGGATTGCGCACAGTAGCGGCTACTGCTCCGGCAACTACCCCACCGCCGCTGCGGCCCTTCGCGCGGCTGCTATGATGGGATACCGTCAGTATGTCCGTCGGGGCATATACACCGTCTCTGGGCGGAACCAGACCATTCCGGCAAAATACCTGCCCAAATCCAAGCCCTCCGTGGCCCCCTGCCGTGCGGTTGCGCGCCCGCACTGGACCGAACTGGCCCCAGCCGATCTAATCTACTAACCCCCCTCTACCCCGGACTTCGCCATACTCCCATTAACCAACGCACCCCAGCATATTCCTGATTACCCCAATACTCATGCCGCCGAATAACCCCGGTTCCCAGGGGCAGAGTAACGCCATTACAATAACGCCGATAACGCAGTAACCCCATTACTATGAAAGCAAATCCCCCCATCACCCGAGAGCAAGTCGAAGCCGCAATGAGTCGCATCCAAGCGGAGGGCGAAAGACCTTCGGTTCGCAGGATACGCAACCTTACTGGCGGGTCCGACAGCACTATTAACCGGCTCAAAAACGAGATTGAAGCTGAAAAAGCACCGCCAGTGGACAGCGAGGACGCATTGCAGGCATTTCGCGGTGTCTGGACGAAGGCGCTGATGGTGGGTGCGGCACAGCAAGCTCAGGCTCTCGATGATCTCCGAGCGGACTATCAATCCGCTCTCGACGAAAATGAGAGGTTGGAAGGCCGGGTGACGGCAGCCCAAATGCAATCTGAGAAGCAGGAGAAGGAAAACACAGACTTGCGTTCTCAACTCGTGGAGACGATGGCAAGGGAGACACAATCGCGTGCAAACTGCGAAAGCGACGCACGGGCGTTAGCCGAGGCCTTGGCCCGGCTGAACGCATTGCAGGAGCGATTTGCCGCCGAGAGTGCCCAATGGCACGCTCAGCAGGAAGAGGCGACGGAAAAACTGCATGCCGCAGAAATCCGGGGCGCGGGGATATTGTCCGAAAGCGAGCGCATAAGAGTGGAACTCGTGGCGGCGGAATCGAGATATCGCCAATCGGAGGAACAGCGCAACCAGATGGAAGTGCATCTGCAATCCATTAGCACCCAGTTGGCTGAGGCCCGGACGACAAACAGTGAGCTTGCACACAAGCTCTCCGATGCGAACGCCCGCCTCTCTGATGTGCAGGGGCGTTACCAGGAGGAACTACCCGCTCTGAGAAAACAATTAGCGACCGCCGTGGCCAAGTGCCATCATACCGAATTGCAGTTGGCCAGGCTGCACGGGCGATTCAACGGCTCGGAGCACAGAACCAAGAAATCTGTCCCAAAGAAAGCAGGGGCGGCCGATTCCGACATCTTCATCATTCCGGCAGAATGATGGATGCTGGCCAGTCCAGCAGTTCGACAGTTAGTTAGAGTTGGTATTTCCCAAGATTCTCAGAAAATCACTTCGGAAGCATTCGAGGGCGGAGCCATCAAGATGCGTGTAGCAGTCCATGATTTCCTCGTATAACTCTTTGGCACGTGTTTCAGACATGCCACCAGCAGACGCTATCGTCAGCATCTGATAAACAAACGCCGCAACCGTATCATGTGAAGCGAGGGTGGATGAGGGCAATTTCTGCGAACTCGGTAATCTTGAATACATAGAGCCCCTTGCATTAGCAGGGTTCCCCTGGCCAGTCACGGACAGTTCTGGGCTCAACTCTGGAAATCAAGGAGATTGGAATGTCTAGGGAACACGGTCACAACCCCATTCGTCCAAGCGGCAATGCCGCTTGGAGCACCCCTGCTCGACACGCGCCCGCCAGGCGCGTCCAGCGCGCCGGGTCTTTGCATGCTTGGTCGAACTGAGGGTATTGTGCGTGCAGTTCCTTGACGATAGCTGCATACGATTTTTCCTCGGCGTTCACCCTCAGTAAAAAGTGGACGCTCTTACTCCCGCTATGGACTGCGGAAACAATCGGATATGGAAGTGTTTCGGAAAGCCTTATTTGCTCTTCGATGGTCCCCGTATCCGCTTCGCAAAGGACATGGCGGAAGTGATGCACATCCTGGTTGGATATGCCGAATTGCGACATCG
>JBAXCI010000003.1:0-37509 GCA_037141555.1 Verrucomicrobiota bacterium | reverse complement strand
TTGTCGACAGCGGCAACTTCAAATGGAACAACGGGAAATTCCCCGAGTTCACCGAGCCCGATCCGAGCTACCACGGTTTGGTCTTCTGGGATGCCTTGAGCAACGTCCCCGGCGCGGGCAACATCGCCTTCATCATCAAGGTGCGCGTGCAGTTGTTGCGCGACCTCGGCCCGGCGTTGAGCCCGTTCAACTCGTTCCAATTCCTGCAAGGGCTCGAAACCCTGCCGTTGCGCATCACGCGACACTCGGAAAACGCGCTGGCTGTCGCGCGCTTCCTCCAATCGCACCCCGCCGTGGCATGGGTGAACTACCCGGGACTGGAGGACGGCCCGACCTACGCCAACGCCTCGAAGTATCTGAAGAACGGCTTCGGCGGCATTGTGGGGTTCGGGATCAAAGGCGGGCTGGAAGCCGGCAAGCGCTTCATCAATGCGGCGAAGCTGCTTTCGCATCTGGCCAACATCGGCGACGCCAAGAGCCTCGTGATCCACCCGGCCTCCACGACGCACTCGCAGCTCACTCCGGCAGAGCAGGAAGCCACCGGTGTTACCGCCGATTACATCCGGCTGGCCATCGGCTTGGAGAACATTGAGGACATCAAGGCAGACATCGATCAAGCTCTCCGCGCTGCGACGGCGTAGCTTTTGGGCAGCAGACACAACGGAAGCTCACCCCCGCAAGGGGTGGGCTTCTTTTTTATGTGCTCAGCGCACGGGTGCCGCGACCGGTTCCTGCGCGGCACCCGCGTGGAAGAACTTCCGCAAGCGGGTTTGCATGGGCGATTCCCAATAGTGGTAACTCGCCCAGGAAAGCGGGAAGAGAATGGCCAGATAGCCCAGAAACGCTACCGGGGAATAGAAGAGACCCCCGTCGATACCGGTGACTTTCGTGACCGTGTAAAAAACGAGCAGGAGCGGAAAGTGCAGGAGATAAAGCGAATAACTCAGGTCCCCCAGGAAGGAGAACCACTCGCAGAACCCTTCCTTTGTCTTCTCTATAATCGCCAGCAAAAGGATGCTTGCCGGGAACACGATCAGCTCAAATAGTTTCCCGGAAACAAACAGCAGGACAGCGCCAACGACATCGTGCCCCCGCAGCAATAACCGGTCGCCGAAAACCGAGCGGTAGAACGGATAGGGCGGGAAATACGTCATGATGAGAATCGCAAGAACCCAGACGCCCACCAGGCAACCGGCTGCGAGAGCGGGGCGGATGACGATCCGCTTTTCCTGAAGGAAACAGAGGACGTGGAAGGCGCACCCGCCGAGAAAGAAGGAGATCATTCCCCTGCCCACCAGATCGAGCCCCGTGGACCCCAGCAGGCAACCTCCGAATGCCAAAGCCAACAGCACCCACATTTTCTGGAGGCGAAGCGCGCAGATCACGAAAAACATCGCGTAGAGCAGGCATTCGACCGACACAGACCAAATCGGCACGTTGAACGTCCATCCCGTCCACTGGCTTTCCCCATACCAGTTGGAGGCAAACACCAACTGCAACAGGAAGTGAGGCAGGTTGTCGTTCACGTTGCACATGGAATTATCCGCGTAGTTCCAGCGCAGAAAACCTTTGATCCCCAGCACGAACCAGAGCGTGGCAAAATGCAGCGGGTAGAGGCGCGAAAACCGCCGGACGAAAAACTCCCGCGCCTGGATTGCACCCCCCGCCACTTTCTCGCCGTAGAGCCAAAAAAAGATGAATCCCGAGAGGGCGAAGAACAGCTCCACGGCTCGGAAGCCGTGCGCGTAACAGGGCCAGAGCAGGGAGTTGAACGGTTGATCGGCTGGAAGGAACGCCCGGTTCGTGATCTGCTCCTTCAAGAGCAACGGCCAGTGATAGATGACGACCACCAGCGCTGCGAATCCGCGCAGGGCGTGTAGCGAACTGATGCGGCTTGGGAGGGTTTGCATTCCGGTGGGTTAAGGTCGGTGCGGGCCGCCCATATTAGTGGAGCATGGTATTGAGTCGAGCCAAACCGATCTGCTCGCCCGGGCGTTTTCGGCTCGACTTCGCATCCCGTCACCGTAAGCAGTTCCCAAGCAGATGAAATTCAACCTCAAAGAGCGATTCTATCGCCTTGTCCGATGCGAAGGCGCGTCGGGATGGAGCCAGCGGCGAATTTTGGCGAAGCTGGGCTTTCGCCGCCAACCGATCCTCAAGGTCGCTGACGGGTTCGCCACCGCCGACGCGTTATTTGACGGGGGGAAGCCATCCGCAGCGACCCGTTGGTTGATTTATCCTGAATCCGTGGAGACGGCGGAGTTGCCCAAAACGGTTGAGCCGGAGGACGCCGGCGGCTTCGCACAGCATCTCGTTCGCACCCACGCCCCAGCGTATGTTTACCGGATTCCGGAGGCGTTTTATCTCGGGAAACACGGGGCGGTTTTGGATAAAGACCGCCGCGTTTTTTCCGATTTGCTCGACGCCAAGGCGGAATATTTCCAGCCGGAGATGAACAAAAACCGGGCTTTCCTGTGCGACGGCGACGCCTTGGTGCTCACTGCCAGCGCAAATCATTTCCACTGGCTTGTCAAAATGTTGCCGCGTTTGCACCTGCTGGAGCGCGCGGGATTATCCCTCGATGCGTTTGAGACCCTGCTCATCAATCGCCCTCTCAAGGCTCACCAGGAGGCATACCCGCTTTTGCCCCAGCTCTCGAACAAGCCGATGCAGGTGGTGCGGCGTAACGATTTTTGGATCTGCCGCAATCTCTACACATGCAGCATCCCGCATAACGTGCCGCGCTGGGCGACCGAGGGCATCCGGGAGCTGTTTGCGCGGCACCTGGTTGCCCAAGACGGCAAGCCAAAGGCCATTTACCTGACGCGCGGCGACAGCGGCAAACGCTGTGTGCGCAACGAGGCCGAAGTGCGCGCCTGCCTGGAAAAGAGGGGGTTTGTCACCGTGGATTTCAGCCAATGCTCGTTTTTGGAGCAGATCCAGTGGATGGCCAGCGCGGAGGTCATTGTCGCGCCGCACGGGGCGGCGCTGGCGAACCTTGTTTTTGCAAGGGAAGGCACGCGCCTGCTGGAAATCTTCGCCCATTCCGAAAACCAGAAGTGCTATTGGATGATCGCGCGGCACAACCGGCTGGTTTATCATTACTGCATGGCGGAGCCGGTCCCGACCGGGAGCGATGGCAACGCGTTTGACATGCGCATCCCCGTGCCCAAGCTGGAGCGCGCGCTCGACGCCTTGCTGGCGGACCCCGGGGTCTGACCGGTCGGGCCGAAAAAGGACGCGAAGGAAAGAATCGCTTCTCTCCTTGCGTCGTTTGCGCTTTTTGGCGCGAATCGTTTTCGATGGAATTGCTCTCGGATTACCTGTGGGGCAGGTTCTCCATCTTCCGGGCCGTCAGCGCAGACGCCGACCACCACGCTCCACGGAAAATCAGGCCGATGCCGACAGCCAACCCCAGGAACCAGAGTCCCGAAACCGGCCACGAACTCAGCAGGAAAATCCCGAGGAGCACATCGACGCCCCCGCTCAATACAGCCCACCCGCTGTTGGGCAAGTTCATCATGAGCGCCGAGACGGCCGTCATCGCTCCCCCGACCAGGAAGAAGATCGCCAGGATGAGCGTCAGGGTCAGCGCTCCCACACCGGGGAAGATAACCAGGAGCAAACCGCAGACGATATCCAGGATTCCAGTGAACAAGTGCATCCAGAACCCGCCGTAATGGGCGTGTTGGATGGCGCTCCCCAGTTCAAACACTCCCGCGATCAGCAGCAGAACGCCGATGACGAGAACAGTCAGCATGGTGGTGGTGATTGCGGCGGATGTGGCAAACAACCCCAGGACGAAGAGCAAAATGCCGAGTGCGAGCACCCAACCCCAGTTGTGCCGGGCTTCGTCCATCCCGGGCATGATCATTCCATTAGGCATATAGTTTTTCCCTCAATGGGAGAACGGGTGACGCGGGCGGCTTGCGGGTATGGGTCGCTGTGACCTGATCATCGGGGACCCAGAAAGGCCACCTTTCTTGCTTGTCATCCCGAACGCACGTGAGGGACCCCTCCAACGCCAGAGTGCGCTGAGGAATTATATCCTATTCGCCGAAGGGACGGCCGTTCTGGTGCAGAGCGCGGTGGGCATGGAACGCCTTGCATAGCTTGCGGGGTCCCTCGCTGCGCTCGGGATGACACGCGTCTGTGTTCCCCCTCCTTTACTCCGCCCAGCGATACGCCCCGGGGTTCTCCACCCCGAGTTGATCCAAAATCCGCGACACCACCGTGTCGGCGACGGCCTCAACGGTCTCGGGCCGGCTGTAAAAACTCGGATTCGCGGGGAGCAGGGTCGCGCCCGCTTCCAGAAGCGTGACGGCGTTGCGCGCGTGGATGAGGTTCCACGGCGTTTCGCGCGGCACGACGATCAGTTTGCGGCGCTCCTTCAGAAAGACATCGGCGCTGCGCAGGATCACGGAGTCGCTCGTCCCGGCGGCGATGCGGCCCATGGTTCCCATCGAACACGGCACGATCACCATGGCGTCAAACCGGGCCGAACCGCTCACAAACGGCACGTTCATGTCGCGGTCGTCGTGTTCGCGCACTCCCGCCGGGACACGCAGCGCACCGAGTTCCCCGGCGATGACCTGCCGGGCCGGGGCGCTGAAAACGAGATGAATCTCGTGCTCCTGCGGGCGCAGGGCGTCTAGGAGACGTTGCAAATAGATCGAACCGCTCGCTCCGGTGGTGGCGATGACGAGTTTCATGGGAAATGAGGCTTTTTGGACGTTGAAGGCCGCGTTGGGACTGTGTAAAGGTAAGGAACGAGCGGCGTCTGCCTTTTCTTATAAGAGCAAAGGCGCACGCTGAAACGCAAATAATTCAAAACATAATGGACTTTGACTGGCTTGACACCCCCTTCGATCTGAAGCCTCTCCCGCCCAAGGAAATCGAAGAATCGTTCGAAGACCCGTTTTCCCTGCGCATGCTGCCCGACACGGTTCACAACACCGAAGCCCGGTATTTCAACCTGGGTCGGTCGATAAGCGGGCGCGCCATTTTCACGGTGTTTTGGACCGACGGTAAAGCCTACCGTGCGATTTTCTCACGAGAGATGACACCCGAAGAGGCCCACTTCTACGAACGTAAGAACTCGGAACTGGCGTAAAAAATCTCCTTCTCCCATGAACGTCATCAACCATTGGCAGGAAATCCCCAGATTCGATAGCGAGGAAGAGGAAGCGCAGTTTTGGGCGGACACCCGGCTTGATGTCCGCCTCATGAACGGCTCGCTGCTCAAGACCGACAGCCGCGAGTCGACCACCGTCACCCTGCGGATGGACCCGCGCATGCTCGCCCGCATCAAGCGGCTCGCCCGAATGCGCTATCTTAATTACCAAAGCATGATTAAACAGTGGTTGAGCGAACGGCTCGAAAAAGAGAATTCCTAGCCTTTTTGAAAGCATCTTATTTGTGGAAAATTTAACGCAAGCACCTGATCCCACTCCTGAATCCCCTCAACCGCCCGACGCGCTGGTTGCGCTCGCCCAAGCCGCCAAGGCCGCCCGGCTCTCCCCGGCGGACGAAGAGCGCGCGAGCGGCCTCCTCAAAGAACGCCTCACCGGCGGGAAAGCGGGAATCAACTCCGCCATCGCCCTGATGATCGACGGCCTGCCGTGGATCGTATGCGTCAATGCCGTCAGCGCCGTCTGGGAAAAACTCAGCGTGCCGATGCGCCGCCATTTGATGGGGAGCCTCGCCAAACTTGAGAGCGAACCGGCCCGCCGCCTTCGCCTGAGCCTCTCTCGCGCCATTTTCAAGCTGGAACCCGCCGCCGGGCTCAAGCTCGCCGCCGCCGCCGCCGCCGACCTCAAACATCCCGAAACCGGGGAGTTGACCGCGAAATACCGGCAGTTCTTCTTCAATATTTTCATCGGCAAAGGCAAACCGTGGCTGCTGCAACTGCCGTTGGGCGATCTCAAGGCGGGCGAGGCCGATGCCCTCGTGCATTGCGCGATCGAATGTTTCCCGTTTTGCCCGCCGATCTCGCAACTCTCCATCCTGCGCTGGGCTGAGGGCGCGGGTCGCCTCAAAAAAGTGAGCGCCGCCGACCTGGAGACCGCCGCCAAAGGCGTGACCCGCTGGAACGCCAAGCTCCAGCGCCAGCTCAAGGCGGAAATCGCCGAGCTGCCCGCCACCCTGGAAGCCGTCCTCAAACCCGAGGCGCTCGCCCCCGAGCCGGAGCCCGCTCCCGCCGAAGCCAAGCGCCCCGAAGCCCGCAAAGCGCCGCGCGCTCCCGCCCCGGAAAAAGGCGGCAAACCAGAAGCCGCGCCGGAACCCGCCGCCGAGCCTGCGGCTCCCGTCCAAGAACTGGTCATCCCCGGACGCGCCGAGCGGCTTGCCAAAAAAGCCGAAGAGAAACTCGCCAACAAGCACCCCGAACCGGAGCGCCGCAAAGCGGAGCGGACGCAAGAGCGCCCCGAGCGTGGCGAAAGAGCCGCGCGGGTCTTTGACGTGAAAGAGGCTTTGCGCGGGGTGGAAAGCTACGTCGCCTCGCTAAAGAGCGAACTGGAACAGGCAAAGACCCAGCTCAGCCGTCAGACGCAGGAAGGCAAGCGGGGGGGACGCACCGCGCGCTCCGCTGAAGAGAAATCGCCGGTGGAACTGGAGGCGTTGACGCGTCACAACGCCCGCCTCGAAGCCACCGTCGCCGAATTGCGATCCCAACTTGAAGACCTCGCGGGGCACCACGAAGCCGTGGCCGAGAGCCGCCAGTTGCACACCGGCGAACCGCTCCCGGAAGGGGAGGGACAGCTCAAAGCGCTCCTGGCCATCAAACTTCAGGAGAGCTACGAGACCTACGAAGCCATGCGTTTGGAGCCGCTCGACAAGGTTTTCCGCCTCGACTATCGCGACCTGCTGGGAAGCGTCTTCGAGACGCTGGTGAACGCTGGGGTCGCCCTGAAAAAGGGTTGAGCGCCTTTGGCGCTTCGGAAAGCATCGAGGCCTATCCGTATCCCTGCTCGCCCCAATGGTCCAGGCGAGAGGGCATGGCGCAACGGGCGCAGTCGGTGTCGCAAGCGATGCAAAAGTCGTCGTAGATTTGCAGCAGCCCTTGCTGCGTCATCGCCCGCTTGCCGAGTCGGCGCGCGAGGGCGGTTGACCCGAACAGCCGCCCGGCGGCGAGCTCCACGCGCTGGTTCGAGTTCGCCGCGGGCAGTTCGCGGTAGGTTTCCCAAAACTTCGGAGCCGCCGAAACCGCGCCGGGAAAGAAGACGTTGAGCAGCAGGTCGGTGATGCGCGCCTCGCCGACCAGCGCCATGCGCGAGGCCGAGCGCCTGGAGGTGAGCGTGTAATGGCTATCCCAATACGGATGCGAAAGCTGGCCGAAAAAATTGCGGATCGCGGCCACGTTCGCGGTGCGCGCGAGCGTCTCCAGCACCGGCCAATGCCGCACGATTTCCGCCAGCGCCGCCACGCGCCGCTGCGGGTGGTTCACCGGGCGCAAACCCCGCAAATTCCAAAGGCCCGGCGGGATGGTCAGCCGCTCATATTCGGTGCGATGCGGCCACCATTGCTCCCACACCTCGCGCAAATAACTGCGGGTGTCACCCGCCATCGGCGTCAGGTCGGTGGCGTTAAGAAAACCGCTTCCGGCGAAAAGCAGCGGCTCGATCTCCTGGCGTTTCGAGCGCACCAGGGCAAGCGGAAACCGCTGGGCCAGGAGTGTGAACGGCAGCTTGTTGTTGCGATAGCCGAGCGCCTCGGCGATGCCTTGGTAGAGCGCTTCATCGGGCCCAAACTGCTCCGCAAGCCTCGCCTGACGCGCCGCTTTGCGGCAGAGCCGGTATTGCGCCGCCGCTTCCACGAGCTCAATGATGCGGGGCTCGGGCAACGCCGCGAAGGTCTCCCTGCAAGCGGTGTTTGTGCAAGGCGACGGATCGACCGGGAGGAACTCGAACCGGCTCACATCCAGCCACAACTGCGGCACTTCGCGGCCCAGGGCGGTGCAGGTCGCCGGGACCGCGTTGCCCCGCTCGTGGGCCGCTTCGCGGGCGAAAACATGGAGGATGGTGCCCTCGTAGTCCGGGCTCGCGGCAGCCTGTTCGTCCCATGCGCTCGCGTTCCAATGCACCGCGACCCCTCCCCTCACCCGCGAGCCGCCAAAAGAGATTTGCGCGCCGGTGAAGTGCGGCCCGGGCTCGCGATTCCACGCACCGAATTTCTCTACCCGCACTTGTCCGCCGGTGGTGGTCATGAATTCGCGTCCAAATTCGCCCGCCATCCAGAGGGTTTGCAGTTCGATTTCCGGGATTTCCCGCGCCACGCGCAAAGGCGGAGCCTCGGCCAGGTAGGTCCCTTCCAGCCAGCGGGCGTAACGGTCAGCGAGTTGCATGGGCGGAAGATGCCGGGGTGGGCGATGGGGGCGCAAGCTCGTTCTCAATCGCCCGAAGCCGACCGGTTGCATCGGCGTTGGGAAAATTCCCGATTTCTTCGCGGGTGATCGAGAGCGCCTGGCTCGCTCTGCCCGTTTCGCGCAAAAGCGCGATCGCGTGCAATGCGCAGCGGATACAATCGGCGTCGTCCTTGTAAAGTTCTCGCGCCTTGCGCCAGGAAACCAGTGCCGCCGCGGGGTCTTTGGCTGTGATCTGAAGCAAACCAAGGCCTTCGTAAATCATACCGCTCCTCAGGGTCCGGCCTTTGGATTGGAGCACGGCCTCGCCCATCGCCCGGCCTTTTTCCGCCCAAAGCGTCGCCCCATCCCGGTAGGCCAGGTATTCGGCTGTGGCGCGCGGCGGAATAACTGCGGGTTGCGCTTTGAAGGGGCGGTAGAGCGGATCGCCGACGAAGGTTGTCATCCAGGAAAGAAACGGTTGCGCGGCGTAGGCGGCTTCCGCAAACGTCGCGCCGGTGCGCAGCCGCTGCTCCAGCTCATCGAGATGGGTCGTAAGCGACAGGAACGGCTCATACACATTGCCGAGCGTGGCGGCGGCTCCGCGTTCGAGCAGGGGCGCGCACCAACCGCGCAACGGCGGCCGCAGCGATTCGGCGCTGAAGGAATGCAGATGGACGGCAATCGCGCCGGGCAGAAAACGAAAAGCGCCTTCCTTGAAAGCCCCCTGCACCTCCCCGCTGTACCAACCGAAATAAAGCGCGGCCCGGCTCATGGGATAGTGTTCGGGGAAGAGCGTGGGCGCGGTGTCTTGAACGCACGGAATCCCGTGGCTCGCGGCATCGGCAGCCGCGCCGCGCATCCAAGCGTCCCCCTCGTGGTATGCGCCGCTCGTGATGCCGCGCGAATCGATATAAGCGAATCCCCAGAGGCCGGTTTTTTCCGTCGCGACGGAATCATCGATCATCCTGCGTACTGTCGCGGGGTCCGCCGCATCCAACCGGCAAACCATCAGCAGCCACGGTGCCTTTTGCCACCCGGCTGGATTCTTGAAACAGGGATTATCCAGCGGCCCCGAGATCTGCCTCGTTGCGGCGCCCAGCAGCGCGAGTTCGCTATCGACGGCGGCTTCGTTGTGGTTGAACTGCGGCGGGTTGGTCACCGGCTTGTCGCCTGGCCAAGCCGCGACCGGCGCGATTTTGAGCGGGATGCCCCGCATCAGCGCCACGAATCGGATCTTGCTCTCGTCAACCCGCCCGTTCGCCAGATCGGCTTCCGTTTTCCACCAGCCGCGCGCGCGGAACGCTTTGCGGAGCGGTTCGGCGATGGTGCTTTCGTACTCAGCCCGGCTGACGCTCTCCTCAAGCGTGCAGGAGATGCCGATAAGATGGTCAAAGGGAATGCCGCGCTTTTCGGCGTAATACCCGGCGAGTTCGGCGGAGGCGACATCGGCTTGGTTGAACACCACGACCGTCGCAGTCACGGCCGGGTCCAGACCCGCCGCCGCGCAAGGCAATGCAAGCAAGAGGAGGCTCACGCAAAGGCGCAAAGCCGCAAAGAGGTGTCTTAATTCTTTGCGCCTTTGCGTCTTTGCGTGAGACATTTTGAGGGGCTTCCGTTGCAAATTCACAGTTCCAGCCGCAGCCCGTCGTAGGCGATGCGCACCCCGGTGGGTAAAGTGGCTTCGGTTTCCGCGTGGCCCAGTTCGTGGCAAAGATGCGTGAACCAGGTCGCGCCGGGGCAGATACGCGCCGCCAGTTCGAGCGCTTCGCTGACATTCATGTGCGTGGGATGTTCGCGGTGGCGCAGCGCGTCCACAATGAGGACCTCCACCCCGCGAATCCGCTCCACCACGGCGTCCGGCACCTCCTTGCAGTCGCTCAAGTAAGCCGCCAGCGCGCGGCCTGCCCGCTCCAGCAGATAGCCGAACACAGGCGAGCGGCCATGCTTTAAGGGCAGCGGCGTGAGCGTCGTGGCCCCGATTTGGAACGGCGCAAACGGCTCGGCCACCTTCGGCTCGGGCCGCACGTACCCCGGGAAAAGGTTCTCGCCGTTGAAGGCAAACCAGAAGATGCGCTTGAGGTCCGCCATCGTCTCGGGCCCTGCGTGGATCGGCAGCCAGCGTTCGCCGTCGCAGAACCGGCGCAGGTCGTCGAAGCCCATCACGTGATCCGTGTGCGCGTGGGTGTAGACGACCGCGTCCACCCGCTGCACCCGTTCGCGCAGACACTGCAAGCGAAACTCCGGCCCGGTATCCACCACCCAGGCGGCTTCGGGCGTCTGCACGTAGATGGAGGAGCGCATCCGCTTGTCGCGGGGATCCTCGGAGCGGCAAACCGCGCAGTCGCAGCCGATCATCGGCACCCCTTGGGAGGTCCCGGTGCCGAGAAAAGTAATTGTGAGATCTGCCATGAGAATGCGAGTCGCGGGTTGAAAAATCGCTTTAACTCTACATAATCCCCCGCGTGCCCGCAACGCTCACTTCCCTCCGAATTCGCAACCTCGCGCTGGTCGAAGACCTCGAATGGCGCATGGGACGCGGCTTTGTCGCCGTCACGGGCGAGACCGGTTCCGGCAAATCGATCATCCTCGGTGCGCTCAAATTGATCCTCGGCGAGCGCGCCGACAAGAGCCTCATTCGCACCGGAGCGGACGCCTGCACCGTGGAAGCCGTGTTCGATCTCGCCGACACCGCCGCGCTCAACCCGTGGCTGGAGGAGCAAGGCGTGGAGCCGTGCGACGGCGGCGCGTTGATTATCAAACGCAGCTTCACCCGCGCGGGAGCCAACCGCCAATTCATCAACGCCAGCGCCACAACGCTCGCGGTGCTCCAGGAGTTGGGCAACTCGCTCGTCGATCTTCACGGGCCGCACGATCACCAGTCGCTGCTCTCGGTGGAAAAACAGCTCGATCTGCTCGACGCCTTTGCGGGGAGCGGCGCGCTGCGGCACGAATACGAGGCGCTTTATCGCAATTTGAACGCGCTGGGTGCCGAACACGCGGAGCTTTCCAGCAGCGAAGCGACGCTCGAACGCGAGTTGGACCTGCTGCGCCACCAGTCGCGCGAGATCGAAGCCGCCGCCTTGCGCGAAGACGAGGAAGCCGCGCTCGTCGCCCGCTACCACGTCGCCACCAACAGCCGCCGTCTCGTCGAGCTTTCCACCCAGATCGCCCGCCGCCTGGCCGATGCCGATGACGCGCTGCTGCCGGGCCTTTCGGAGCTGACCCGGCTCTTTCGCGAGTTGGAAAAGCTCGACCCCACCACCGCCCCGCTGGCGCAAGGCCACGCTGGCGCGCTGGCCGAGTTGGAGGACGCCGCGCGCGAACTGGAACGCTACGCCGGACGGCTCGACCTGGACCCCGCGCAGCTCGCCGAACTCGAAGAGCGCGTGACCCTCTTGGAGACGCTCAAACGCAAATACGGCCCGAGCATCCCGGAGGTGATCGCGTTTGGCGAACAGGTCGCCGAACGGCTGCGCAAGATCGAGTCGCGCGGCGACGAACTCGCGCGGCTGTCCCGCGAGATCGAGGCCGCGCGGTGCGCCCTGCTCGCCGCTGGAGCAAAACTTTCCGCCAAACGCAAAACCGCCGCGCCGAAGCTCGCCGCCGATGTCTGCCGCCAGCTTCGCGATCTCGGGTTCAAGAAAAGTGGCTTCGAGATGCCGCTCGGCGCTTTGGATAAACCGGGCCCGCACGGTTTGGAGGCCGTGGAATTTCTGTTTGCGCCGAATCCCGGCGAACCGCTCAAGCCGCTCAAGGCGATCGCGTCGAGCGGGGAAATTTCGCGCGTCATGCTGGCGGTGAAATCGTCGCTCGCGGGTCAGGACACCATTGCGCTGCTGGTTTTCGACGAGATCGACGCCAACGTGGGCGGCGAGATCGCCCACACCGTCGGCGCGAAAATGCGTTCGCTGGGCGAGCGTCACCAAGTGCTTTGCATCACGCACCTGCCGCAAGTCGCGGCGGCGGCGGCGGCGCAATTCGTCGTGACCAAGGAGTTCCGCGACGAGCGCACCCACTCGTGCCTTGCCGCCGTGGAGGGGAAAGCGCGCGTGGAGGAAATCGCGCGGATGCTCGGCGGCAAAACCGAGTCGGCCCTGGCGCACGCGCGGGAGTTGCTGAAGGGGCAGGCGGAGTAAACGATCAAAGACGCAACAATTATTTCTGCGCCAGCTCCCCGCTTTCCATCATTCTCTTCAACTCGGCGAGGTCTTCCCTGATCTCCACCGCCGCCCGTTCTCCCAGCAGGCTTCCGGTCAGCCGCCCCAACAGCCCTCCCGGCGGGTTGTATTCGATCTTCACGCGCACGATGGTCCCCTGCCCGTGCGGCTCCGGCTCAAACCGGACGGAGCCGGCGTTCCCGACTTCCGCGCCCGGCAGGCTTTCCCACGCGATCATCTCGTTGGGATGTTCGTTGATGATCATGGCGTCCCATTCCAGACGGCGGCCCCTCGGGGTCGTGACGACCCAGTGCGAGCGGCGTTCGTCGAGCAGATCGATGCGTTCGATGTGCTTCATGACGCGCGCCAGGTTGGGCAGATGACGCCAAAAAGCATAAAGTTCCTCGCGAGGCCGGTTGATGACGATGCTGTGCGAGAGGTTCAGGCCGACGTTATCCGGCACGCCGGGACGGTCGGATTTCGCGCCGCTCACCCCCAGGCTCTGGTAAAACGCGCACTGGCCCGTGACGCCCCGTTGCACCAGCAGCGCCCCGAGCGCTCCCAGGAGCACGCCGCTGGAGCCGCGCCGGATGAGCCCGGCCATGATGAGCCCCATTCCGCCCAAGATGGAGCCGTACCGCTCGGGCTCGCCGACGTTCCTGTTTTCCGGGATGTGCCAGTGCCTGTGCGGTTGTTCGCCGTTGGGATGCTGCGCCATGCTTCCGCCACCTTCTGTAATATTTGACGTTTGTTCCATAAATCCGCTTCCTTTCCCCGGGGAAATTTCGTGCGGAAATCGCGGATTGGCCGTGTCCCGCATTGACCTTCCCCCCGGCTTCCCCTATCCCTTGGGTGTTCTCCTATGAGCGACCCCACCACCCAAACCGTCAGTTTAAACGATATCGGCCAGCGCTACATGAGCGCTCTCCAGCACCTGAGTGATTTGATGGTGTTGACCTGGGCCGGCGCGCGCGCGGTGAACGAACAAGGCTACGAGGAGACATTCCGTTCCGTGGCCGGGCTTCCCTCCACGCAATTCCGCTTTCCTCTGGAAACCGCCAAGGCCGAAGCGGCCCGATGGTGGTTTAAAAACAGCCTCGCCGAAGTGTTGGGCCTTTCCCTGGTTTTCCTTGAGGACATTCGCCGCGTCTGCGGGCTGGTTGCTTTTAATGTGGCCAAAGCCGCCGCGTCGGGCGATCTCGCGTCGCTCGCAGCGGAAATCAATGCCGACAACGGTCCGCTCGACATTCCCACCCGCTTCAAACATCTCAAAAGCCGCTACGGTCTGACGATCGCCCTTGAAACGGAACTCTTGAGCCTGGCTGCCCTGAATCGCTGCTTCCTGCAAAACGCCGGCATCCCCAAAGGAGCTCCGCTGACCGTGCAACTCAAGGCCATCCAGCCTCCCGCCGAAGGGACGACCGAACCGCGCCTGGCCGATTACCAGCGGACGTTTCAACCGGGCGAAAAGATCACCGTTGCCCGGGAGGAACACGCCGCCGTCTTCACCACGATCTCCGTTTTTCTGAGCACGATGCTGGCCGCCGTCCAGGAATTTGCCAAAGCCTCCGGGCTCCCCGAAAACAGTTCTCCTCAATGACCGACGCTTTGCAGCCGTCTGCGCTCCCGCCGCCGGATCTTCCGTCGCCGAGCTTTATGAACCCGTTGGAAAAGCGGATTCAGTATAAATTCCGCAATTCCCTTTTGCTTGCGGAAGCTTTGACCCACCCGAGCCTGGGCCACGAGACGCAGCGGCATCATTTTGACAATCAGCGGCTCGAATTCCTGGGCGACGCCGTCCTGCAACTGATCTTTACCGAACATCTTTTTGCGCGGTTCCCGACGCTTCCCGAGGGCCACCTCACCAAGATGCGTTCCCGGCTGGTCTCCCGCGAGGGGCTGCGCGTGCACGCCATTGCGATCGGCATCGGCGAATACCTCATGATGGGCCGAGGCGAGGAGTCGAGCGGCGGACGTTTGAGGGCTTCCGCGCTGGCAGACGCGTTCGAGGCGCTGATCGGCGCCATGTTTCTCGACAGCGATTTGGAAAGCGTGCGGCAATTTGTCCTGCGGGAGGCCGAGCCGGATATCCAGAATCTCCAGCACGAGCCGGTGCACGTGAACCCCAAAGGCCGTCTCCAGGAACTCCTGCAAGCGCTCTCGCCCCGCAGCCCGGTTTATACCGTGGTGAGCCAGTCCGGCCCGGAGCACCAGAAGCATTTTGAGTCGGTGGTGACTTGGAACGACCTGGAATTGGGCCGCGGCAAAGGAGCGAGCAAAAAAGAAGCGGAAGTCGCTGCCGCCATCGATGCTTTGCAGGCGTGCCGTTGGGAACCGGGCGAGGCGTTGTAAAGCGGCGGTGAGCGGCTTTTCTTATAGGTCCTATACGACTTATAAGACCTATAGGACCCATGCCCCTCCGCATAACCTTGCCAATAACTCCCCGATAACTGCGAACAACCGCTGGCAACTCGGCCCGGTCGGCCTTTGCTGGCGTGAACTCCCCATTCGGTGGCAGGTTCTTCACAATCCCTTTTCCGCGTGGAACGAGCTTGGCCGCAATGTGGAACGGGCCATTGCCAAGATATTCACAACCTTAAGATGAAGAGATTAGTTTTTAAAAATTAAAATCTTCTTCAGAAAGCCGGGAATAACTTTTGGGAACGCGTGTCATCCCGAGCACAGCGAGGGACCCTTCCAACGCCAAAGCGCGCTGTGGAATGAAACCGTATCGCCGAAAGGACAGTCATGTCGGTGTTGGTCTTGCATTGCATGTGACCTCTCAAACCATCCCAGTGCATGAGTTTCTCTGGTTCCCAGCTTGGGGTAGCTTGCGAGGTCCCTCACTGCGTTCGGGATGACACGCATGATGGGAAGGCCTAAATATCTCTCCGACTTCCCTGCGCAATTTCGGGTTTGTGCCGCGAGATCGAATCGCTATTCTCCCGGGATGCTCGACATCAGGCTCATCCGAGAGAACCCAACTTACGTCCGCGAACGGCTCGCCACCCGTGGCGGCGATGCCCATTTGAAAATCGACGAGATTCTCGAATGCGACCGCCAGCGGCGGGAACTGGAAACCCGCCTCCAACAGCTCAACAGCGATCGGAAGCGGTTGAGCAAGGAAATCGGCATGAAACGCTCCAAAGGCGAGCCGACCCCGGAGCTGGAAGAGCAAGTGCGTGGAATCGGCGAAGAAATCACGCTTCTGAACGAGCAAACCGTCCAGGCCGACCAAGCACAGCGCAATCTGCTGCTGCAATTGCCGAATCTTCCCCACGATCAGAACCCCATCGGCCTCGACGCGAGCGCCAATCCGGAAGTGAAAGTCTGGGGCGAAAAACCGGAGCTGGCATTTGCCCCGGCGGATCACGTGGCGCTCGGGGCCAAACTGGGCCTGTTCGACCTTGAACGCGCTGCCAAGATCAGCGGCAGCGGTTTTGTCTGTTTTACCGGGGCGGGAGCGCGGCTGGAACGGGCGTTGATCAACTTCTGCCTCGATCTCCATACGCGGGAGCACAATTACCTGGAAGTCAGCCCGCCTTTCCTTATCAAGAGGGATTCGATGGTGGGCACCGGACAGCTTCCCAAGTTTGAGGAAGACATGTACGGGCTCGAAAGCGGCGAGATTTTCCTGGCTCCCACCGCCGAGGTGCCGGTGACCAACTTGCACCGCGAGGAACTCCTCGGTTTGAACGAATTGCCCAAGGCGTTCGTGGCCTATACCCCGTGCTTCCGCCGCGAGGCCGGTTCGGCGGGGCGCATGACGCGGGGGCTCATCCGCGTCCACCAATTTGACAAGGTGGAACTGGTCAAGCTGACCACCCCGGAAACTTCCTGGGCGGAACTCGAAGCTCTGACCGCCAATGCCGAGCGGGTGCTGCAACTTCTCGGGTTACATTACCGGGTCATCGAGCTTTGCACCGGCGATATGGGGTTCGGCTCGGCCAAAACCTACGACATCGAGGTCTGGGCTCCCGGCCAGAACGCCTACCTTGAGGTATCCAGCTGCTCGAATTACACCGATTTCCAGGCGCGCCGCATGAATTTGAAATTCAAGGACGCCGAAGGCAAAAACCGGTTCTGCCACACGCTCAACGGTTCGGGAACGGCCATGCCGCGCTTGTTTGTCGCACTGATTGAGACCTGGCAGCAGGCCGACGGCAGCATCAAGATCCCTGAACCTCTCCAGCCTTACTTCGGCGCGGCGGAGATCCGCTAAATTGTCTCACGCAAAGGCGCAAAGACGCAAAGAACGGGCGGAAAATGAAACCCAGCGGGATCCAACTCGAAATCGAAAACCTCTCCCGCACCGCCCGCTATCTGGTGGGCGTCTCGGGGGGGCGGGACTCCGTGGTGTTGCTTCATGCGCTGCTTGAAGCGGGCTTTAAACGGCTGGTCGTTTGTCATTTGAACCACGGGCTGCGGGGCCGCGCCGCTGCCGCCGATGCGCGGTTTGTCGCGGCTTTGGCAGACCGGTTGGGACTGGAGTGCGAGTCAGAAAAGGTCGATGTCGCCCGGCTCGCTGCGAACGCGGGGGAATCGATCGAGACGGCCGCCCGCAACGCTCGTTATGCGTTCTTTGCCCGCGTGGCCCGCAAACGCCGCTGCCGGGCGTTGTTTTTGGCCCATCACGCCGGGGATCAAGTGGAGACCTTCCTGTTCAACCTCTTTCGCGGCGCGGGCCGGGGGGGGCTGGGCGGCATGAGCCCCGAGAGCGAACGGACGGTGGATCGCGTCCGCCTGAGGCTGCTGCGGCCGATGCTGGGCGTCTGGCGGGAGCAGATAGACGCTTATCTAAAGGCAGAGGCCCTGACTTTCCGCGAAGACGAGAGCAACCGGGCGGTCGACTTCACCCGCAACCGGATTCGCCACGAACTGTTGCCGACGCTGGAACGGGTTTTTGGCCGCGACGTGCGCGGGGCGGTTTGGCGCACGGCGGTGATCCTGCGCGCCGAGGAGGAGTGGCTCTCCGCGCTCGCCGGGGAAGAAACCGGGGCGGAACTCGGGCTGTTGCGCAAAATGCCTCTCGCCCAGCAGCGCCGCCGCATCCTGGCATGGCTGCGGACCAGCGGGGTTCCGGGGGTCGGCTTCGACCAAGTCGAAATCGTGCGTTCCCTTCTTGCGACAGGCCCGGGCGTTCCCGCCAAAGTCAACCTGCCCGGAAATTGGCACGCCCGCCGCCGCGCAAAGCGGCTGTTTTTGGAGCGGGCCTCATAAAAAAGAAGCCTGATCGCAAAATTCCTCATTTTTGAAAATCAAATTGCAAAACCGATAATGCCAAATACCGAGCCGATAAAAATTTCAAAAAAAAGTTCACTCCAGAGTAAAAGGGCGCTGGAATTGCGTATTATGGCCGTTTTTCCCCTTCGTATAGGAGCCCGGTAGAGCGGATTTGGCACGGGGGAACCGGGTCGGGTGCGGGAGTTGCTTTAATAGGTTGTAGGCGTCGGCGAGTGGCTGGCAGCCATAACTCAACAACAACACAAAAAACATATGCTCCAGAAACTAAATTCACGTCGCGGGGGCTTCACCCTCGTCGAAATCATGATCGTGGTGGCGATCATCGCCCTGCTGGCATCCATCGCCGTCCCGAACTTCCTGCGTGCTCGCAAGCGTTCGCAGGCGACAGTGGCTCTGCAGGAAATCCGGCAGATGTCTTCCGCGGCTGACCAGTGGGCCATTGAGAAGAACAAGAAGGACGCCGATACCCCGACTTGGCTCGATCTCAAAGGTTACATCAAGGAAACCACCGCATTGTATGCTGCTGGCGGGAATGATTCCCAAGGCAATGCCTTCGTTTACAAGGCTGTCTCGGCCGGTGGAGTGGCGCTTGACCCAAACACGAAAAGTGCCTTCAGCGATGTGACGGATGCAGCTTTCTGGTCCCCCTACTAAGTCGAAGACCGTTTCCACTTAGTTAGACTATTCAATCAGCCGCCTGGCAACGGGCGGCTGATTTTTTTTGGTGGAAGGGGCGATTCGCGAATAAGTTTAGACTTTCCATCCTGCGTGTCATCCCGAGCGCAGCGAGGGACCCCTCAAGCCGCCCCAAGCTCCGCACACAGAAAAAGCCACGCGCTGGGGTGTTTTGTGAGTTCCCTCGCTGCGCTCGGGATGACACGCATTAAAAGTGCAAGTCCCTTCAGGAAATGGTGTTACGACGCTTCCCGGCGCTCTTTTCCCTTCCCCACCTTGAACGCACTGGGACAAAGCGTCTGGACTTCGCACCCGGCACAGTCGGGATTGCGCGCGGTGCAACGGCGGCGGCCATGCCAGATCAGCCAGTGGCTGAAGTTGGTCCATTCCTCGCGCGGCACCAGGCGCATCAACTCTTCTTCAATCTTCTCGGGAGCGGTCGCTTTGGTGAGCCCGAGCCGACCCGCGAGCCGGGTGACGTGGGTGTCCACAACGACGCCTTCATTGAGCCCAAACGCGTTGCCAAGGACGACGTTCGCCGTTTTGCGGCCGACTCCGGGGAGCGCGGTAAGGGCGGCCATGTCGGCGGGCACCTCGCCGTGATATCGCTCCACAAGCGCCCCGGCCAAAGCGCGGATGTTTTTGGCTTTGTTCCGAAAGAACCCCGTGGAGCGAATGGCTTCCTCGAGTTCCTCCTGGCTGACCTCGGCGAAGTCGGCAGCCGTCCGGTAGCGCGCAAAAAGGGTTTCGGTGACGAGGTTCACGCGTTTGTCGGTGCACTGCGCCGAGAGTACGGTGGCGACGAGGAGTTGGAGCGGATTGGCAAAAACCAGTTCGCAATGGGCGTTGGGGTAAACGCGGCGGAAGGCTTCAATGAGCGCGGCGACGTGGGTTTGCAGGTTCATTTGGAAAAAATAAGAGCTTTATCCCCGGGGCCAACTTTTCTTTGCGCCTTTGCGGCTTTGCGTGAGAATAAAAACCCCCGGTCGCTTAGGCCGTTCATTTCCCTGCGGGTTCGAGGGCGCTGATGCGGGCTTTGGCTTCTTTGGCGTGTGGCGAGGTGGGATATTTTGCGACGAGATCGGCGTAGGCTTTCACGGCTTTTTTCAACTGCGTCGCCTTGGTAACGCCCTTTGGGTTCTGGCTCGTGGCCGGCAGCGTGGCGGCTTGTTTTTCCAAGAGCTGACCTCCGCGCCAGAGTCCCTCGGCGGCGGCGGCGGGAACGGATTCGTAATAAAGGGGGATTTTGAGGAACTCGTCGATTGCGGGGGGGATCTCTTTCTTTTCCTCCTGAATCGTGGCGTGGAGGAGCATGGCGTTGGCGCGCAATTCGATGCTGCCGGTGCGGGCGCGCAACACCTGGATGAGGAGCGGAATGGCTTTGTCGTCCTGTTTGTCCTGGTGCGCTGCAACGGCGATGCCGTAGTTGGCTTCCAGAATTTTCGCTGCGGGCGAACTCGGGTAGAGTTTCTTGAAGTTATCAAATTGGGCTGCGGCTTGGGCGATTTGGCCCTGGCTTTGCAACGCCTTGGCGGTGCCGAAAAGGGCGACGGCTTGGGCTTCCTGGATTTGCAACGGCGCTTTCTCGGGGTGCTGCGGGTCGGGGTTTGGGAAGTCGTTCGCCAGTTTCTGGTAAAGTTTGACGCTTTCGCCGGTCTTGCCCTGTTCGAGCAGGGCGCTGGCGTAAAGGTCGATGTCGCCCGCGGCGTAAACGAGCTGCGGATTGTATGCCGCCTGCATCTGCTCGAGCGCTTTGGCCTTGTCTTTCTCAAACGTGAAGGTGGCGAGGGTGAAGAGGATTTTGCTCTTGGTCTGCGGTTTGTCTTCGAATCTGGCGGCGAGGTTTTGGAAATACTGAGTGAGCTCCTCGTCGGTCTTGAGTTTGGCGCCCGCCAGGAGCTTTTGCCCTGCAAGCAGGTATTGCATGGCGAGCGGCACTTGCTGGCTCTCGGGGTAGTCGACGATGACTTTCTCCGCCGCCGCCAGCGAGTTCGCCACGGCGGTTTTCCATTGGGCGCTCTGGGTTTCGTTCAGGGCGTAATAGCGCCCCAACGCATTGGCTTGCGCGTTCCAGAGGGAGACGATCGTGAGGAGGGCGGTCGCCGTTTGCGGGTCGGCAGGGTGTTTTTCGACCATCTCGGAGTAGACGGCGAGCGCCACGGCGGTTTGCCCCTTGGCGATTTGGTCCTGGCCGATGGCGTTGTAGGCAAAGAACACTTTGTCGTGCTCCGGGTAGCGCCGGATAAACTCCTTCATGATGGCGGCCCGCTCGTTGGCCTTCTCCGGGCCGGGCAGGAGGGACGCTTGCTCAAAAAATGCGTAGGGCGCGGCCTCGGATTTCGGGAATTCGTCGGCGATTTCCTTGAACAGGCGCAAGGCAATCGCGGGATCGTTCTTGCGACTGTAAGCCTGGGCCAAACTGTATTTGGCGCCGGGGAAGAGTTCGCTTTTCGGGAACTCTTTGAGAAATGCCGTCAACTCGGGCACGGCTGCGTCGAGAGTCCCCGTTTGCAGGTGGATTTGGCCCAACCAGAACGAGGCGTTCTCGGCTTGCGGTGTGCCAGCGTAGGAGGCGATCAGCTTTTTGTAGGATGCGAGTGCTTCGTCGGTCTTGCCGGTGTCCTTGAGGATGGTCGCAATGCCCAGTTCCGCCGCCGCCGCGAGTTCGCGTTTGGGGTTTTCCTTCAGGAACGCCTGAAAAGTGGCGAGCGCTTTGTCAAATTGCTTGAGCTGGATGCACGCATTGGCTTGGGCGATGAGGGTGTCGTTGAGAAGCCGACCCTTGGGGTAGAGTTGAAGCCCTTCCTGGAAGTAGTGGAGGGATTTCTCGGGATTTTTCGCGAGGAAAAGGGTGCCGATGGTGTAAGGCAGGTTGTCGGCCAGCGTATCCCCCTTGTAGGTGTTCTGGAATTCGTCGTAACGCGCAAGTGCCTTATCCACAAGCTTTTGACGGCATTCTGCGGGGAGAACGCGGCTCTGCATCGCGTAGCTCAACGTGAGGTAATAGAGCAGGTTCTTCTTCTGCTCCTCGTCCTCGGCCAAAGGCTGCATCTGGCGGAAGACGACCCGCGCCTCGTCATAGCCTTCCTTGTGGTAGAAGAGTTGGCCTACTTTGATCTGGGCGGAGATGGAAAGGTCGCCCTTCGCCTTGACTGCGGCGAGCTTGGAAATCTCGTGTTCGAGCAGCCCCTCAAGGCTTTTCATCAGCACGAGGTTTTTTGCGGCAAGAGCGGCCAACCGCCGGTCCTTGACGTTCTTGATGCGGGCTTCCTGCGCGGCGATGGTGACCGCCTTGGGAAAAAGGGAGCGATAGGCTTCCAGCGCTTTGTCGTAGAGGCCATCCCGAATCGCCGCCGGGGCGAAGATCGCCCGGTTGACGAGGAGTTCGCCGAGCTGGAACTGGGCGTCGTTGAGGAGCGCGATATCGCTGCGCCGGGCGATAATGTCCGTGAGCAAACGCTGGGCTTCGTCAAAATGGGCATTGGCCTTGGGATTGGCCACCCCCGGCGTCTCCTGCGCCTGCAAACTGCCTTCGGTCATCAAGCACATGGCGAGCAGGAATTGGCTTTCGAGGATGGTCTCGCTCTTGGGGAACTGCTTCAGGTTCCCGCGCAGGAAAGTCTCCACATCCTCGTAATTCGCGATCTGAAAGCTGGAGCGCGCGCGCCCGTAGGCGATGGCCTCCAGCTGCGCGCTCGACGGATATTTGCGCAGGAACGCGTCAAATTCCTTGATCGCCGCCTCAAATCCCGCTTTGCGGGCCGCTTCGTCCTTCTCCTTGGAAGCCTTGGCTGCAAGCAGCTGCGGAAGCAGTCCGCAGGCGAGCTCGGTAATGTCGGAGGGGGTGGGCGGCCCGAGCAATTTCTGGATAAAGCCGCGGCTCTTTTCGCAGTCTCCCAGGAAATAGTACAGCGTGGCCAGACGGTATTGCGTGTCAGCCACAAACGTGGAAGTCGGGTAGTTCTTGACCACGTTCTCAAATGCCGCCGCTGCTTCGACAAGCTTGCCGTCGTTCATGAGCCCCAACGCGGCGTTGTTTGCCTCTTCAGCGGAGGCGGTTTGGGCTTGGGCGTTCCATGAGGGAAGAGCGAACGCTCCGGTGACGAGAACGGAGATCAAAGCCAAGCGTCGGGGGGGGAGACGTAACTTCATAATGAGAGTGGCTTAGATTAACCAATGAAAGGGTGCCTCGCTAGGGTAAATTGCATCAGAACAGTGGGAGGGTTTCGATGGCTGTCGGGTCGGCGCTTCTCCACCGCGAAAAGGGGCGAACGACAACGGGCCAGAATGCCTGGAAGTATTACAAAGTATGCGGAAAAGAGGATGCGAAGTCGGCCGGCGGCCCGGAGTGCCGCCCCTGCCTTGAGGACAGATTCCTACTTCCTGGCCTTGGTCCCCTCGCCTCCCCGTTTGCGAAGCCATATTTCGAGGATCGCGAGATCCGAGGGGGTGATCCCGCTCATCCGCCCGGCCTGGCCAAAGGTGGCGGGCCGGATTTTGGCGAGCTTCTGCCGGGCTTCGGCCCGGAGTTCCGGGACCACGGCATAATCGAGGTCGGGCGGGATGGCGCGCGTCTCTCCCGAGCGGGCGCGCTCGACCTGCGACTCCTGCCGACGGATGTACCCCTCGTATTTGAGGTCCGTCTCCAGCAGGCTCCAGATCTCGTCCGGGAAACGGTTGCGGAGCGCTTCGGGAAGCGCCGAGGCGGTCGCCTCGGGTCGCCGCAGCCATTGGGCAAGGCGCACCCCGTCCAACCGCTCGGCGTCGGCGAATGCGCGCGCCTCGGCGAGTTGCGCGATCTTGCCCCGGGTCGCCTCCCAGCGGCGGTCGTCCACGAGGCCGAGGCGGCGGCCCAGAGGGGTCAGGCGCAGATCGGCGTTGTCCTGGCGCAGCAGCAGCCGGTATTCGGCGCGGCTGGTGAACATGCGATAAGGCTCCACGGTTCCCTTGGTCACGAGATCGTCGATCAGCACGCCGATGTAGCTCTCGGCCCGGCCCAGCACCAGCGGCTCGCTGCCGAGAAGCTTGAGCGCGGCGTTGGCGCCGGCCACCAACCCCTGCGCGGCTGCCTCCTCGTAGCCCGAGGTGCCGTTGATCTGCCCGGCGAAGTAGAGGTGGGCGATTTGCTTGGTTTCCAGCGTGGGAAAGAGCTGCGTGGGCGGGCAGTAGTCGTATTCGACCGCGTAGCCGGGGCGCAGGAGCTCCGCGTTCTCCAGGCCGGGGATGGAGCGGATGAAGGCGTATTGGACCTCGTGCGGCAAGCTCGTGGAGAGGCCGTTGACGTAGACCTCCTCGGTATGCAGCCCCTCGGGTTCGATAAAGATTTGATGGCTCTCCTTTTCGGCAAAGCGGACCACTTTGTCCTCGATGGAGGGGCAGTAGCGGGGGCCCACCCCTTCGATCTTGCCGCAGAAGAGGGGCGATTTGTCGAGGTTGGAGCGGATGATCTCGTGGGTTTGCGCCGTGGTATGGGTGATCCAGCAGGCCAATTGTTCCACGTGGAACTTTCCGCCGCTATGGCGGTTGAGGGTGAAGATGTCGTTGGGGCGCTCCCGGTTGATCAGCTCCGGCAGGAAGGAGAACGGGGGCGGCGGGGTGTCCCCGTATTGGGGTTCGCAGCGCGAGAAGTCGATCGTGCGGGCGTTGAGGCGGCAAGGGGTGCCGGTCTTGAATCGCCCGATCTCAAACCCGAGCCGGGCCAGGCTCTCGCTGAGCGAGGAGGGGTGGTCGCCCATGCGCCCGCCGGGGGTGTTGCGCAGCCCGACATGGAGCAGGCCGCGCAAAAAAGTTCCCGTGGCGACCACGACGGCGCGACAGCGCACTTCCAGCCCGAGATCGGTGCGCACCCCGCTGGCGCATCCGTCCGTGGTGAGAATCTCCGTCACGTTGCCCTGTTTGAGGGCGACGCCCGGCTGCCGCTCGCACGCGGCTTTGGCGCGGAGCTGATACGCTTTCTTGTCGCACTGGGCGCGGGGGGCGCGGACGCTCGGCCCTTTGTTGCCGTTGAGCATGCGGCACTGGATGGCGGTGGCGTCGGCATTGACGCCCATGAAGCCGCCCAGGGCGTCGATTTCGCGCACCATGTGGCCCTTGGCGAGGCCGCCGATGGCCGGATTGCACGACATCTGGCCCACAGTGTCTATATTCTGTGTAAACAAAGCGACCTCGCAGCCCAGCCGGGCGGCCGCAAAGGCGGCCTCCAGTCCGGCGTGTCCGGCTCCGATGACAGCCACGTCATAAATTTTGGGATCGATAAACATGTTCTACGTGGAACAAAATGCCGCCTCTCCGGAGGATCGGCGAGTCGGGAGTTTCGCCGAACGGGCCCCTCATGGCAAGGGGGATCGCGCCCACCTCCCTGCGCCTGAAAATTAATCTGGAACTCAGGAACTCAGGAAAAAGAAACAGGAAAACGGGGGAATCAGGCGTGGCGTTTCATTGCGGAGCGGTTATTCAAAAAACCGTCTCTTCCTGAGTTCCAGATTCGCTTTTTGTATTGAGGTGCGTTCGCCCTGCGCGCAAGGCGCTAGGCTCTTGAGGGAAAAAGGAACTATCATCTATGCTTGCTTTGGCTGGCGTGGCGATTAGATTTTCTGCGACAGCAAAACCTTTCATGCGATGGAAGCCGAATACCAATCTTTCGCCGAGGCGGAAATAAATACCAAACTAAGCGCCGAGGAGAAAATCCAGTTTCTCCGGGAGATGTTCCGCATCCGCCGGTTCGAGCAGACCTCTCTCAAAGCCTATAACGCGGGCAAGATGGGCGGATTTCTCCACCTTTACACCGGCCAGGAGTCGGTGGCGGTCGCGACCATTTCCTTGCTTGGCCCCAACGACCACGTGATCACCGCCTACCGCGACCACGCCCACGCGCTGGTTTCCGGGATGGGGATGGGCGAGTGCATGGCCGAGTTCTTCGGCAGAGCCACAGGCTGTTCGAAGGGGAAGGGGGGCTCGATGCACCTCTTTGCCGCCGACAAACGGTATTGGGGCGGCCACGGCATCGTGGCAGGGCAGACGGCGCTCGGCCTCGGCCTCGCCTATGGGCTCAAATACAAGGGAATCCAGGGATGCTGCCTCTGCTATCTGGGCGACGGCGCGGTAAACCAGGGGGTCTACCACGAAAGCCTCAACCTCGCCTCGCTCATGAGTCTGCCGGTCATCTACATCATCGAGAACAACGGCTACTCGATGGGCACGAGCCTGGCCCGCTCCTCAGCTTTCAAACAGATGCTGGCCCAGCGCGCCGAGGGCTACAACATCCCTTGGGAGCACGCGAACGGCGAAAATATCTACGAAATGCGGGTCAAGACGCAGGCCGCCATCGACCGCGCCCTCGAAGAGTGCCGGCCCACGGTGCTTGAAATCGCCACCTACCGTTATTACGGGCACTCGGTGGCCGACGCCAATGCCCGCAAATACCGCACCCCGGAGGAGATCGAGCATTACAAAACCTACCACGACCCGCTCCGGCTCTGGCAGAAGCGGCTCATCGACGAAGGCATCCTCACCGAGGCCCAGGCCGAGGCGATCGACCACGAAGCGCGCGCGGAAGCCGAGGCTGCCTCGCGGTTTGCCGACGAAAGCCCGTTCCCGACCGAGGCGGACATTTTCAAAGACGTATATAGCGAAGTCGATCACCCCACGGGCGACGGCCCTCACGGCACGCACTTCTTCAACTAGCCCTTTCACTTTAAGCAACCAGCCAACTTTGCCATGCCGCTCATTACCTACCGCAAAGCCTTGAACGACGCGCTCGCGGAAGAGATTCTCCGCGATGAAAACGTGGTGGTCCTCGGGGAGGAGGTCGCCGAATACAACGGCGCCTACAAAGTCACCGAAGGGCTCTGGGCCCGCTTCGGGAGCAAGCGCATCGTCGATACGCCGATCTCCGAGGCCGGGTTTGTCGGGATGGCCGTGGGAGCCTCCATGCTCGGGGTGCGTCCCGTGGTCGAGCTCATGTTCTGGAGCTTCTCGTTCGTCGCCTTCGACCAGATCGTCAACAACGCCGGATGCGTGCGCTACATGTCCGGCGGGCAGATCAACGTCCCCATCGTCATTCGCGGCCCGGCCAACGGCGGCACCAACGTCGGGGCCACCCACTCCCACACCCCCGAAAACCTCCTGGCCAACACGCCGGGGCTCAAAGTCGTCTGCCCCGCCACCGCCTACGACGCCAAGGGGCTCCTCAAAGCCGCCATCCGCGACAACGACCCGGTGATGTTCATGGAAAACACCCTGCTGTACGGCGAACAGTGGGAAGTCCCTGAAGAAGAGTATATTATACCGATAGGCGTCGCCGATGTGAAGCGGGTTGGCACCGACATCTCCCTCATCGCCCACGGGCGGGCCGTCATCACCTGCCTCAAAGCGGCGGAAATCCTCCAGGCCGAACACGGCATCAGCGCCGAGGTCGTCGATCTGCGTTCCATCCGGCCGCTGGACGAGGAAACGATCCTTGCGAGCGTGCGCAAGACCCACCGGGCGGTGCTCGTGGAAGAGAACAAGCCGTTTTGCGGCATCGACGCCCAGATCGCCTCGATGATCCAACAGAAAGCCTTTGACGATCTCGACGCGCCCATTCAGCGCCTCAGTGCGCTGGATGCCCCGGCCATTTACAGTCCGCCGCTCGAAAAGATGCAGTTGCCGACTCCCGAGCGGGTCGTGCAAAAAGCGCTGTCCATTTGCTGAAGCCCCCGTTATTCTCTAATCCTTAAATCTCCAATCCGCACTTTTTCTTATGCCACTCCCGATTGAAATGCCCAAGTTGAGCGACACGATGACCGAGGGAACCCTCGCAAAATGGCTGAAAAAAGTGGGAGACAAGGTGGAAATGGGCGACATCTTGGCCGAGATCGAGACTGACAAGGCCACGATGGAGATGGAGGCGTTCGACGACGGCGTTTTGGCGGAGATTTACGTCCAGGAGGGCCAAAAAGTGGCCGTCGGGCAACAAATCGCCTTGCTGGCGCTGCCCGGCGAGAAGCCCGGAGAGGCACTGGCGGCGCCCAAACCTGCCGCCCCAAAAGCTACCGCCCCAGCAGGGGAGCCGAGCGTGATCCAAGCCGAGGTCGCCCCCGTTCCTCAGGAAGCCGTCTCGCATGGCCCCGTGAAAGCCTCGCCGCTGGCCCGGCGCATCGCCTCCCAGCGCGGCGTGGACTTGTCGCGCGTGGTCGGCACCGGCCCCGGCGGACGCATCATCGAGCGCGACGTGCTCGCCGCACAACCTTCCGCCGCCGCTCCGGCACCCGCGCCCAAGCGTCCGGCTCCGCAGCCCAGCGTCGGCATTCCGGCTGGCGCCACGTCGATCCCGGTCATCCCCGCGATCCCGGCGGGGCCCAACGACCGCACGATCCCGCTCACGGGGATGCGGCGCGTCATCGCCGAGCGGCTGGTCGCCAGCAAATCGACCGTGCCCCATTTCTACCTCCAAATCGAAGCCGATGCCGAGCCGATCCTCAAGCTGCGGGCCGAGATCAACGCCACTGCGGAAAGCAGCGGGCGAGGGAAGCTCACCATCAACGATTTGGTGATCAAAGCCGTGGTCTCCGCCTTGGCGCGTGTGCCGAAGGTCAACGCCGCGTGGGCTGGCGACGCCATCATCGAATACGCCGCCATCAACCTTGCGGTCGCCGTGGCCGTCGAGGACGGGCTCGTCACCCCCGTCCTGCGCGATGCCGCCGGCAAATCCCTGCGCGAGATCAGCGAAAGCGTCAAGGACCTCGCCGCGCGCGCCCGCACCAAAAAATTGAAGCCCGAGGAATACCAGGGCGGCACCTTCACCCTTTCCAACCTTGGCAGCTACGGCATCGAGAGCTTCTTCGCCATCGTCAACCCGCCGCAAGCGGCGATTTTGAGCGTCGGAGCCATCGTGAAAAAGCCGGTCGTCAACGCGGCGGGGCAGATCGTCGCGGGGCAGCGGATCGCGTTGGGCCTGAGCTGCGACCACCGGGTCGTGGACGGCTCCCTCGGCTCGCAGTTCCTGGGCGAACTGCGCGGATTGATCGAAAATCCGGCGCTCATGCTGCTGTAGGCGGCGTCAGTGCTCACGCATCTAAAAAAGGCAACAGAGAATCTGGAGCTCAGGAACTCAGGAGAGACGTTTCCCAAATTCAGGGGTTACGCGCAGGTGCATGTCATCCCGAACGCAGTGAGGGACCCCTCAAGCCACTCCAAGCCTTCACACACAGAGAAAACAACGCACTGGGATTGCTTGGGAGGTTCCTCGCTGCGCTCGGAATGACATGTGTACCACGGTATCCGCTTTTTTCCTGAGTTCCTGAGTTCCTGATAAATTTTAGATGCGTGAGCCCTGGTAGAGGCGTTGACAAAAGACGCCGTTTAGGGAAGTTTAGCTATAAGCCACATGTTTGGAGCGATGGCGGGCGAAAGCTCGTAGCTCCCAGCGCGTGGCTTTTCATTTTTTGGGGCTGCGCGGAAGAACTCCACTGCGACACCCCCATGAATCCATCTCCATTACTCGTTCCAGAGGCGACCGGTCCGATTTCGTCTTTCATCCAAAACCACTTCCGCCATTTCAACGCGGCGGCGCTCAAGGACGCCGCAGACGGCTATCGCCGACATTTGGACGGCGGTGGCGCCATGCTTGTGACAATCGCCGGAGCAATGAGCACGGCGGAACTGGGCGTTTCGCTCGCGGAAATGATCCGCCAGGGTAAAGTTCACGCGATTTGCTGCACGGGCGCCAACCTTGAAGAAGACGTATTCAATCTCGTGGCGCACGACCATTACGTCCGGCTCCCGCATTACCGCGACCTCACGCCGCAGGATGAGCAAGCGTTGCTGGATCGCCATCTCAACCGGGTGACCGACACCTGTATTCCCGAACAGGAAGCGATGCGCCGGATCGAAAAGGTTGTGCTCGCGGAATGGGTGGATGCGGATGCGAAAGGGGAGCGGTGGTTTCCCCATGAATACCTGTATCGCATCCTGTTGAGTGGAAAACTCTCCGGGGATTACCAGATCGACCCCCGCGATAGCTGGCTGCTCGCGGCGGCGGAGCTCAACCTTCCCCTGTTTGTGCCCGGCTGGGAAGATTCGACGCTCGGCAACATGTATGCCGGTCATTGCATCATCGGCGATGTAAAAAACATTCACACCGTGCGTACTGGCATCGAGTACATGATAACGCTGGCCGATTGGTATCAGCGGACATCCGCCTGCCAGAGCATCGGATTCTTCCAGATTGCAGGTGGCATCGCGGGCGATTTTCCGATCTGCGTGGTGCCGATGCTGCATCAGGACTTGCAACGCGAGGAGGTGCCGCTTTGGGGGTATTTCTGCCAGATCAGCGATTCGACCACCAGTTACGGCAGCTATTCCGGCGCGGTGCCAAACGAGAAAATCACTTGGGGCAAGCTGGGCGTCGAGACGCCGAAGTTCATCATTGAATCCGACGCCTCCATCGTCGCTCCGCTCCTCTTCGCCTATGTTCTGGGCCTGTAATTTATGTGGGAAAATCAACGCATTCTAGTCACCGGCGGCGCGGGCTTCATCGGGAGCGCCCTCGTGTGGGAACTCAATCGGCGCGGGTGTGAAGACATCGTCGTGGCAGATTTCCTCGGCACTTCGGAGAAATGGCGCAACCTCACGCCCCTCCGCTTCTCAGATTACCTTGAGGCAGACGATCTTTTCCCGCGTTTGGAAAGTGGGACGCTCGGAAAGTTCGACGCGGTGCTCCATCTTGGCGCGTGCTCCGCGACGACAGAGCGGGACGCGGCCTACTTGATTCGCAACAACTTCGAGTTCACCAGGAACCTGGCCGCGTGGTCGCTGGCGAACGGGGCGCGCTTTGTCTATGCTTCCTCGGCGGCCACTTATGGCGACGGAAGCGCGGGGATGGCCGACACCACAGAGGAACTTCACCGGTTCCGCCCGCTCAATATGTACGGCTACTCCAAACACTTGTTTGACCTGTATGCGCAGCGGCAGTGTTGGCTAAAGCGCATCGTCGGGCTGAAGTATTTCAACGTCTTTGGCCCCAACGAAGACCACAAGGGCGAAATGCGTAGCGTCGTCCACAAGAGCACCGCCCAGGCGCTGGAAAGCGGCGTCATTCAACTTTTCAAGAGCCACCGGCCCGACTATGCCGACGGGGAGCAGAAGCGCGATTTTCTCTATGTCAAAGACGCGGTGGCGATGACCTTGCACTTGGCCGGGCGGACCGAAGCCAATGGGCTCTTCAACGTCGGCTCCGGCGAGGCCCACACCTGGAACGAACTCGCCTGCGCCCTCTTCGCCTCGCTTGGTCGCGCGCCTCGCATCGAATACATCGAGATGCCGGAAGCGTTGCGAGGCAAATACCAGTATTTCACGCAAGCCGACATCGGGAAGCTGCGGGCGACGGGGTTTGCCCAATCCCTCACGCCCTTGACCGACGCGGTGCGCGATTACGTTAAGAATTATCTGGTTCCTGATCGCCGCTTGGGAGACGAGCCATTTCTTCCTTGAGTTCGATTTCTTTTGACGCCATACGCTCTACCGCCCCATCCTTGATCATCCTATGAACTACGACCTGATTGTCATCGGCGGAGGCCCTGCGGGGTATGTCGGCGCGATTCGCGCGGCCCAACTCGGTAAAAAAGTGGCGTGCGTTGAAAAGGAACGCGCGGGCGGCACCTGCTTGAACTGGGGTTGCATCCCCACCAAAGCTCTCCTGCGCAATGCCGAGTTGTTCCAGACGATGAACAAGCGGGCCGCAGAGTTCGGGTTCAAGTTCGACGGCCTCGGCTTCGACTGGAGCAAAATCATCGCCCGTTCCCGCGATGTCTCCGACAAAAACGCGGCGGGCATCGAGTTCCTCTTTAAGAAAAACAAGATCGACTATATCCGGGGCGAAGCGTTCCTGGAAGCGGGCGGCGTCGTGAAGGTGAAGCTCGCCGACGGCAAGGAAGAGAGCCACAGCGCGCCGAAGATCCTCGTCGCCACCGGCTGTACCGCGCGGCCTCTGCCTAGCCTGCCGTTCAACGGCAAGACCGTCATCAGCAGCAAAGAGGCGATGATCCTCCCTGTGCAGCCCAAGTCGATGATCATCATCGGCGCGGGAGCCATCGGCACGGAGTTTGGTTATTTCTACAACGCTTTCGGCACCAAGGTGACCATGGTGGAAATGTTGCCCAATGCCCTTCCCTACGAAGACGCCGACGTTTCCACGGTCGTTGAGAAAGCTTACCAGAAGCAGGGGATCACCGTGCTCACCAACACCAAGATCGTCACCGCCGAGGCCTCGGAAAAAGGGGTGAAACTCACGGTTTCCGGCAAGAAAGACGAGACGTTGGAAGCCGAGGTCGCCCTCGTAGCCATCGGGGTCGCGCCGATCCTTCCCACCGGCTCGGCCAAACCGGAGCTGACCGAACGCGGTTATCTCAAGGTCAACGACAACTACGAAACCAGCATTCCCGGCGTCTACGCGGCGGGCGACATCATCGGGCCACCCTGGCTCGCGCACGTTGCCAGCTTCGAGGCGATCCAGGCGGTCGAGGGGATGTTCGTCGCGGGCCACAAACCCAAGCGCGTCACCACTTTCCCGGCCTGCACCTACGCCAACCCGCAGGTTGCCAGCGTCGGCCTCACAGAGGGCGAGGCGAAGCAAAAAGGGGTCGCCTACAAGCTCGGCAAATTCCCGTTCATGGCCAGCGGCAAAGCCCGCGCCATTGGAGAATTAGAGGGTTTTGTGAAAATCCTCATCGGCGAGCCAAACGGCGAAATTCTCGGCGCGCACATCGTCGGCCCCGAAGCCACGGAAATGATCGCCGAGTTGGGGCTGGCGATCACGCTGGAAGCCACCTACGAGGAGATCGAGGCGACCATCCACGCGCATCCGACCTTGAGCGAAGCGGTGCACGAGTCCGTGGGCACGGCGTTCGGCAAGGCGATCCATATCTAGGATCGCAGAAGGCGCGCAGGGAAACGAACAATTCGAAGATACAAGAGCCTCCCGTACCGTTTCGATTTGCCTTTCGACGACGCGTGTCATCTGATTGCCCCGCCACGAAGACAGGATTCCTCATTATGCGATCTTGAAAGCCGGGGCGGGAAGGCTACAGTGGCTCGAATGTCACGCGAGTCTGAGCACCGCCTTTACCAGGAACTTATCGGCCTGATCCTTTTGGGAGCGGGCACGCTGCTCTTTCTTTCCCTCATTTCCTACGACGCCAAGGACCTCCCCAGCGATTGCTGGCTGGCTTCCACTAGCCAAGCCAACCGGCACGCCCACAATTTTATCGGCATCGCGGGCGCCTACGTGGGCGGCTACCTTTATTTTCTCTTCGGCGCGGCTTCCTTCTTTGTTGCCGCCATTCTTTTTGGCTTTGGATCGATCAAACTGATCATCCCCGACGCTTTGCTCGTCCGGCGGTTGCCTTGGGTCGTCGTTTTTGTGTTTTCCGGCGCGTGCCTGCTCCAGCTCTTCCACGGCTTTCTGCCGCGCGATTGGGCCGGGCCGGGCGGCGTCATTGGCTACTGGTTGGGACACCGGTTTTTCGAACTGATGTTCAACAAACTCGGTTCCCTCATTTTGCTCACGAGCCTCTACGGTTCGAGCCTGGTCCTCATGACCGGCATCCACCCGGTGCTCGCGATTCGCAAGCTCGTTGCGCAAGGCCCGATCCTGATGGAACGTTACCGCCGGTGGCAAATCGCCCGGGCTGACGACCGCGAACGCCTGGAACTGGAACGCAAACGCCTCGAGGGGGAAGCGCGCAAGCTGGAAAAACAGCTCAAGCGCAAAGGGGTCAAGCCTCTGGAGCTTTCGCCCGAGCCGGAAACCGCGCCGGAGGCGGAGGGCGAACCGGAGCCCGAGTTTGCACCCGACCGGCCCGCACCGCAGGTGATCGATACCAGCGCCGCGGTGCGCAAAACCGAGCCCAGGGAAAAGCCCGCGCCCCTCGTGCTCAAGGACCCCGTTCACCTCGAAGATTACCAACTGCCGGGCTTGGAGTTGCTCGACGAGCCGAACCCGGCAGAGGCCGCCGCTGCCGACCCCGAGGAACTCCTCAAAATCCAGGCACTGGTGATCGAAACCCTGGCGCAGTTCGGCATCGCCGTCGCCCCCGGGGACATCACGCGCGGCCCCACCATCACGCGCTACGAAGTTTATCCCGCCAAGGGAGTGCGCGTGGACAAAATCGTGAGCCTGGAGCGCGACATCGCCCGCGCCACCCGCGCCGAGCGCATCAACATCCTCGCGCCGATTCCCGGCAAGGACACCGTCGGCATCGAAATCGCCAACAGCCGCAAACAGAAGGTCGCTTTCCGCGAGTTGATGGAATCCGACGATTGGCTCAACACGAAAGCCAAGATCCCGCTCGTGTTGGGCAAAGACGTTTACGGCAAGGCGATCCTCGGCGATCTGGCCCAGATGCCCCATTTGCTCGTCGCGGGCACCACCGGGTCGGGCAAGAGCGTCTGCATCAACTCCATCATCGCCTCGATCCTCTACCGGTTCACCCCGGACCAGCTCCGGTTCATCATGATCGACCCGAAGGTGGTCGAAATGCAGATTTACAACACGCTGCCGCACTTGGTGATCCCCGTCGTCACCGATCCCAAAAAAGTGCTGCTCGCGCTGCGCTGGGTCATCGACGAGATGGAGAAGCGCTACAAGATTTTCGCCAAAACCGGCGTGCGCAACATCACCTCCTTCAACGCCCGGCCCAAGCCCAAGAGCCAGAAGGAACTCGACGCCGAGGCCGAAGCCGAGGAGGCCAAGAACGGCGGCGAAACCGCTCCTTGGGAAACGCATGAGGGGGAGGAACCCGAGGCCGTCGAGGAAGAGGTGGTAAAACCGCCCGTGCGGGTGCGCCGGGACGACGAAATCGAGATTCCCGAAGGGCCGATGTCTTACATCGTCGTGATCATCGACGAGTTGGCCGACCTGATGCAGACCGCCCCGGCGGACGTCGAAAGCGGTATTGCCCGCATCACCCAGATGGCCCGCGCGGCGGGCATCCACATGATCGTCGCCACGCAGACGCCTCGCGCGGACGTCATCACCGGCGTCATCAAGGCCAACATTCCCAGCCGCATCGCCTTTCAGGTGGCCAGCGGGCTCGATTCGCGCATCATCCTCGACGAGAAAGGGGCGGAACGGCTCCTGGGCCAAGGCGACATGCTTTACCAGCCGCCCGGCACCTCGCGCATGACCCGCGCCCAGGGTGTGTTGGTCACCGACGACGAAATCCATCGCCTGGTCGAATTCGTCTCGGCCCAGAGCACGCCGACTTTCGACAGCGAGATCCACGACCGCATCTCGGGCGAGGGAGCCGAAGCGGAAGAGCTTTCCGAAGAAGATGAAGAACTGGTGCAGAAGTGCATCGAAATCATGAAACAGGAACGCAAGGCGAGCACCTCGCTTTTCCAGCGGCGGTTGCGCTTGGGCTACACCCGGGCGGCCCGCGTGGTGGACATTCTCGAAGCCCGCGGCTACGTTGCCGCAGGGGAGGGCGCGAAACCGCGTGAAATCCTGGTGGACCTCGACGATCTTATTTAAAATTTATGCTAGGAAGTGTAGGCCAAGCGCTGCGCGATGCGCGGCTTAAAAAGAACCTGACTGTTGAGGAAGTGTCCCGCGTGACCAAAATACGCGCGGCGCGCATTGTCGACCTGGAGAGCGACGATTACACGCGCTTCCCCAACATCACGTATGCCCGCAGTTTTTTGCTGCTCTACGCGAAGTACCTCGGCCTGGATATTTCCAAATACCCGACGGTGGAGGTGGGAAGCACGGTCGGTCTCGGCGACTACCAGTATCTGCAAAGCGACGAAACGCCGCCCCCGGCTCGCACGCGCCAGGTGCAGGACGGGCCGCCCGAGAAACCGCGCTGGCTCATCCTCTTTTTCGTTTTCGTGGCCATGGCCATCATTGGGGCATTCATCGGTTGGGGAGTCATGAACATCCGTCGGCTCGGCTTGGCGGAGAAAAATGGGAGCAAGGAGGCCGCTGTGGTCGCAACTCCGACGCCAGCTCCTTCCGCCACTCCCGCCCTGACGCCGACTCCCACGCCCGTTCCTACAGCGCCGCCCGCCCCTTCTCCAACGGGTGCCGTCGATCTGGAGATCCCGGCCCCGCCGCCGTTGACCCTCACGGCTTCGCCCACGCCTGAACCGGAAGTGCGCCGCGCCGAACCGCTGGCATCGGGAAGCTCCGATGCCGCCCTTCTGGCCGAAGCGGCTGCCACACCGGCGCCGACTCCCGCGAAGGTGGGCATCCCGCCGCAGGGCGAGCTCAGGGAAATCCAACTGCGCGCCACGAAGAAAATAAGAGTGCGGGTCGTCAAAGATGATCCCAGAACGTCCTCTGTCTACAACGGCTCATTGAACCCGTTCATGGGGGCGCGGTCATTCCAAGGGAAATATTTCTGGATCAAAGCGACCGATCCGAGCGCGCTGCAAAGCACCAACAACCGCCAAACCGGTACGGGGGCAAAGTTGGGAGGGGAGATCCCCCGGCCACCGGATTTTGGAGTTGAAAGGGGGGAGTTTCTCCCAAAGCGGCGGGGGGGCGCACGCAGTCCAAAACGCTGGCGCGAATCGGTGGGCACGTTGATTTTCGCGCCTGCGTTTTGGACTGCGGTGGCTTGACACCGCTTTCGGGAGAAAACGCCGAGAAGACCTTTCTCTACCGGATGTTTTTGAGCGCCTCCCGGAATGACGGGTAAAGCGGTGTCCAGCCGAGCGCGCGCAGTTTCGCGTTGCTCACCTGTTTGTGGGTCCAGCCGCGTTTGCGATGCACCTCGCGAGGCCCGTTGGGCGGCAGGGGGCGGCGGAAATGTTCGGCAAATGCGGCGTAAACCTCGCGCTGGGTGACGGGCGTCCCGTCGCTGACGTTGTAAATCCCCGCCGGGATTGCAGGCTCCAGCAAAAACCCCAAGGCCGAGGCGGCATCGGCGCGGTGGATTTGATTGAGCCAGCGCAGCCCGTCATCTTCGATCACGGCCTCCCCGGCCAGAAATTTTCGCAACAGCACCCAGCGATCCGCCCCGTAAATGCCCGCCAGCCGCGCCACAGTGCCGCCCGCTGCCAAAACCAGGTCTTCGGCAGCCCGCAGGATTCGCCCCGTTTCGCGGCCCGGTTGGGCGGGGCTTCCTTCGCTGACCACCGCCCCGTCCGTCTGCGCATAAACAGAGGTGCTGCCCGTGAAAATGAAACGCGCGGGGTGCAGCGCGGCAATGAGGTTGCGCGCTCCCTCCAGATAAACCTCCCGGTAAACCTCGGCGTCGCCCCGGCCCGAGCTTGCGCAGTGGATCACGGCGTCGAACGCGCCGAGCGCGGCCAGCGCGGGGCGGTCGCCGATGTCGCACGCGAGAACGCCAAATAACTCCCCTTGGAGAGCTTGTGCCGATGGGAGCGAGCGCGTAATGGCCGTGACCTGCCATCCCTGCGCCTGGAGTTGACGGGCGAGCGCGCGACCCAGGTAGCCGCACCCGGCAACCAGCACGCGCTTTCCCAAACGAAGCGCCGTTTCGCAGGCAAGCTCGTTATTTATATGCGCGACATCGATCATATAAAAGTCGCTCCTGCGTCCAATACCTCGATCTGGTGTTCGAGCATCGTATCACCCTCGAAAATAAAGTAACCCCGGAACGCGCGCCCGGCGATTAAAAGCGGCAGCCAGTCGATGTCATCGGCCCACATGGCGTCGTAGGGGACGGCGTCCAGAGGGGTCCAGAGCGGCACGGCTTCGTCGGTTTCGACGGGCGTCCCCTCGCATCCTTCGGCGCGGAACGTGATGCAATGCAGGCTGTAGCCGTCGGTGAACTGGAAAAAAAGTTCGCCCATCGGTTGCGGATCGAACGGCGTGAGCCCGACCTCCTCCTGCGTCTCGCGGATGGCCGCGTCGCGGGGCGTCTCGCCGGGTTCGATCTTGCCGCCGGGCGCATTCATTTTCCCGCCGCCCAACCCCCGCTTTTTGTGGATGAGCAGGATTTCGCTGCCGCGGAAAATAAAGCAGAGCACGGCGCGCTCTTGTGGAATCCAGGCTGCCCAGTCGATGTCGGAAATGGGGGTCACAGGGGGGGGCGATCAGAGAGGATTACTCGTTCTTCTTCATCTCCTGCTCCATCCTGGCCATGC
>JBAXCI010000002.1:0-38512 GCA_037141555.1 Verrucomicrobiota bacterium | reverse complement strand
TAATTCTTTGCGTGGTCGCTCTCGCATTATCTCTTTCTCCAGCTCTTGCTGGTGCCACCAAGCCAACTCCTACCCCCGCACGACACACCGTGATCGGGAGTATCAGTGCAGACTCCATCACCGTGGATACGGGTTTGGTTACGAAGGAATACAAGATCGATAAAAACACGGTTTTCACGCGTCATGGCAACCGGGTGACCTCGAACGATTTGAAAACAGGAATGCGGGTGAGTGTGACTCCCGGTTTCGATGGCAAAACGGCTGCCACCATCAATGCGGGCGACGCTCCGGTGATCCCCAAGGCTGCTCCAACAGCAAAAAAATAATCCCCAATAGACGATCAACCCTCTTGCGGTTCGCCCGGGCCGAGCAGGCGCACGCGTTGATCCCGGAGGGGGAGCCGAATGGTCAGCGTCAGCCCGATCCCATCGTTGCTGACGAGATCCACCTCCCCGCCATGCGCCCGGACGATGCGCCGGACGATGAGCAATCCCAGCCCGGACCCCTTCGCTTTGGTGGTGAAATACGGCTGGAAAATGCTGCTCATGTGGTCGGCGGAAATCCCTCCGCCGGTATCCGCAAACGAGATCGAGATGAAATGGTCGTCCCGATCCGTGCGGATGCGCAGGATGCCCTCGCTCTTCATCGCCTGAAACGCGTTTTTTATGATGTTATAGAAAACCTGCTTGAGCTGGTTGCGGTCCACTTCCAGCAGGGGGAGGTCGGGGCGGAGCTCTTGTTCCACCAGGATGTCGCGGTCGGCGATCTCGGCCTCCAGAAACGCGACCGACTCTTCCACGATCGCGTTGATGTTCTCGGGCCGCGTCTCCAGCGGCGTGGGCCGAAGCGCGCGCAGGAATTGATTGACGATCGAGTCCAGCCGCGTGATTTCCTCCTTGGCGATCTCGACGGATTCCCGCAGCGACTCCCGCGCTTCCTCGGGTAATTTGCGCAACCGCCGTTCCATCAACTGAAGATGGATGTGGAGGGAGTTGAGCGGGTTCCCGATCTCGTGGGCCACCCCGGCGGCCAAAAGCGTCAGAGCCGAGAGCCGCTCGCTTTCGATGGTCTGCTCGGTGCTGCGCCGGGTCTCGGTGATGTCCCTCAGGATCACGGCGTACCCGGTGACCTCCGGTTCGGCGACCGTCGATTTCCTGCCGCGCTGGGGGGCTTCGGTTTTGAGCGGGACAACGTAAAAATTCAGGATCCGGTTTTCGGGATAAAAGACCTCCATGTCGCGGCTGACGATTTGTTCGCTGCCGCCGGCCACTTCGTTCCACTCCAGCCCGCGCAGGCGTTCCGAGAGCAGGCGGTCGATGCAGTCTTCCCGGGAAAAGCCGAAAAGGCCGCAAGCCGCCTGGTTGACATAGTTGATGCGGCCCGTCGAGTCGGTCACGATCACCCCTTCCTGGATGGCGTTGAAAATGGTTTCCAGGAACCCTTTTTCACGGGCCAGGCGCGCAAGGTAGGTCTGCACGTCTTCGGACCCGACGCGCCCGATCCGTTCGATGAGCTTATCTACAAAACCGGCTTTCACGGGGTGGGAAGGAAGGCTTTGCTCGTTATCCGATACAAAATCCCTTTTTCAGCAGTCATAAACTCGAGCACACCGTCTTTGCGGAATACCGGTTCACAAACGAGCCCGATGTAGTTGGGCACTTCATCGCCGTCCACGAACACAATGGCCTGCTCGTTTTTTCCCGCCCGGTAGGTGACGTGTTTGCCGTCGGGGCTGAACGAAGGCACCCCCACCGCGTCGTATTCCCCCGAGGTTTTGCCGTCGATGACCATCTTGTATTTGCCGTTTTTCAACGCCCCATAGGCAACGCGCATGCCGTCGGAACTCATCACCAACGTGTTTTTGGCGATCTCTTCGAAATCCGACTGCGCCTTGCCGTCCACCACCACAAAACGCTCGGCTTCCGTTCCGGCCAAATACGCCACGTGATCCCCGTTCTCGCTGAACATGGCGGGTTCCGCCTTGTCGTATTCGGGGCCGGCTTTACCGTCGATCATCGGGATCAACTTCTCCCCCTTGCGCACCACAAAGGCGACCCGGCTGCCATCCCGGCTCAGTCTGAGGCTGTTTTTGACGACTCCTTCGAAATTGGGTCCGTTTTTTCCGTCCACAACGACAAACCGATCGACCCCGCGTTCTGCCGCGTAGGCCACGTGCTTGCCATCCGCGCTGAACTGGAGCGACTCGCAAAATATTCCGCCGTAATTGGGGCTCGATTGGCCGTCCACCACCACGAACTGCTTGCTGTCCTGCTGCGCCGCATGGGCCACGCGTTTCCCGTCAGGGCTGATGTTGACCGAGACGGCGTAGTCATATTCCGGGCCGGGGTTTTCATCGAAAACCATGAACTGCCTTTTCTTGTTCTGAGCTCCGTAGACCACGTGCTGGCCGTCTTGGCTCAGCATGGGCAGGCAGCTGATTTCGTCGTAAGGAGCGCTGATCTTATCGTCTATGACGACAAACCATTGGCGTCCTTTTTTCGCCACATAAGCCAAGTGCTGGCCCTCTTCGCTGAAAATCAGGCTGCCTTCGAGAATCATGTCCCACTTCGGCCCCGCCTTGCCATCGGCTACCACGAACCACTGCTCGCCTTTGCGCGCCCCGTATGCGAAATGCTTTCCGTTCGAGCTGAATACCGGGGTGCGATTAAGGATTCCTTCGTATTCGGCGTCGGGCTTGGCGTCCACCATCACTGACATCAAGCCGGGTGCCACACCTGGATTCACCAAACCCAGGTGGCAGCCATAGACGGTGGTGATGCGGACAATCAAGAGCGGTTTTAGATCCTTCACATCACCCAGGGCTTCGGCTTCGAATGCACTGGCATCCCATGCCGAAGCAACGTGGGTCGTCAGCGCGAAGGCGGCGAACAAACCAACGGCGTATCGGCAGGCTTTTTGGAAGGGGTTCATCATGGCTGCGGGAATCGTTGCGTCACCTGGACGCTGGCGTCGAGCTAAAATGCGGGGAGTCACTTACTTGGGCAGCGCATCCCGGTAGGCCGTGGGCGAGCGGCCCACGATCCGGAGAAAAACGCGGTTGAAATGGGTGAGGGACTGGAAGCCGACTTCGTAGGCGATCTCGCTCACCCGCAGGTTCGGGTTCAAGAGCAGGTTCTTGGCTTTCTCGATCCGCACGCGGGAAAGGTATTCCGTGAAATTGATCCCGGTGGCTTTCTTGAAGAGTTTGCAGAAATAAAACGTGCTGACGTTCAAGGCGCGCGCCACTTCGCTCAACGAGATCGGGTCCGACTTGTGTTTTTCGATGAACTCCTTGGCCCGGTGGATGATCGGCGGTTCGGCGTTGGCCTCCTGCAAAGCGATCTGGTTGGAAAGCGCGCTCAGGTGCTGGGCAAAGATTTCCAGCAGCTTGACCATCGCCTGGTACTGCGCCGTGGTGAGCACGTGGGTTTGCAGATACGCCTCCTCAAGCTGGGCGGTGTCCACCGTGGCGCCCCATTCGAGGAGCTGCCGGGCGATGCGTTGGAATTGCGCCTTGTTGGGAGCGCGCAGGAGGATCTGGCCCGTCTGCAAATAGCCGATGGTTTTGAGCCCGAGGTGCACCGGAACGGCGCTATCCGAGAGCCCGGCAAAGCAGGTGACCGTCCGCGCGCCTTCGCCCACGGTGACCTGGTGTTGCGTGTCGAGGCAGGCCGCGCAGGAGCGGCCGGATTGGGAGATCAGGGCGCAGAACGGGTTCTCGAATTTCTTGCCGCGATGGGCCGTATTCCAAATATCGACGGGCCGCAGGCTCAAAGGCATCTGCGTGGCTTCGCTAAACGCCCGCTCGTAATCCTGGTAGATTTTGGAGCGGGAGAGCTGCTGGAGCAACCGTTCTTCAGGGTTTTTGGTCATGGCCTCGCGACTGCCCGTGGCAAGCAGGCAAAAAAAGCTTCCCTCATCGCCATTTTGGGAGAGGATTTGGCAGTTTTAGGGCAGTGCACACCCCACTTTGCTCGCGATTTACAGAAAAACCAACTCTTTTTTGCTCTCAGAGGAGGGAGTCGGGCAGGGGGAGGGGAGAAAGAGGGAATGGGGCGTTAAATCTCCCCAAGATGCGCTGCCAACGGCCTATCCTCCTGCCGTGATGCGCAGGAATTCGATGCGGTCGCCTTCGGCCAGCGGACGGTCCGCCCATTCGCCGCGCAGCAGCGCCAGGCCGTTGTGTTCGATCAGCAGCGCGGCAGCAGGAAGGCCGAGGGCTTCAACCAATTCCGGGAGCGTCCTGATGCCGGGAATTTCGCGCAGTTCGCCGTTGAGGGAGAGATTCATGGATGGCCCAAAGGATGCGCTCAACCCGTTCCGCTGCCAATCTATTTTCGGGAATCTCAGGAAGCTTCGGCCTTCCTACCAAATGGACCCGAACGTCAAGAGCCGCAGCCCGTTGGGTTGGAGTTGGGGCGGTTTATTGGGGTTATCCGTGCGGTTGGGGTCGGTCGTGAAGGAGACCAGATCCCACGCGCTGCCGTATTCGGGCGGAGCGGTCGGGCTGAACATCCGGGCTGGCTCGGGCGCCGTTGACACCCGTACGGCCACTCCACCCACGGTGGGCCCGTTGTTGGTCGTCATCTCGGCGACCGGGGCAGGGTAGCGACCCATCGGAATCACCCGGCTCCGAGGGAGCACGGTGACGCGGGCGGAAGGGCAGACCGGGCTCTTCACCGGAGTGAGATCCCGCCCCTGCGCCGCAAATTGGCTAAAAAAGATTACACACACCAGAACCGTTTTCATCGTTAATACCTCGTGAACAATACGCAGACAGCGCTGGTTACGGATGGCACTCCGACCCAAAGGCCGAATGCCCGGCGAAAAACCCCTCATGAAAAGTTTGCCCAAAACCGGAAGCGAGCTACGTTTCTGAGCACAATGTTGGAACGTCAGGTAAAAATACTCAACCGTTTGGGTCTGCACGCTCGTCCTGCCGCCGAGTTTGTCCGGGCGGTGCGCACGTTCCAATCCAGCGTCACGCTCATCAAGAACGGGGACAATTACTCGGGGGCAAGCATCCTTGATGTCCTGAGCGCCAACCTCGACCACGGTTCCAGCCTGGTGTTCCGCATCGAAGGCCCGGACGCCGATATGGCAATGGAACGGCTCTGCGGGTTACTGGAGGAATTCAAGCGCCAGGAAGAAGCCGAGGGCATCTGAGTTTCGCATTGCGGGCCAGACAGAGAATCTGGAACTCAAATCAGGAAAAAAAAGCAGAGGAATTCCGAGAAGATGCTGACGCTCACGTAGCGGCTTGTCATCCCGTACGCACGTCACAGGATAATCACCGGATACTGACAAGTTATTCACAGGCCGGTTTTTCACCGGGTCAACACGTAGCCGGGGGTCGTTGTTCCTCCCCCGGGGCCAACGGGGGGGCGCCTATTGTGGGAGTTCACGCAGACTTCTAGGCTCATGGGCAACCGAAAGGAACTCCAATGCTCGAGATCATCCATGATTTGTCTGAAGTAGAATCCCTCGACGACGTGCTCGCCGAAAATGAGCCGTCCGTCCCCCTCCCCACCCCGGCGGTGGAGCAAGGAGCCATCAGCGACGAATCGTTGATGCAGGCCATCGCGCACGGCAATCCCGCCGCCCTTTCCACGCTCTACGACCGGTACGCGTCGATCCTCAAAGCGCTCACGATCCGGGTGGTTCATGATGAAGCCGAGGCGGACGATTTGTTACAGGAAGTATTTATGCAGGTTTGGCAGCAGGCCAAAAACTATTCGTCCGACAAGGGCAAACCGCTCGGGTGGATTGTCACCTTGACCCGCCGGCGCGCCATCGACCGGCTGCGCAAACGCCAGGCGTATTGCCGGGCCAAAGACCGTTTTGAGGTGACGACGGACCGCCAGCCGGAGGCGTGGGTTCACAACCGGATCGAGGACGACATCCACCTCGAAGACATGCGGACGTTTCTCAAAGCCAAGATCGACGTGCTGCCTCCCTTCCAGCGACAGGCGATCGAGATGGCGTTCTTCAAAGGGATGAGCCAACGCGAAATCGCCCTGGCCACGGAAACCCCGCTCGGCACCATCAAGACGCGGCTGGAATTGGGCCTGCGGAAGCTCTCCGAGTCGATCCGCGGGATCCGGCACAAGATTTAGCCCAAGAGAAGATGTTTATCCGCAGATTTCGCAGATAAACGCAGATTTCCAGAGGGACCACCAAGTTTCTCAAACGCCTCAGAAGAATCGTTTTAATCTGCGAAAATCCGCGAAATCTGCGGATAAAACTCCCTGTTCTAAAACTCCGCCGAGGCCTGCAACCGGACATACGGCGCGGGGTCGGCGACGTAGCTCTGGTCGGCGCGGTAGAAATCAAATTTGCGCTCACACGCGTAACCCGCCGCCAGCTTGACGCACCAGCCTTTGGCAGGGACGAGCGTTGCCCCCGCTCCCGCGCGGATTTCGCAGTATTGAACCACGGTGCCGCTGAATCTGTCGCCCGTGCCCGAATCCATTTTGAAGGTTCCGCCCGTGAATTCGCCCCCGGCCCAAAGCGCCAATTTCTCGCTCACGGTGTACTCGATCCGGGGCTCGGGCAGGACGCCGTGGAGAATGAGCGTGGGATTGATGACCCAGATGAGCCCGGCGGCAGGAAAAACGCCGTGGGGCTGCAAAAGCGCGGCGCGCAGCCCCCACGCGGCGTAGAGTTTTTCGTTGATGAGCGGCCAGTACCCGCCGATCTCCAGCGGAACGTCAAACGCGCCCCGGCTGAGCTCGTGTTCGAAATAAAACCCGGGCCGCAGTTGCGCGATGAAGCCGATGTGCGCTTGGGTAATATTGACGAGCCCGAACGGAACATTGAATGTTTGGAGCGTGCTGGGCAGCGGCCCGCGATCCGAGCCCCCGAAGTCGAACCGCTCCCCGGAAAGGCCCGCCTGCAAAAACCAGTGTCCTTCCGGACCTGCGAGCGGGATGCGCCGGGTGACGTCCAGCGAGCTATGCCACGCGTCTCCCCGGCCGATCCCCCGGTGGTTGAAACCGCTGGAAAAAACGGTGCTTTCGTCCGTTGCAACGACGTTGAGCGGCACCGGTTCCTCCGGCGTGGCCGACCCGGCCAGAGCAACGGCGGCCGCGAGGAGCATTGCGCCGACGATGCCGGACGAGCGGAAAGGAGAAGAAGCGATGGGAAGCATTTTGGAGGAATTACGGAAGGGATTCGTAAAAGCGGTCGGATTGGTTTGCTAAAATGCGAAGTCCGCCGAATTTGCATTTACTGTTTGCCTCCGAGCGCGTTTGCTTCCCGTTCCCGAGACTCAGCCCATGGCCCCCCTTTCCACTCTTCCAGCCGTTGCTCAACCGCCCCTGTCGCGAACCCGCCTGTGCGCCTGGACGGCTGCGGCGCTGATCATCATCTTTGGCATCCTGATCCGCATTGTTCCGTGGACTGGGTTTACCACGGCCGGTTTTGACGAAGTGCTCTATCGCAGCTATGTGCTCACCCTCGACCGGGGTGGTTTGGAGTCCTACCCCATCGTCTGCCAGCTTTACCTCGAAGACCAGAAAGAGCCCGGCGCCATCACCAAGCTGCCGCCCACGCGCTTCCTCTATATTTACTGCGGCTGGATCGCAAAGCGGATCCTGTTTGGCGATGCGCCGCCGGTGTATGCCAAGGCGCCAAATTTCGCACAAACCGACCCCGCGCTCCTCGCGTTGCACCGCACCGCTTCGGTTTTTTCGAGTTTGCTGTTTATTGTCGCCGGGATCTGCGCGTGGCGAATGCTCGGGACAGCAAGCGGGCTCGGAGTGCTGGCGCTGGCGGCGTGTTCGCCGACCCAAATCCATTTGGCGCAACATGCGTTCGTCGACGGCTTCCTGGCGTTCTGGGCGACGATGTGCGTTTGGCTCCTTTGGGAAAACCTGCGAACGCCCAATCACCGCGGCTGGCTGGCGGCTTTGGGCGCGTGCCTGGCCCTGATGGTGTTGACGAAAGAAAACGCGTTTTTTGTGTATATCGGCCTGTGCGGACTCGTGGGGATCAATCGCTGGGCCAGGTTTGGCGAAGTCACGCGCGGCCTTCTGCTCATCATGGTCGCAGGGCCGCTGGCGGGGCTTTCCGTGCTGATGAACCTGGCCGGTGGGACCGATGTTTTCATCGCTATTTACCAACTCCTCGTCAGCAATGCCGAAAAGCTCACCTACGCCATTCGCACCGGGGACGGGCCGTGGCACCGGTACTTCGTGGATCTCATGATTGTGAGCCCGGTGGTGCTCTGCCTCGCGATCGGCGGGCTGTTTACCTCCTTAAAAACCAGTCGCCCGCTCTTATATCTCAGCGCATTTGTCGGGTTCACCTACGTGGTGATGTGCAACATAAAATTCGGGATGAACTTGCGCTATGCGACCATCTGGGAACTCCCGATCTGCGCGCTCGCCACGGCTCAAGTCTGCGAATTGGCCCGGCCGTTCGGCAAACGCGCCTCTTTTGTCGCAATACTGCTCGTGATCGGCCTCTGCGCCTACTCGTTGCGCCAATACGTGATTTTCTTCGTCGATAACCACCTCTACGAACTCATCAGCGAAGCGCTGCTTCGTGCCGTCAAGATCGTGAAACCGTAAGGGGCTATTCGCGGTTTTTTTTGGAGCGCTTGTCATCCCGAGCGCAGCGAGGGAACTCTCAACAATCCCAGTGCCTGATTGTTTTCTGTTGTGCCGAGCTTGGGGTGGCTTGCGGAAGCAGCCTATACCTACTGTACCTCTTCGAGAACTGGGTCAGCGCGATCTGCGTTCCTCTGCGGACCACTCTTGAGCGCCGCGCTCGCGGCGACGGTTTCACCCAGCAGGGTTGGCACGGTCGGCAGCGCGCGCGCCCGGATAAAAATCTGGTAGGAGAAGAGGCCGCGAAAGATTCCCAGGAGGAGTTCATTCAGCCGAACGAGCCCGCGACCGAGCGCGTTATCCCCGAGCGCCTTGGGAAACGGCGCGGGAATTCCACGCGTCTCGGCGATTTCGTAGCCGGTTTGCTGGAGCAGTTCGCGCAACGAGTTGAAGGTAAAAAGGCGCGTGTGGGTCCGGTCGAGAATGCCTTTGCGTCCGTAGTTGAAATGGCCCAGCAAGAGCATCAAGCGCGTGACGAAAAAGGCGATGTTCGCCGTGGAGATGACGATCTCCGGGCGCTTGCGGGCGGCGGCGGCGCGCAATTTTTCCATGAAAACCTCCGGTTCCTTGAGGTGTTCGATCACATCCAGGAGGAAGATCTGGTCGAATTGCGAGACGTCGACGGGGATCTCGCCTGCTTCGAGATTCCATTGCTCAAAAAGCACATTGGGAAGCGTCGCGGTGCGCACATACTGATCGACCCCGACAACGCAGCCCGCCTTTTTGGCCATTTCGTCGGCGACCAGCCCCTGGCCGCACCCGATGTCGAGCACGCGGGCTCCGGCTTTTACGGCATTGAGGGCGAAGGTGTGCGAGGAGGCGAAGCCGAGTTTCAGGTCGTAGGTGAGCTCCACCTGGCCGACGTCGAACTTGCGATCATAGAGCAGGTTTTTGTCGTGGAATTTCGCCCGCAGCATCGTGCGAAAGATGTCCCACGCATATTTCATCCCGTTGACATGGCAAATCTCGTCGCCGTAAAAAGTCGGGATCGCGAGCTCTTTGATCGTCAAACCGGCAAACTGGAGCTGGATGATGATGTCGGTGTCGAAATGAAAATCGTTCGAGTTGCGCTCAAAGGGGATGCGCCGCAGCGCCGCTGTCGAGTAGAGGCGGTAGCCGCTGTGGAACTCGCTCAGGTGCGACCCGAGCATGGCATTTTGGAAGCGCGTGAGCACTTGATTCCCCAGCCACTTGTATTTCGGCATCCCGCCTTTGAGCGCGTCAAGTTTCTGGATCATGCGGGAGCCAAACACCGCGTCCACCTCTTCGCTGAAGAAGGGCGCCAGCAGCTCGGGCAGCATTTCGGGCGCATATTGGCCGTCCCCATGCAGCAACGCGACAACGTCAAACCCGTGGTTGATGGCGTACCGGTAGCCGAGCTTCTGGTTGCCGCCGTAGCCTTGGTTGACCGGCGTCCGCAGGGTGGTGATGCGGAACCCTTGTGAACTCCGCTCGCGTTTCACTCCGGCCTCAAACGTCGCGTCTTTCGAGGAATCGTCGATGATGAGGACTTCGACATTGGGGGTGTGGAGCGATTCCGGGATGCGGTCGAGAACGCTGTCGATGGTCTTCTCGGCGTTATAGGCCACCACGAATATCAGAATGCGTTTGGAGTGGAGGGAGGCGATCACAAGATTACGGAGTAGGTAAGCTGTTTCCGTGCCGCTCCGGAGAGGAAAGGCCTTTCTGCTGCAATTTGCGGTCGCAGTAGGCGATCAACGCGATCACCTTCGCGTCGTCCGGCTCGATTTGCAGCGCGGCGGTGAGAAGCGCTTTCGCGAAACCCAGGCGGCCTTCGGTCATTTCCAATAGGGCGAGGTTGTTCAAGGCTTCCAGCGTTGCGGGGTCGATCTGGAGCGCCCGCTGGTAGAACCACTTCGCGCGCGGGAAATCGTTCAAGTGAAGCCAGTAATTGCCCAGCGACGTGTTCACCTCGGCGTTTGCGAACGCGTAGGCATAGGCGCGTTCCAGCTTCTCCCGCGCGCGCGCCATGTCGCCGGTTTCGAGCGCCTTGAGGCCGCTGTTGTAGGTGTCCAGCCACAAAAGCGACGGCTCGTGAGGCGGGAGGTTGACGAAAACCCACGCCGCTGCGCCCGCTCCGATCCACGCGCCGGTTTGTTTCCAGCGGCGGGAGGCCAGCGCTTGCTGAAGTTCGGAGAGCCCGCAGGCGGCCAGCAACAGCAGACCGGGGACGGCGGCCAGCCGGTACCGCTCGGTCACAAACACCGGCAGCAGCGCGGCCATGTGGAGGCACACCGCCGCCGCGATCCAACGCGAGCGCGGATACCGCCGCCAGGCAAGCAGCAAGCCGGGAATGGCGAGCGCGGCCACCCAGCCGAACCGCAGGCCGGGCGTCACGACCCCCTCGTCCCGCAACGGCGTGATGATGCTCAAATCGTCGTATTGCGCCGCGTTCCAGACGTTCTTGATTTTGGTGGCGATCAAGAGGAGCCATTCGCGCGGATGCTCGTGAAGGTAGGCGTTGGCTTTGGCGGACCAATACTTGGAAACCTCCGCGCGCTTGAGCGGATGGCCCGCCGCCTTTTCCGCCACGCGGATGGAGTCCTTGAGCATCCCCGCCTGGCTCGCCCGAAGTCCCGGCGGCAGCTTGGGATAGCCGTTGGCGGCGGGGTTGTTGCCCACCCAGAAGTTCAATCCGCTATGGGCCGAGAGCAGCACCGGCTCCCCGGCGATGAAATAGTTGTGCAGCCAGCACGGGGAAGTCCCCCCGACGACTCCCGCCAGCAAGCAAGCCACCGCCGCCAGGATCGCGCCCGGCTTGCGAAGGTTGCGCACCGCCGCCGCGATGGGGAGCGGCAACACGAAGAAAACCGTCGCCACCAATGTCGCCACGAGGCCGGTGAGCAGCCCGATCCCCAACCACGGACGCCACAGGGAGCGGCTCTCGGTCCGGGTGCTCCAGCAAAAGACGCCCCAGAACGTCAGGACCGCCCAGGTGGTGGGCATCAGGATGACGGAAAACGCCTGCGCGGGTTGAAAAAAGGTCCAGCCCAGCGCGGCCAGCCCGCCCATCACGCGGGCACGGGGGCCGGGAAATGCCCACGCGGCGATTTGCACCAGCAGCGCCGCGATGGCCGCTTCGGAGAAGGTTTGCAGAAGGCCGACGGCGAACGGAGAGAACCCGACGAGCGCGAAAATCCCCCCGAGCAGGAACGGATAGCCCGGAAGTCCGTAGAACGCGCGGTGATCCGTCAGGTTTCCGGCGGCGATGCGTTGTCCCCAATCGGCGTAGAACTTCATGTCCTCCGCGGTCGGCAGGAAATACGGGGAGTCGCCAAACGCGCTCAGCACGACCAAGCGCACGGCAAGGGCGAGCCCGAAGGCCCACGCAAAATCCGGCAGGGAACGCTTTGACATCGAGAGTTAATGGAGCTGCCCCAGCGGCAGAAGCAAGCGCGTTGGCGCTTTTTTAGTGCCCGTTGCGAACCGGGGCCAGCGTGCCGTGGTAGAGCGCAAGGATCGGCACCCGGTCCAGGAACGAGAATTCGTTGCGGCCGGTCGAGTTGACGACGCAGGCGACGCCCGTGACCTGCACCTTGTGGGCGGCAAGCGCGGCCATGGCTTCGTTGAGGCGGATGAAATTTTTGCACTCGTCGATCACCAGCACCACTTTCTCTTTCGGGAGCAGATGATGGCGGGTGAGCTTCGGAACGCTTTCGACGACTTGGACGGCCGCGAAACGGGCGCCGGAGAGGTAAGCTAGGTGGGAAGTCAGCACCAGCCCCTCGGGAGAGGCTGCCGCGACCATGCAGCCCGCCTTGCCTTCGCCGAGCTGGGCCGGGAAGAGCCGCATCAGCTCTCTCGCAAAGAAATCCGTCACGCCGGGGAACTGCTCAGCCGCGCCGACGCTGCCGCCGCAGTTGGCGATGGTTGCAGGAATATCGCCCGGAACAATGAGTTCCTTGGGCTTCAGGTGAAGAAATGAGCGGAGATTGGAAATGAGATCCATGGTGTGCGTCGCGGGACGGGGAGAAGCAAACCCGGTTTGCGCCCAACAGTAAATCTTAAAAGAACGAGCCAACACGCCTACGCCGTTTTCGGGTAGCTGCCCAGGACCTTCACCAGCGTGCACCGCTTTTCGAGTTCGTCGAGCGCTTCGACGACCCGGGCTTCCTGCGCGTGGCCCTCGATGTCGACGAAGAAGAAATACTCCCACGCTTTGCGCTTGGAGGGGCGGCTCTCGATTTTGCTCATGGAGATGCCGAGCCGCTCGAACGGTTCCAGCGCGGCGAAGAGGGTGCCGCTTTTGTCCTGCACCGCAAACATGAGGGAGGTCTTGTCGTTGCCGGTCGGCGGACACGATTGCGGCCCGATGACCAGAAAGCGCGTGGTGTTGAAGGCGGAATCCTGGATGGACGGCTCCAAAATGTTCAACCCGTAGAGTTCCGCCGCGAGTTTCCCGGCGATGGCCGCCGAACCCGGTTCCTCGGCGGCGTGCTGGGCGGCGCGGGTGTTGCTGGAGGCGGCGATCACTTCCGCCGTGGGGAAATTGGTGCGCAACCACTGGCGGCATTGGCCGAGCGACTGCGGGTGGGAGTAGATCCTCTTAATTTCCTCGCGCGGGCATTTGGCCAGGAGGTTTTGCTCCACGCGCAGAAGGATCTGCGCGCAGATTTTCAGATCCGACTCCATGAACTCGTCGAGCGTGTGGGTGACGGCTCCCTCGCTGGAGTTCTCGATGGGGACCACCCCAAAATCCGCGCTTCCCCGCGCGACGGCGGCGAAGACATCGGTGATGCTTGGCTGGGCGGCGTAGTCCACGCTGGCCCCGAATTTACTGCGCGCCGCTTCGTGGGTGTAGGTGCCCGCCGGGCCGAAATAGGCGATGGTGAGCCCTTTCTCCAAGGCATACGAGGCCGACATGATCTCCCGGTAGATGGCGCGGATGGCGCTGTCGGGCAGCCGCCCGCCATGGTGGGCGTTGCGTTCCACGAGCGAGCGCAGGAGGGTTTCCTCGCGCTCGGGGGCAAAGACGGAGCCGCCGTTTTTGCGTTTGATCTCGCCGACTTCGTGGACGAGGTCGGCCCGCCGGTTGAGCAATTCCAGGAGTTGCTCGTCGAGAGCGTCGATTTTCTTACGAATGGGGGTCAGCGGCATGATCGGTGGTAGGGGATTCGGCGGGAACGCTCTCGGCGTTGCCCTCTGTTAAAGCAGGTTCCTCGGCGGGGGGCAACTCGGATGACGTTTCGGGCGGGGTCGCCACGGGCAGACGGACGCGGCGCAGTTCGTCGACATTGGGGAGTTCTTCGAGCGAGCGTAGCCCGAAGTGTTGCATGAAAACCTGCGTGGTTTCGTACAGCAGCGGGCGGCCGGGAACCTCGGCGCGCCCGGCGATGCGCACGAGGCTGCGCTCCAAGAGGCTCTGCATCACGCCGTCCACGGCCACGCCGCGCACGGCCTCGATGTCCGCGCGCGTGACCGGTTGGCGGTAGGCGATGATGGCCAGGGTCTCCAACGCGGGCCCGCTGAGCCGCGTCGGTTTGCTCTCGGGATAAAGCTGGCGCACCCAGACGGCGTACTCGGGCTTGGTGACCACGGACCAGCCGTTGATCTGCTCGACGAGTTGGAACGCGCGGTTCTCGTGCTGGTATTCGAAGCGGAGTTGCTCCAGGAATGCGCCCACCTCGGCTTCCTTGAGCTGGGCCAGGGCGCGCACCGGCTCCTCGTCGGAATCGTCCAGCGCAGAGCGCAACGCCGCGACGATCTCTTTGGCCGTGAGCGGTTTCTGCGAAGCGAAGATAAGCGCCTCTATGACTTCTTTGAGCAGCATGGGATGGGAGGAAACTACACCACGAAGGGCACGAAGAGCACGAAGGAAATTGAGGAACGAAGGCTATCACAAACCTCTTGCAGATGCGGGGGCCTCCCAGCGCGTCGCATAGCGGATGTCGATTCAGCCCGGATCCCGCCGCAAAAACAGCCGCATTTACGGCAATTTCTGTTCTCGACGAGGCCATTTGGCGCATGGTATTTGATGCGTATTGGCGTTCGCTTCAGGGAAATGGAGGCTTATCTGATGAAAAAATTATCAAATTTTAAGGCCGCTTGAAAGACCTTGCGCGAATCTCGGTGGGTTTCCTAGCATTGGGCTTTAGACAAACCAACGCCAAGTGCAAAAAAGGACTCGCAATATATAATGGAATTTATTTCTTACGCTCAAAACTATGAGGACGTGATTCTTTGGCGTGCTCTGAAGAATGAAACGGAAGGGTTCTATGTGGACGTGGGAGCGTTAGATCCCAAGGAAGATTCGGTCACGCTCGCCTTTTACGAGCGTGGCTGGAAGGGGATCAACATCGAGGCATCTTCCGAATACTTCGCGAGCTTGGCCGCCGCACGCCCGAGGGACACCAATGTCCATGCCTTCGTCTCCAACAAACAAGGGTTGATCCGTTTTTTTAACGTCCCGCACACCGGCTACTCCACGTTCGACGCAGCCCGTGCCGAGTCGTATCGGCACGACGGCATGCCGGTCGAGGAGCGCCTCGTGGCAGCCCTGACGCTCACGGAAATCCTCGATGCAAGCGCAGTGCAAACCATTCACTTTTTGAAAGTGGATGTCGAAGGCGCAGAACGCCTGGTGTTCGAAGGGTTGGACTTATCGAAATATCGTCCCTGGATCATCCTCGCAGAGGCGACCAAGCCGGACACGCGCACCCCCTCTCACCAAGACTTCGAAGAACTTATCACCGGGGCCGGCTACCAATTTAGCACCTTTGACGGGGTCAACCGGTATTACGTCTCCAACGAGCGTTTTGAAGAACTCTCGCCCCTGCTTGCCCTTCCCCCCATCCACTATTTTGATAACCATATACGCGCGAGCGAATGGGAAGCCAGGAATAATCTGGCAGTGGCTCTGAACGATCTGAGACAGACCCGCCAGGAATTGGCCATGCTGAAAGCTCAGGCAACCCAGATCAAAACGACCTCGGTCGAGAGCAAGCGCAAGTTGGACAATCTGGTCGGCTCATTGACCCAGGCCGTTCGGAGACATTTCGGAAAAAGAAATCTGAAACTCGGAGACCCCGAACCGCGTTTCAACCCATTCAAGCGCTTTTTCCGCACAGTTTTTAGAAAGCAGGGGGCCGTCAACAAAGCCCTCATCAGCGCCTTCCGCAGCCAGTTGTCTTGGAATAAGGAAACGGAAAAGCGACTGAACGAGCTTCGAGGGATCATCGAAACGCTCAACGGACGCCTGCAACGGGAGGCATCGGAGGGCGATGCTTCGGACATCCTTGCCGCCGAAGGTTTATCCGCAAGCGCAAAACGGGCCTATAGAACTCTTTGCGTCGAGAAATCCAAACTCAAACAAACCGCAAACCTTTAAGATGCGCATTGTCCTGGATTTGCAGGCTTGTCAGTCGGAAAACCGGCTTCGGGGCATGGGCCGCTATTCGTTGGCTTTGGCGAAGGAAATGGCGCAACAGGCATCAAATCATGAAGTCTGGATAGCCCTCTCCTCACAATTCCCGGACACGGTGGAAGAGTTGCGCGTGGCGTTTGACGGGCTCGTGCCCCAAAACCGCATTGTGACTTGGAGCGCGCCGGGCCCGGTCGCCGGGCATGCGCCGGAGAATAGGCCGCGCCGCCAGGCAGCCGAATGTCTTCGCGAAGCTTTTCTGGCGTCGCTGAACCCGGACATCGTTCATGTCGCGAGCCTCTTCGAGGGCTACACAGACGATGCCGTCACCTCGATCGGCGCTTTTGATGGCACGCACCCCAACGCGGTGACGCTGTACGATTTGATCCCGCTCGTTCTCCAGGATCTCTACCTAAAGCACCCGCCGTATCGGGAATGGTATTTCAACAAAATCGAGCAATTGAAGCGCGCGCGCTTGTGGCTCGCCATCTCCGAGAACTCCCGCAAAGACGCCATCGAATTGCTCGGGCTTCCGGAGCATCGAGTGGTCAACATTTCAACTGCGGCGGATGCGATCTTCAAGCCGATGAAGCTGAGCCGGGAACAGGAAACGGCGTTGCGCGCACGCTTCGGGATCAACCGCCCGTTTGTGATGTACACGGGGGGGATCGATCACCGCAAAAACATCGAAGGGCTCATCGCTGCGTATGCCCAACTCCCGAGCAACGTGCGGAGCGCCCATCAACTCGTCATCGTGTGCAAGACGAGCCCGGGGGATCGCAAGCGGCTGGAGGCGTTGGCGCGCAAAGCGGGGTTGGCGCAAGGCGAGCTGGTTCTTACGGGGTTTGTCTCCGACGAAGAGATGGTGGCGCTTTATAATCTGACCCGGCTTTTCGTATTTCCGTCGTGGTATGAAGGCTTTGGATTGCCTGCTCTGGAAGCGATGTCGTGCGGCGCCGCCGTCATCGGCTCCGACGCGACAAGCCTCCCTGAGGTGATCGGTCGCGAGGACGCCCTTTTCGACGCCCGAAACGAGGATTCGATTGCCGCAAAAATGCAGCAGGTTCTGAGCGACTCGAATTTCCAAGCCGACCTTTGCCGCCACGCAGCGGTGCAATCCAAGCGGTTCTCGTGGTCGGAGAATGCGCGGCGCGCTTTGGACGCCTTTGAGGCGATGCATGCGGCAAACCGGCAAAGCCGCGCCTGGCTTTCGTTTCGCCGCTTCCCCCGGAACGATCCGGCATCGCCGATTACAGTGCGGAGTTGATCCCCGAATTGGCGCGCCATTACGAAATCGACGTCATCGTCAATCAACCCTGGGTGAGCGATCCGTGGATCAAAGCCAATCTCACGATTCGTGATTGGGCTTGGTTTGACGCGAACGCGGACCGCTACGACCGGGTGCTTTATCATTTCGGCAACTCCACTTTCCACAGCCATATGTTTGAGTTGCTGGAGCGGCACCCGGGATGTGTGGTGCTTCACGATTTTTACCTCAGCGGGATATTGGGGCACCTGGAGATGATCGAGCAGAAGGGCGCCACCTGGACTAATGCCCTGTACGACTCCCACGGCTATGGAGCCTTGATCCATCGCAGTGAACGCTCCAAGCAATCCGAAATCAACAACAAGTATCCGTGCTGCCGACACGTCCTGGAACAAGCCACGGGAGTCATCGTACATTCCGAGTTCAGCAGGAACCTCGCGGCGCGGTTTTTCGGCGCTGAAGTCGCACATAAGATTACGCGCATCCCCCTTTTGCGTGTGCCGCAGGCGGAAGTGGATCGCGCTGCCGCTCGGAAGAGACTCGGTTTCAAGGAAGACGATTTTGTCGTGTGTTCCTTTGGGCTGCTCAGCAGATACAAGCTCAACGACCAACTGCTATCGGCTTGGCTGGCCTCTCCGCTGGCCGCTGAGAAATCTTGCCATCTCGTTTTTGTGGGGGAGAACGAACCCACCGATTACGGAGCGCGTTTGTTAAAGAAAATCGGTGAGAGCGCCTCGAAAGATCGCATCACCATCACCGGATTTGCCGACGCAGAGCTCTACCGCGGCTATCTCGCGGCAGCCGATGTGGGAGTGCAACTGCGGACGCATTCCCGAGGAGAAACCTCCGCCGCCGTCATGGATTGCATGGGCTTCGGGCTGCCTGTTGTCGTCAACGCGCACGGCACTTCGGCGGAACTCCCGGATGAAATCGTCGAGAAACTCTCGGACGAGTGCCCGGTGGCAGAACTCGCGGCGGCACTCGTGCGACTGCGCAACGATCCCGCGCGGCGCAAAGCGCTCGGCAGCAAATCCAACGCCTATATGCGCGAGCATCATGATCCCGCAAAGATGGCGAAGCGGTATGCCGAAGCCATTGAGCGGTTCGACGAGAGAAGTGCACAACTTGCTCAACGCCGATTGGCTTACGCCCTGGCGCGGGTGGGCCCGCCGACGAACGGCGAGGAAGACCCGTTTGTAAAACTCGCGTCGGCCATGGCGGAGAACCAAACGCAAGTCCACGGCACACGGCGCCAGTTATTGGTGGATATTACTTTAAGCACTATCTCCGATAGAAGGACGGGAATTCAACGGGTGGTAAGGAGTGTGCTCTGGGAGTTGTTGAAAGCTCCCCCGGAAGGATTTGATATCGAGCCGGTCTACTGCACAGAAGAAGGCGGTTACTATTACGCGCGCGAGTTCATGAGCCGGATGATCGGCGGCGATCCGATACTGCTTGAGGACGAACCGATCGAAACCCGCGTGGGTGACTGTTTTCTCGGCCTCGACCTCGATATGGTTCACATGCCACAGCGAAAAGCGCTGTTCATGGACCTGCGCAACCGGGGCGTGCGGATCTTTTTCGTTGTGTATGATCTACTGCCGATCCTGCGGCCCGACTGTTTCATCAAGCAAGCAGGTCCGCTTTACCTAAAATGGATCGAAACAATCGCGAGCGTCTCGGAAGGGCTCATGTGCATTTCGCGGTCCGTCGCCGACGAGCTGCTTGCTTGGTTGAAGGGAGTGGACCTCGGCTCCCGGCGGCCCCTGAAGGTCGGCTACTTCCATCTGGGAGCCGACATCGCCGCCAGCCTTCCCACCCACGGGATCGAAAAGGGATTCGAGGAAGCCCTGGCGCGCATGAGCAAGGCTCCCGTTTTCCTCATGGTGGGCACCGTGGAACCGCGAAAAGGGCACGCCCAAACGCTCGCCGCTTTCGAGCAACTCTGGGCCCGGAAGGTAAAGGCCCGGCTCGTGATCGTTGGAACCTGCGGCTGGATGGTGGAAGCGCTTTCCAAACGGTTGCGCAAACACGAACAGCTCGGGAAAAATCTCTTCTGGTTTGAAAAAGCGACCGACGAGATGCTCGTTCAACTCTACGAACAAGCTTCCGCTATGGTGATCGCCTCCGAAGCGGAGGGGTTCGGGTTGCCATTGATCGAGGCCGCACAACACAAACTGCCGATCATCGCCCGCGATATTCCCGTGTTCCGCGAGATCGCCGGTGAGCACGCGCTGTATTTCAGCGGCACGGCCCCGGACGATCTGGCCCGAGCCATCCAGCGGTGGCTTGCGCTTTTCAACAAAGGCGAGGCGCCCTCCGCGGAGAATATGCCGTGGCAGAGGTGGACGGACACAGCCGACCAGATCAAAGAAATGCTCCTCTGCGGCGATTGGTACCAACAAAAGGATGGCGCGTTGGCAGACGGACTGCCAGATTATGCCGGAACACGCAAACAAACAGCATTCGTCACGGCATGAAACCTCCCTTCCATTTTGTCATCGTCGGCGCCGGATTTTCCGGTGCGGTCTTGGCCCGTTCGCTGGTCGAGAAACTCGACTGCACGGTAACGATCCTTGAAGAGCGCTCCCATGTCGCCGGCAACTGCCATACGGAGCGTGACGACGCCACGGGCGTGATGGTCCACAAATACGGGCCGCATATTTTCAACACCAGCCAGCAGCACGTCTGGGATTACGTCAACCGATTCGGAACCTTCCGGCCTTGGATCAACCGCGTCAAGGCGGTGACTCCGCGCGGCGTTTTCTCGCTGCCGATCAACCTGCACACGATCAACCAGTTCTTCGGAAAGGCGTTCAATCCCGCAGAGGCCAGGGCTTTCATCGAATCCGTCGGAGACAAGACGATCGGCGAGCCAAAAAACTTCGAGGAGCAGGCGCTCAAATTCATCGGACGCGACCTATACGAAGCGTTCTTCTACGGCTACACGCGCAAGCAATGGGGCTGCGAACCCAGGGAGCTTTCGGCATCGATTTTGAAACGGCTGCCCGTCCGCTTCAATTACGACGACAATTATTACAACAGCACGTGGCAGGGAATTCCCGAAGACGGCTATTCGGCGGTGGTGGAGAAAATACTGGCTCATCCCGCGATTGAAGTGAAGCTCAACACCCGGTTCGATCCGAAGGCTCCGAGGGAAGCGGATCACGTTTTCTTCACCGGGCCCCTGGACGCTTATTTCGGCTACAGCCTCGGGCGGCTGGGCTATCGCACGGTGACCTTCGAGCGCGGCGAAGCGGACGGCGACTTCCAGGGAAACGCCGTGATCAACTACGGCGACCCGGGCATCCCGTTCACGCGCATTCACGAGCACAAACATTTTGCGCCGTGGGAAGAGCACGCCAAGACCACCTACTTCAGAGAGTATAGCAAGGAGACGCAGCCGGGTGATCTTCCGTATTACCCAAAACGGCTTGAAGCAGACATAAAACTCCTGGCGCAATACCGCAAACTGGCGGAAAAAGAGAGCGGCATTTCGTTCCTCGGGAGGCTTGCCACCTATCGTTACATGGACATGGAGAAGGTGATCGGGGAATCTCTGAGCTTTGGGGAGGGTATTGCTGGAGCAGTCGCGGCGGGAACCTGTTCTTTCCCTGTATTTCCGAATAACGAGTAGGTTTTCGTCGTGCCCGGTGGTTTTGCTGAGGCACGTTTCAATTGACCGCAGATGCGCAGTTTGTTCCACTGCGCCTCCTGAGGTCACATGCTTTTCTCCACGCCATTTTTTGTCTTCGCTTTCCTGCCGGTGTTTTTCGCGCTGTACTGGTTTCTGCCATTTCGCGCAGTGGTGCTCTTGTTGGGCAGCCTTGTGTTTTACGGCTGGAGCGAGCCGGTTTTCCTCTGGGTATTCTTGGCCTCCGCCATTTTGGACTGGCTGCTCGGCTGGCGAATCGCAGGAACGGGACGGGAGCGCAGGGGGGCTTTAATCCTCGGTATTGCGACTAATCTCGGCCTGCTGGTTTACGCGAAATACACGATCTTCGCGGTCACAAATCTCAATGTAATATTGAGCGCCACAAAGCTGCACTCGCTCGCGATTCCCTCCATCGCGCTCCCCTTGGGCGTTTCGTTTATTGTCTTCGAGAAGATCACTTATTTGATGGACCTCTACCGGCGAGTCTCAACTCCGGCCCACTCGTTGCTGAACTATTTGAACTATGTGTTTCTGTTCCCGAAATTGCTCGCGGGCCCCATCGTCAAATACCACGACATTGCCGGGCAACTCGGGTCCCCTTCGCATTGCTACGAGGATGTTCGCGACGGTTTGATCCGTTTCATCACGGGCCTGGCGAAGAAGGTCTTGATTGCAGATTTTCTGGCGTCGAGCGCAGATCAAATCTTCAACCTTCCCGCCGCCTCGCTTCACACCTCCACCGCGTGGTTCGGGCTGTTATGCTTCACGCTGCAAATCTTCTTCGATTTCTCCGGCTATTCGGACATGGCGATCGGCATGGCGCGCATCCTTGGCTTCCGGCTGATGGAAAATTTCCGCGATCCCTACCTGGCCACGAGCTTCACGGATTTCTGGAGGCGCTGGCACATCTCGTTGTCCAGTTGGATCAAGGAATATCTCTACATCCCGCTTGGCGGCAGCCGGATTTCGCTGAAGCGCTCCTACATCAACCTTTGCATCTGCTTCTTTCTCTCGGGGCTGTGGCATGGAGCAGCTTGGAATTTTGTGATCTGGGGCTGTTTCCACGGCATCGGCCTGGTGGCGGATCGCGTCTTTTGGCTGGAATGGCAAAAGCGGCTTCCCCGGGCTCTCAACATCGTCATCACCTTTCTGCTGGTCGCGATCGGGTGGGCGTTTTTCCGCTGCGAAACGGTGGAGAGAATGGGCGCTTTCTTGGGCGCACTCTTCGGCGCCCAAGCGACTCTGCCTGATCCCGTGCTTGTCGGCAGGGACACGGTCGCGATGCTGACTGTCGGCGGGCTCTATATATTATATCCGCTGCTGCCCCGGCCAAAATGGCTCGCTGGCGGATCGGGCATGCTCATTCCGAAGCTCGCGTTGTCGCTCCTCTTGCTCATCCTCTCCGCGGGATGGCTGGGGATGAGCACGTTCCACCCCTTCTTGTACTTCCGCTTTTAATGTGTATGCATCGACTGGGCTGCGTCATTGAACGCACGCTGGTGATCCTGCTAATCGCGGTAATATTCACTCCGCTCGTGGCATCTCTGCCCGAGTTTCCGCCAGCCTTCCGTGCGTTGCGGAACTCCCTTTTTGCAACACCAAAGCGCAAACATTCGCGCTCCCATTCTTCCTCCTGGACCTCTGCCAACCCGGAGGCTTTCAAAAAGGAACTCGCAGACCGTGTTAATACCGGATTTTTCGGACGCGATTTTCTCATCCGCTGGACAAACGAGCTGTGGTATCGCGCATTCAGGATGTGTGCGGCGAAAAGCGCGGACATCATTGTCAACAAGGACGGTTCATTGATCCAGTCCGTCTATCTGGAGGAATATTGCGTAACGCGAGTGCGCATGAAAGATCTGGAACCATTGGTTTTGGATTTGAAACGGATGCAGGAGGTCTGTGAAAAGCTCAATATCGGCTTTGCGCTGCTCATCACACCGAGCAAGGCGGCCATCTGTCCGGAAGCGATCGCCCCGGAATGGATCAAGCGCTACGATCCGCGCCCACGGGCTTATGACTGTCTCGTGCCGTTATTGAAAAAGCACGGCATCCGGTTTGTCGATGGCCACGAACTGGCGCTTCGAGCGAAGCCGACTGCTCCCGCGCCGGTCTTTCCAAAGGGAGGGATTCACTGGGGACAGTTCGCCGCGTCGCGTGTCACCAACGCGCTGGCGGAAGAACTCAAAGCGCAGGGCAAATCGGTCGCCCCGATTTCTTATTCCCTTCGAGTGGAAAAAACGGGCGGCATTGAGGAGCGCGACCTTCATAATTTGATGAATTTGGCGACCCCGTGGCGTTATCCCATTGCGAAGCTGGGGATTGTGCCGAATCCGCCCGAGGAGGGAAAACGTCCGAGCATGGCCGTCATCGGGGGCAGCTTCATGTGGAGGGTCATTCAACAGTTGGTGGCGTCACAGCAGTTCTCTGAAATCAACGGCTACTTCTATTACAAGCTCTTTAAGACCTGCAACCCGGACATCGAAAATGGCTCTTTTCGCGTGGTGCGCAAGCCCACCGGCGAGCTGAATTTCGCCCGGGAAATCTATGGCGCTGATTGCCTGGTCTTGGAGGTGAACGAGCAGGCCATCCCGGATGCGAATCACCTGAAAACATTTCTCCGCGATGCACTGGCCAATGTTCCCAAGGATGGCGAGCGGGCGCCGTTTTGTTTTGAATCGTTTCAGCCCTACCAATGGGGACAGTCACTCTCCTTCCGCGCGAGTGACCTGCCAGAAATGGAATGGCCGAAACTGAGTCTGACCGGCTTCGCCGCCATGGGAGAGGATGCCACCTGGACCGACGGGCCGATGGCCGCGGTCCGGCTTTCCGTGCCAGCCACTGAACACAACCTGTTACTGAAGGCGGAGGTCGGCGCGTTCATTGCGCCCGGCAAGCTGCCGCGCCAGGGGGTCAAAATATTCGCGAACGGCGTCCCGGCAGGGGAATGGCAGTTCACGGACAGCGAGTCGACCTGCCGGGAAATCGTGATTCAAAAAGAATGGCTTCGGAAAACAGGGAAGCTCGTGTTGGAGTTCGCGATCGACCGTCCCACCAGTCCCAAAAGCCTGAAATTGAGCGCCGATACGCGCAACATCGGCCTGAAGTTTTCTTCCCTTCTCATCAGCGAGACCGAGCATTAGGCTGACACCCGCTGAACCGGGCCGGATTACCCGCCCCTGAATGTGGCTAATGAGGTGGGCGTGGTGCGTTTGGAATTAAATCATCGTATTCCCTAAGCTTATCGGTATGGTTTCCCTGATCACAATTTAAGCTGCCACTAGGGGCCAAAAAGCGCGAAACCAATAGTGTGTGAAGATTATTTCTGAAATAATCGAGCATTCTAAATATGCACATTATCACTGATACCAAGCCCGTCGCCTTGATTACAGGCATCACGGGACAGGACGGCTCCTACCTCACGGAACTCCTTCTAGCCAAAGGGTATGAGGTGCACGGCCTGGTATGGCGCGCGAGCGATCTCGAGCTCTCGCCGATTGCTCCGCTGGTGAAAAATCCCGACATCAACGGCAAGACGCTTTTCTTTCACTATGGCGATCTGGCGGATGGGCAAACCCTCCGCCGTGTTTTCCAGGAAGTGACGCCGCAGGAAGTGTATCATCTCGGCGGACAAAGCCACGTGGGACGGAGCTTCGAGATTCCCGAGTCCACCTGCGAAGAGGTCGGGATGGCCTCGCTGCGACTGCTGGAATGCAGCCGGACCCTCGCAACGCCGGTCAAAATATACCTGGCTTCCACGGCCGAGGTGTTTGGCAACGCAGCCGATGTGCCGCAAACCGAAGAGACGAAATTCCGGCCCACCAGCCCTTACGGATGCGCGAAAGCTTTTATGACCCAGATTTCGCGGGTCTACCGGGATTCCTACGGAATCTTCGTCTGCAACGGCATCCTCTATAACCACGAGTCGCCCCGGCGGGGCGAGGCGTTTGTGACGCGGAAAATCTCGCGCACCGTGGCGGCCATCAAGCTCGGGCTGGCCGACAAGCTCAGCCTTGGGAACACGCAATCCCGGCGCGACTGGGGCCACGCGCAGGACTACGTCCGGGCCATGTGGATGATGCTCCAGCACTCCAAAGCCGACGACTATATCGTGGCGACCGGGGTGACCCACAGCGTGCAGGATTTCGTTGAAGCCGCATTCGCCGTGGTCGAACTGCCTTGGGAAAAATACCTCGTCACGGATCGCGCCCTGGAGCGTCGGCTGGAACCGACTCAACTCGTCGGCAACCCGGCGAAAATCCAGCAAACCCTTGGCTGGGAATCCCGGCATTCCTTTGAGGGACTCGTGCGCGAAATGGTCGAGGCGGATTTGGCTGATCTGGCTTGCAAGTAACCCCTGGAGGGGGCATGAAGTAGAATTTCTACCATGCGCATTGGAGTCCATTGCTTCCCGCTCAAAGCCAACATCGGCGGGATGAAGCAATATTTCCTGAGCCTCTTCGGCGAACTGCTGGAGAAGGATCAGGATAACGAATACGTTTTTTTTCACAACGCGAAAAACGTGGCCGAACTCTGCAAGCTTCCCTCGCAACGCTGGCGCGAGAATGCCGTGGAACTGGGCAGGACCGCGCGCGTCGCGCAGCATTTGAAAGGGCTCGACGTTTATTTCTCTCCGTTTTGCGTTCTCACTCCACGCCCTCTGCCTCTGCCCACCGTGGTCACCATCCCGGATAACCAGGAGGTGTTCTTTCCCGGGCTCTTTTCGGAACATCAGCGTTTCACTCGCGAATGGCACTACCGGGGGTCTGCGCGAATGGCCGATCGGGTGTTGACCATCTCCGAGTTCGCCAAAGCCACCCTTGCGGAACATTACGGCGTGAGCCCCGGCAAAATCGGTGTTGCGCCGCTGTGCGCGGACCCCCGCTTCTACCGTGCGCAGGAGATCGCGCGACGCCCCACGGCGCTTCTGCCAGAGGGGCCTTTTCTGTTTTATCCCGCCAACACCTGGCATCACAAAAACCACGACACCCTGTTGCGTGCGCTGCGGTTTCTGACGCTCGACAAAGGGCTGAAGCTCTCGCTGGTTCTCACCGGACATGAACCGGCGGAGGGGTATCCGCTCTCCCGCATGGCAGCCGAATATGGAGTGGCCGACCATCTCTCTTCGCTCGGCTACGTCCCGGTCGAAGAACTCGCTTGGCTTTACCGCAATGCCGAGATGACGGTCTTCCCGTCGCTCTTTGAAGGCTTCGGGCTTCCGCTGCTCGAGGCAATGGCCGCGGGGTGCCCGGTGGCATGTTCGCGCGCCGGGTCCATGCCCGAAGTCGGCGGGGATGCCGTGGAATATTTCGACCCGCAATCCGTGCCGCAAATGGCCGCCGCCGTCGAGGGCATTTGCAGCCGTCCCGATCTGCGCCGCGCGCTCATTGAACGCGGTCGAGAGCGGGCAACGGCGTTCTCGCCCGCCCGGCTCGCGGCAGCCCATCTGCAAGCATTCGGCGAGGCGCGCAAAGCGTTCCACCGGGGACGCTATGCTTGGAACGCGTTATTTTATCAACATTACCACGCTTGGACCGTGGGCTGGCGCTACCCGGCAGAGAAAGCAAAATAGAACAAGCCATGCCGATCTCGACCATTTTACAGAGGTTCACGGAATTCCTGATGCCGGAGCCGGAACTGGCGCATCCCGACGGGCCGCTTTTTTCCATCGTCATCCCGGTGTTTCGCAACGCCGCGAAACTGGAGCGTTCCATCGCCTCGGTGCTCCAGCAACCGCGCGACCTTTTTGAGCTGGTGGTCATTGACGGCGATTCGCGCGACGAGACCCTCGACCTGCTGCGCGCCCGCGAGCCGGATCTGCGCTGGGTTTCCGAGCCGGACCGGGGCGTTTATGACGCCATGAACAAAGGGATCGCCAGAACCACCGGACGCTATCTCTATTTCCTGGGCGCGGGCGATTGCGTCCGCGAGAACATGCTCAAAAAAATCGCGCCGCAGCTGCCCAAGCGGCGCATCGGCTTCGTCTACGGAGACGTATTCATGCACGACCGGAACGTCGTTTGGGACGGCCCCTGGACCCCGGAGAAATTCCGCACGCGCACTCCCTGCCAACAGGCGATTTTTTATGACCGCCGGGTATTCGCGCGCCACGGGCTCTTTGAGCAGCGCTTCAAGACGCTGGCCGATTACGCAATGAATATCCGCTGCTTCGGCGACCGGCGCATCGAAAAGGTCTACCTCAACGAAATCATCGCCGATTACGAGGGCGGGGGCTACAGCGCCAACGTCCGGGACGAACTCTTCCACAGCGAACGGCCCGAGTTGCTCAAGCGGCACCTGGGGATCAAGCCGAAACGGAAACATTGACGTTGTTCTCGCGGAAAAACCGGGGCATCCTTCATTTCCCATGTCTGCCGGAAAAATAGTCACTGCCGCCGAGCTTGCCGCGGTCCGCGATGCCCTCGCCGCCGAGGGCAAAAACCTCGTTTTCACCAACGGATGCTTCGACCTGCTCCATGTCGGTCACGTCCGTTATTTGCAAGCCGCGCGGGCTTTGGGAGACGCGCTGGCGGTGGCGATCAATGCGGACGCCTCCGTGCGTGAACTCAAGGGCCCGACCCGGCCGGTAAACGCCGAGGACGACCGGGCCGAAGTGCTGGCCGCGCTCGGCTGCGTCGATTACGTGGTCATCTTCCCCGGCAAACGCATGACCCCTCTCTACCGCGCCGTCCGCCCGCAAATCTACGCCAAGGGCGGCGATTACACGCCTGAAACCTTGGACAAGGAAGAGCGCGCCGCCATCGACGATGTCGGTTCGAAGATTTGCATTCTCCCGCTCGTCCCGGGACGCTCCACCACCAACATCCTCGCCGCCGCTTCATGCAAAGCCTAGCCCCTCTCAAACTCGGCGTCCTTGGCTCCGGCAAAGGGTCCAATTTTAAAGCCATCGCCGAGGCCATCGCCTCGGGCCGGATCAATGCCGAGGTGCGCGTGGTTCTTTCCGATGTGGAGGACGCCGGGATCCTCGACTTCGCCCGCGCTCGCGGCATCCGCGCCGAGTTCCTCGCGCCGGGCCGGTTCCGCACCAAGCTGGAGCCGGAGGCGGAAGCGCGCCTCGTCGCGTTGTTACAGGAGGCCGGAGTCGAGCTCGTGGTGCTTGCCGGTTACATGCGCATGATCAAAGCGCCGATGCTCGAAGCGTTCCCCAACCGGATCGTCAACATCCACCCCTCCCTGCTGCCGAAATTCCCGGGCCTCGCTTCCTGGAGACAGGCGCTGGAGGCCGGAGCGAACGTCACGGGGTGCACAGTGCACTACGTGGACGGCGGCATGGACACCGGCCCGATCCTCGCGCAAGCCGAAGTGCCGGTGCTCCCCGGCGACACGGCGGAAACGCTCCACGCGCGCATCCAAGTAGCCGAACACGCGCTCTTCCCGGCGGTGCTGGCGCAGTTGGCCGCGGTGCGGTAGGAACGGCACTCCGTGCCGTCCCTGCCCTTATCCTAAATCCGGAATTGAGGCTCGCGCAAAGAACGCAAAGGCCGCAAAGAGAGAATCTTACACAAGGCGCTTCTCTCACCCGATTGGTGATATTCATTTGGTCGGGTTCTCTTCAGAACTTCCTGTCTTTGCGTTCTTTGCGAGTCTTTGCGCGAAATCCCATTGCAGGATTTAGGCTTATTTCTTCGCGCCTTGCAGCAGCTTCGCGCCGCCGAGGTCGCCCAGTCCCGCTTTCTGCAAGTCGGTCCAGAGGGTGCCCGAACCGCTGTGGAGGATGTTCACTTTGATATTGTCATCCAACGCCGTGGCAAGCGTCCACATGTTGTAGGCGACGGGATCGCCAAACGCCTTGATCTTCATCTGGTAACCGAGGGCTTTCTCGCCTTCCACAAGCCGGACCGTCTGCGCCTGGGCTTTGCCTAGGGTCGTGGTCTTCTCCGCGCGAACCGCCGCGGTCTCCTTCTCGATTTCCGCCGCCTGCCGCATCGTCTCGCCGCCGATCTCGGCGACCTGCTTGGTCTGGTCGGCCTTGATGCTCGCTTTGAGCTTCTCCGTCTCCTGGCTGACCTGCTGTCCGGCCTGGTCGATCAAACTGAGCTGCGTGTTTAACTCAGCCTGCTTCTTGGCGGTGTTCTGCTTTTCCTGGTTCGTGAGATCCTGTTCCTGGGCGATGCTGGCCTGCTGGATGGGATCGAGGATTTGCATCGGCACGTTGACGTGCCGGATGAGGGCGTTGTGAATGACGATTTTCTTCTCGCCCAACACCTTCGCCAAGGCGTCGGTCATGTCGCTCTGGAACTTCTCGCGCCCCTCGCCCACGATGAAATCGCGCGCTCCGTAGGCGGAACCTTTCAGCCGCGAAATGGAGAGGATTTGCGGCATGATGACCTTGTCCACCGCCGCCGGGAGGTCGCCGTAGTTGCGGTACACCGAAGCGATGTTCTCGGGCAGCAGCTCAAACTCCACCGTCATATCGAGGCTGATCTCGAAGCCGTCCTTGGACGGGAACTCGACAAATTGGTTGAGGATAAACGCAGCCTGGCTGGGAGGCTCCTGTCGGGCAGTCGCCTTTCCGGCTGCTACTTGGAGAGCCGGTTTGTTTGCGCCGAAGGGATCGCGGTAGGCGCGCTTGTCTTGTTTCCCATTGTTCACGCTACTGCTCACGAGGGCGTCGCTCACCACGCCCAGGTTCAGCTTGTTTTCCTGAACATATTCGGCGCGGTTGGTTTGTTGCTGGCGCAGGGCATTGCGCTGGAGATCGTCCACCTTGCTGTTATTGCCGACGATCTGGCTTTTGGTAATCACCTCGCCAGCTTTCCCAACGAGCGAAACCTGGTTCACGCCGACTTCCACCACGTCCACTTTGAACCCGCGCGGATTCACGTAATAGAGGCCCGGCTGGAGAATGTCGGCGCGGATTCCTTTTTCGCCGATCTTCGCAAACTCCCCTTCCGGCGCCTGGCTGCCCGAGAGCGAGGTGACCACGCCGACATACCCGACGGGGATGCTGATGGCATCGACGATTTCCACCTCGTAACCCACGGGGTTCAGCCGGTAGCGGCCCGGTCCGAGCGCCTGCCGCCAGATGCCTTTTTGCCCGGCACCGGCGAGGAATTCGGAGGCTGGCAGATCCGCCCCGACCTTGGAGGTCACAATCCCGACTTTGCCCGGAGGCACAAGAATCGCACGACGAATTTCGTGATCGTACGCAATCGGATTCAGGAAATGCCTGCCTTCCGCAAGCACGTCTTCCTGCACGCCGCGCTGCCCTTTTTTGGCGAGAATCTGTCCCGGCGGCAATGCCGTGCCGTTCTTGGCGGTAATGACTGCGATCTCACCGGGGCCGACATAAAACCGGCAGAAACTCCACTGCCAGAGCTCCCAGGCTCCGAAGCCCACCGCCACCATGGCGGCCAACGCTGAAAGGGTGTACTTATTCATTTGGAGGACGTAGTGGGAGTGAGAAAGGGACGGAAGAGCCCGCCCAGGCCGGTCTCGTCGTCACCGGCCAGGATGGTCTGGATTTGCGGCCCCATTTTTTGGTAAAATTCGTGGCGCGCGAAGTTCAGGCCCGTGCTGAAGGCCTGGACTTGGTTGGCGATGACGTTGGCTGCGGCTTCGTTGCCAAGCGCGATGACTTTGCGTTCCGCCTCGGCTTTGAGGAGCATGGCGTCGGCTTGGGCTGCGGCGGCGGCGGTTTCGAGTTTGGCGACCTCCAGGTCTTGATGCGCGGCGATAAGCCGCACCTGCTGGTTCTGCTTGGCGGAGATCACGGCGCGGATCGCGGCGGTGTCGGCTTCCACTTTCTCCTTGTTCTGCTGCGCCAGCGCCTCCTGCCGGGTCAGTTCCGCCTGCGATTTGGCCTGGGCGATTTGCTGCTCGATCTTGCGGGCGTTTTGCACGGCCACTTCGCGGTCGCGAATGACGCTCGCGATCTGGTCCGGCGGCGTGATGTTGCGGATCAACACGGAACGAATGGCGACGCCCGACTCCAGGCATTTCGCCTTGAGGTGCGCGTCCAGGTTGTTTTGGAACTGCTGGCGGGTCTCGCCGGTGATGTAATTTTTCGCCGGGTTTTTGCTCCCCTCGATGCGGCTGAACCCGCGCGCGAGCGGCATGATGATCTTCTTGATAATGTCGTCCATGTCGCCGACCTGCTGGGTGAGTTTCGCCACCTGCGCGGGGATGAGCGCATATTCAATAGTCCCCTCCACATGCACGGTGAAGCCGTCCACGGTGAGGAAATTGATCGCGTCCTCGCCGCTCATCTCAAAGCGCTGGCTCTGGAGGTTCACCTCGGCCACGCTGTACATATACGGGTTTTTGTCGTAGTAAGTGCCGGGCTCCAGCACCTTCGGCTGCACGCCTTTGTAGCCGGGAGCGGCGACGTAGTTGTTGCGCATGGCGGCGGGCACTTCCTTGCTGAAGAGATCGTCACCCACCAGCGAAGTCACCACCCCGCCGTGGCCGGGCCGGATGGAGATGGCGTCAAAAAACTCGACCTGGCAGGCGTACGGGTTGATCCGGTATTTGCCGGGGCGGAGCACGTCGGCGAGGATCCCTTTTTCGCCGCTGCCAGCGATGATGCGCCCCTCAACGAGGTCTTTGCCATAGAGCCGGGTCTGCACGCCGAGCTTGCCTGCCGGGATGTCGGTGATCTTCTCGATCTTCCATTCCCAGGAATACGGATTGCGGAAATAGCGCCCCTCGGGGAGCACGTCGAGCTGGATCCCCTTTTGATCTGGCTCGGTCGCGATAATCTCGCCGGGCGGCAGGTCTTTGCCGGTCTTGTGAATCAAGATGGCGATCTCGTCGGAACCCGGTTCGATGCGGCAAGCGGTCCAGTAAAAAATGCCGAAGAGGACCGCCGCGCCAAAGATCAGCAGCGGGAGAATCCCGGCCAACGGCGGGAGTCCGCCGGGGCTGCGGCGTGAAGGGAAGGGAATAAGAGGGGGACTGCCAACGTCATTGCTCGTGCTCATAGAAAAGAAGGAACTCCGAAGCTCAAGGGCGGGAGTTTAGCCCTCGCTGGGAAAATTGCAAGGGAAGGCCGTGAACGCACAGGGCGAACGCATCAAAAAATGATCAGGAACTCAGGAAAGCCTTGAATGAATGTCATTCCGAGGGCAGCGAGGAACCTCTCAAGCCATTCCAACGCGCGGCTTGCTCTGTAATGCAGGAGTTTGGCTGACTTGAGGGGTCCCTCGCACGCTCGGGATGACCCGTTTGGTGGCGCCGATTTGTCCCGCGCTTTGCGCCTGGAACACGCCCTAATAAGGCGAAACGATCACGCGGCGGGTTGGATCAAGCGCCGGCCCTAGCGGGCTGAAAATGGGAGCGGGGGTGCCGCTGCGCAGTTCGTAGCCGGTGAGGACAAATTCCGGGTAGAACCCGTTGCTGGCCGGTTCATACACGTTTTCCCCGGAGAAGGAGCCAAAGAGCTTGTATTCCTGGCCGTTGTCCGTGCCGAGGGTGCCGCCTTCGCGGTCGGGAGCCAGCCGCTGGTTCTCGTTGAGCATGACCAGCTTCGCCGTCGTCCAAGGCTGGCCGGGTTTGCGGATATATCCCCAAAACTTGTAATCAATTTTGTAATAACGCCGCCCGATATAATAATTCCCCGGCGCTTCGGCCTGGATTTCCGCCGCCATCGCCGCGCGGGCGGCGGCGACGGAGCTTCCATCGGACAAGGTGGCGCAACCGGAGAAGGCGAACGTCGCCGCAACGGCGGCCACGGCAAGGAGAACGGTCTTCATCTGCTTACACCCCGAGTTTGCCCAAAAGCGGCTCGATCCACGCGCCGAGATCCTGCTCCTGAAGCGAAGGCGGCTGGGGAGCGTCGCCCAGCAGATACCATTTTTCGGTGTGCTCGATGGCTTCACCGGGCTGGAGGGTGCGCAACGGGCTCAAAGTTTCGATTTCGAGCATTTCCTCGTTGCTGAACGTCTCGAAGTTGCAGCCGAAATCGGCGTAGGCAGCCCCTTCGACATAATCGAACTTTTTCACGAACAGCGTCTCGCCGTTCAAGTAGGCCACCCATTTTTCTTTGTGAGCGAGCCCGAGCTTGGTGGGGCCGCCGTCGTGGGTCTGCCGCAGGGTGATGAATTCACTGCCGAAGCGGTAGCGCGGATCGGTCATGTCGGTGTAGGCCCACGGCACGATGAGCCGGTTGGGCAGAAGATCGCGGGGATGCTCGCCCAGCGGCGGCAGCGGGATGATTTCCAATCCGCCGGGAGTCATGACGCTCAACCCCCAGGAGGAAATCTCCACCGGCTTGTCGCTTTCGTTGATCACCTGGTGGTGGAGGGTGACTTCGGACGAGTCTTCGGCCAGGGTGACGGTGAGAAACTTGCGCAGCCCCCACGGCGCGGCGGGCGGCGTTTCCAGGCGGATGCCGTTGGGGAGCATCTCGTGGCTCACGGGCGAGTTGTCGAGCGCATAGCTGACGTCTCCTTCGGGGGCAATCCAGAGCCGGTGCCCGCCGCGGATCATCCATTGGGACTCGCCGCTCTTGCCCAGTTGCTCGGGGTAATTTTTGAAGACGTTGTGGCTGTGCGGGGCGCGGTAGGAAATGATCCGGGGCCCGACATCGAGCGTGATGATCAATTCAACGTGGCTGTTGCTCAGAGCGGCATTGTGGGGCCACCCTTCGTAGGAGACTTTCTGGATTTGCATGGCTGGTTGTATTTCGCGGAGAGTATGGGGATCGAGTGGACTTTTTTGCAGCTTTTTACGCTGTGTGTGGCGAGGAATCGAGCTCGGCTTTCACGCGTTTGAGCAGGGCCGGTTGCTTTTGGATCTGCGCGGTGAGGGCCTCGATGGCGCGCAACGTGGGCGCGCTGATGTGGTGTTCCATCCCTTCGACATCGTGGTAGATCACCTCGTCATCGAGGCCGAGGAGCTTCAGAAAATCCGTCAAAAGCTGGTGTTTGTGGGTGATGTTGCGGGCGAGCAACTCCCCGGCGGTGGTGAGGACGAGCCCCCGGTATTTTTCGTATTTGAGGAGCCCTTCGGTATCGAGCCGCTGGACCATGTTCGTCACGCTCGCCTGGCTGATGCCCAGGCTGGAGGCGATATCGACCACCCGCGCGTACCCTTTGGTGTTGATGAGCTCCAGAATCCGTTCGAGATAATCCTCGACAGCGGCGGAGGAACGGAGGGGAGGCTTGGGAGTCATCGCCCCCTAGATTCTCAATCCTGCGGCGAATGAAAAGAAAGAATTCGAGGCCGGCTATATTGTTCTCTGGGCGAGCGCTTCGGCCGGTTTCACCTCGCGCACTGCTGTCACGGGGAATACCCAGCGGTGATAGACCAGAAATTTGAACCCGCCGATAAAGAACTGGGTGGCCACGATGTCGAGATCGATCGGAAACCGCGCCAGGCTCAGGGCAAAATGGAAATTGAAATGCTTGAGGAGCGTCAAAATCGTCGACGAGAGCGCCCACATCACGACGACCGCCACAATGTACCGGACCAAGGCATCGCGTTTGCGGGCGTCACTGCGGAAATTGACCAGGATGTTCCAGGCGAAAAAGAACGTGGTGCTCAGGCCGATGCTGCAAGCCGAGATCGCCGCCACAGACAAGCCGGTGTGGAGTTTGAGGTATTTGAACGGCGTGGAAATGAAGAGGTAATTGACCACCGCTCCTGCGAGAAACCAGAAGATGCGCGAGCGAAGCGCTTGCTGGCGCTTCTCTGTATCGACAGCGGACACGGGCGTGGATGTCTGTAAATGTTGATCCATAACGCATGTAACTCGTTTCCGTGGCCCAACGCAACGTCATGTTACATCCGGCTTTTTCTTTGCGCCTTGGCGGCTTTGCGTGAGAATATCAACACCCTGCCGATGTCTCTCCGCTTTTGTTTCACCCCATGCGTGACCCGATGAAATCCCGTTTCCAACTGATCTTGCGGCTCTTGCTGGCCGGAGCGCTTCTGGCTGTGGCGGCATTCTGGGCGTGGCCGCGCAACCCGCTCCCTTCCCGGGGCGGCATCTATTTCCCGTGGCGCTTGGAGCTGGCGGTGCCGTCCTTTGCCCAAGGCGACCCGCGTTGGGGAGACGACCCGCTCGGGCCTTCGGCGGGAACCGTGCATGCCGAAGGGTGCGCCCTTACCTCGGCGGCGATGGTCCTGGCAAGTTACGGGATCGACACCGACCCGGGCCGCCTGAACCGGTTCCTGACCGCCCACGAAGGCTACACTCCCCAAGGCTGGCTCTACTGGGAAAAAGCCGCCCAGTTTACCCCGGGACGGTGCGAAAAAGCCTACGAGGACGCCCCTTGCTTTGCCCGGATCGACTGGAACCTCCTGCGCGGCAACCCGGTGATCGTGCGCATTCGGTTTGCGAGCGGCATCACGCATTTTGTGGTCATCGCGGGGAAAGAAGGCTGCGAATACCTGATCCACGATCCCGGCGCGGGAGCCATGCGCGGGCTCTATCCGCTGAGCGAAATCGCGTCCCAGGTCGAGGCGTTGCGCTACTACAGGAGATTTTGATGGCCGCCGCGAAAAAAGACCGCTACGTCGACGCGTTCCTCGACTCCATCGATGCCGAACGCAACCTTGCCGCGCGCACCATCGCCAACTACCGGCATTCCCTGGCGGCGTTTCGCGCGTGCGGGAATCCTCCGCCGTGGCGCGAGTGCAAGCCGGAGCATTTCCGGGCGTTCCTCTTCGAACTCATGAAAAAAGAGGCCTCGCGGGCCACCGTGCGCCTGCATTTCGCGGCGTTGCGGACGTTCTACAAATTTCTCGCCGAGCGGCACGGGGTCACGGAGAACCCGCTCAAAGAGGTCCAGCTCCCCAAAGCCGAGCGCGGGCTGCCGGTGGTGCTCACCCCCCGGCAAATCGACGACCTGCTCAAAGCTCCCTTGAACGTGGTGCCGACGAAGAAAGCTCCCAAATGGCTCCCCGCCCGCGACGCCGCCATTTTGGAGCTCTTCTACTCCGCCGGGCTGCGTATCTCGGAACTCGCGGGGCTGAACGTGGCCGACCTCGACCCGTATTCCGAAAGCGTGCGGGTGCTGGGCAAGGGCCGCAAAGAGCGCCTCTGCCCGGTGGGCCTGCCCGCGCTCACGGCGATCAAGCGGTATCGGCAGGAAGCGCAGGTATTGAGCGGCCCGCTCTTTCTCTCCAAACTCCGCAAGCGGCTTTCCACGCGCAACATCGCCGTGATGCTGGAAAAATACGTGCTGCTTGCGGGCCTGCCGCGCGGGATCACCCCCCACAAATTGCGCCACTCTTTCGCGACCCATTTGTTGGACAACGGCGCGGATTTGCGCAGCGTGCAAAGCCTGCTCGGCCACGCCAGCCTCTCGACCACGCAAATCTACACCCACGTCTCCGTGGAGCGGATGAAGAAAGTCTACGACCAGTCGCACCCGAGGGCGTAAGAACGCAGGTTCACCTTGCCAGCGCGGCTTCGGCGGCCGCTTTATCGGGGAAGATGCGGAACACTTGGTCGAGCCGCGCAATATGGAGGATATTTTGCACGGCGTCGTGAATGCCATAGAGCGCGAGCTGGCCCCCATAGGAATTGATGCGCTGCATGGCTTCGATCAGCACGGCCAGCCCCGAGCTGTCGATGTAGGTCACGCGCGAGAGATCGATGAAAACCAGCGGCGGATTCTGCTTTAGCAAAAGCACGATGCCGTCCTTGACGCGCGGCGATTCGTGCAGATCGATCTCGCCCTGAAGAGCGAGCACATTCGGCTCCGGGATGGATATACTGGCCATCGGTTACAAAACCACAACGGGGGCTCATACCCTTTAACCGGACCGCATTGCCTGCTTGGCCTTGTCGCGCGGGTAGGGGAGGCACTTGTGCCGTCTACCTTTAAATGGCAAAATCAGTGTATTCCGGCTTCACGAGCTCGGTCGGCGGGAAAAGCATCCCCGCTCCCGCCGTGGCGTTGGTCCCCTGCTCGATCAGGATGAACGACCCGGTGAGGCGGTTGGTGGCGTACCCGTCGAAGTGCAACGGCTGGGAGGTTTTCAGGCGGATTTCCCCGATGTCGTTAAGAGCGAGTTCGTCCGGGGTGGACTCCGCTTCCAGATCGGTGAAATTGAGCCGGTGCTCGATGGAGGTCACAATGGCCTGCACGGTCTGCGTGGTGTGTTTCAGGAGGTATTTGCGGCCCCGTTGAAGCGGGCGCGAGTGCATCCAGCAGATGTTCGCTTGCAGTTCCGTGCTGGAACCGGGAGGGGTGTTGAGCCCGGCAATGAGATCGCCCCGGCTGATGTCGATGTCGTCTTCCAAAACCAGCGTGACCGATTGCGGGCTGAACGCTTCCTGCGCAGGGCCTGCGGCGGTGTGGATTTCCTTCACAGTCGAGCACAAGCGGCTGGGCAGGATGATCACGCGTTTGCCGACGCGAGCGATCCCCCCGGCGATCTGGCCACTGAAGCCCCGGAAATCGTGCAGGTCGGGATCGGTCGGGTTGGCCGGGCGGTTGACCCATTGCACCGGCAGGCGGAAGCCATCCAAGGTGCGGTCGCTGCCGATATGGACGGTTTCCAAGTGTTCGAGCAAGGTCGGGCCGCCAAACCACGGCATGCGGGCCGAGGGAGTGACGACGTTATCGCCGTCGAGCGCGCTGATCGGGATGAACTTCACATCCTTCATGTCCAGGCGCGGCAGGAATTCTTCAAACTGGTCGCGGATTTCCAGGAACCGCTCTTCGCTCCAGCCCACGAGGTCCATTTTGTTGACCGCGACGACAAGGTGCGGGATGCGCAACAGCGAGGCGATGCAGGTATGGCGGCGGCTTTGTTCGATGACCCCGAGGCGCGCGTCCACGAGCACGATGGAGAGGTTGGCCGTGGAGGCGCCGGTGACCATGTTGCGCGTGTATTGGATGTGGCCGGGAGTGTCCGCGATGATGAACTTGCGGCGCGGCGTGGCGAAGTAGCGGTAGGCCACGTCAATGGTGATCCCTTGCTCGCGCTCGGCCCGCAGCCCATCGGTGAGATTGGCCAGGTTGATCTGGCCGCCGCCGGTGATGTCGGCGGAGCGTTCGAGCGCTTCGATCTGGTCTTCCATGAGCGACTTGGAGTCGTAGAGGAGCCGGCCAATGAGCGTGGATTTGCCGTCATCGACGCTGCCGCAAGTGTTCAGGCGCAAAAGATCGATGGGATGAGGTGTGGAATTTGGCATCGAGGGAAGTGTTTAAAAAAATCTGCGTTAATCTGCGAAATCTGCGGATAACTCCTAGAAATACCCGGCTTTTTTGCGGTCCTCCATGGCTGCCTCGGAGGATTTGTCGTCCGCGCGCGAGCCGCGTTCTGTCACGCGGGCGGCGGCGATTTCGGTGAGGATGTCGTCCACGGTGGAGGCGGGCGATTCGACGCAGCCGGTGCTGATGATATCGCCGATGGTGCGGACGCGGACGATCATCTCCGCGACCGGCTCGCCTTTCTTTGGCGGCACCAGATCGTTCACTGGCAGCCACTGGCCGTGACGGCGCACACAGCAACGCGGGTGGCTGAAGTAGATGCTGGGCACCTCCAGGTTTTCCTGGCGGATGTATTCCCAAACGTCCATCTCCGTCCAGTTGCTGAGCGGAAACGCGCGCATGCTTTCGCCGGGATTGATGCGCGTGTTGTACAGATTCCAGATTTCCGGGCGCTGATTCTTCGGG
>JBAXCI010000001.1:0-39674 GCA_037141555.1 Verrucomicrobiota bacterium | reverse complement strand
GGTTCCATTGCCCAAGCGCACACCAACGATGAATGGATGTCGATTGAGGAACTCAACAGAGGAGTGGGGTTTTATAAGGGATTTTTGGAGCAGTTGGGGTGATCGGCGAGGGGTGAAAACAAAACCGAGTTTCTCCTATCTTTTGCTGCCACTTTTCCCGAGAGTATGCTTTAAGTTGTCTCAATGAAGAAGGTTTTCGCGTTCTCCCTCATTCCCCTCATTCTCCTCGCTCTCTGGTTCGCCACAGGCAGCAAATCCGTTGGCTCGTATTGGAGGCGGATGACTGCGCCTCGCGTTCAGGAAATCCCAGAGAAATATGTAACGACAGCGGAATGCCGCGACGTCGATTACTCGATCGACGTGGCCGGGGACGTCGCCCCGGAATTTCAGCTCGAAGTGAAGTCGGAGGTCGGGGGCAAAGTCAAAGCGCTGCATGTGGAGCCGGGGCAGACAGTGAAGGCGGGGGAAGCCCTTTGCGAGATCGACGACACCGATTTGCAAAACCAGAAGGCCAGCGTCATGGCGGAGATCGACGGCGGGCAGTTGTTGGTGAAACGCGCCCAAGACCATTTCAACCGGGGGCGGGAACTTTTTAAGGCCAAGCTGATTACCAAAGAGGCGTTCGATAACCTGGAAAGCGAACTCGCGATTCAGAAAAACGAACTGGCCAAATCCCAGCGCAAACTCCAAACCGTGGTCGATCAGATCAGCAAAGCGCGGATTATCGCGCCTTCGGACGGGACGGTGTTGCAGGTGCTGGTGATCGAGGGGCAGGTGGTGGTGTCTGCGGCGAGCGTCAACTCCGGGACCACCTTGATGATCGTGGCCGATTTGTCCAAACTGCTCGTCACCACCAACATCAACCAGGTCGATGTGGCCATGCTGCAACTCAAGCAGATGGTGAAACTGACGATGGAATCCGTAAAGCAGGAGACCATGGAAGGCCGGGTTTCTTTTATCGCGCCGGTGGCAACCGTTAAGAACGGCGTCAAAGGCTTCCAGGTCCAGGCAGCCATTTTGAAACCGAGCCCCCGGCTGCGGCCTGGGATGATGGTCAACATGACCGTTCCCATAGCGCATGTGGATCAGGCCGTGACGGTTCCCATCGCCACCGTGTTTCGCGGGGCAAACGAACGCCGGGTGGTCTACGTGCTGGAAGACAACAAGCCGGTGGCGCGCGAGGTGGTGTTGGGAGTCGCAGGGCTCGACTTTATTGAAATCAAAAAGGGCTTGCAGCTCGGGGACAAAATTCTCTCCGTCGAGCCGCGCGTGCTGGGAAAGAAATCGTAGCCGCCCGCCCCTCTCCCTCTATCGTCTCTCTCGTTCTATTATCTTTCCCCCCAATGGCCCTCGTTGAACTCTACGATATTCGAAAAACCTACCGCGTAGGCGATCAAGAGATCGCGGCGCTCGACGGCGTGACGCTTTCCATTGAAGCGGGTGAATTCCTTGCGATCATCGGGCCCAGCGGTTCGGGGAAATCGACCTTGATGCATCTGCTCGGCTGCCTCGACACCCCCACCAGCGGGCGACTGGTCATTGACGGCGTCGACATCTCGCGAGCCAGCAACAACCAGCTCTCGGCGATGCGCAACTCGAAGATCGGCTTCGTCTTTCAGTCTTTCAATTTGCTGCCGAAATTTGACGTGCTCCGCAATGTTGAACTGCCGATGGTTTATGCCGGAGTAAATGCGAAAGTGCGCCGCGAGCGGGCGATGGAAGCCATCGAACGCGTCGGGCTCACCAATCGCATCCACAACACTCCGCTCCAGTTGAGCGGCGGCCAATGCCAGCGCGTCGCGATTGCGCGGGCTATCGTGAACAACCCAAAAATCGTTTTTGCCGACGAGCCGACCGGCAACCTCGATTCGCACACCGGCGAGGCGATTCTGACGCTGTTTCGCGAATTGGCGGCGAGTGGGCGCACCATCGTAATCGTCACTCACGATAATACCATTGCCGCCCGCCTGCCCCGCCGCATCGAGATGCGCGACGGTCGCATTCGCATCGGCGTCGAAGCGCAGGTCTCCAACACGGCACCCCTCGCGCCATCTTCAACGCAGCCCGCCACGTTATGAACTTTTGGTTTGGACTTCTCATCGGCCTCAAGGAAATCGGAGCCCACAAATTCCGGAGTTTTCTGACGATGCTCGGCATCATCCTGGGTGTGGCGAGCTTGCTGGCGATGTTCGCCCTCACCGAGGGGATCGCGCAGGGAATGAGGGAAATGCTGGCCGCGACAGGCGGCGTCGAACGGGTGGAAATCAACAACAAAGACCCCTCCGAGGAACTTCAGGATTTGGCCTTTCTCTCGCCGGGCCGCACCATGGACGACATGGACGCCTTGCGCAAGGGTGCTCCCTTGATCGATCTCGTTTCGCCGGAGCTGGTCATGGGTAATACCGCGATCAGCCGCTCCAACAAAACCATTCGCCTCAGTGTTTCGGGAGTTTGCCCGGAGTTCAAGGAAATCGGGAAATTTGAGATCGATGCCGGGCGGATGATTGGACAAGCAGATGTCGACCGCGTGAGCCGGGTGGTGGTGATCGGGGCAAGCGTTGCCGAAGAGCTTTGGCCGGAGAGTCCGGAATATGTTCCGTTGGGCGAAACGGTTCGGATCAACGGCGTGCCCTACCGCATCATCGGCACATTTGCCATTTGTGAAAGCGACTCAACCAAGCGCAAACGGGAGGCGGGAGTTCACGCGGCGCAAGACGAGCGGCGGATTCGGCGGGTCGGTAAAAAGAAGGCCAAGGCCAACAGGTACGACCCTTATTGGCAGAAAAATCACGCCATTATCATTCCTTCCTCGACACTCTTTTTCGATTTCCGAAGCGCAGCGAATGCCGATGCGAGCGCCAACCGGAGGATTGACCGGCTTTCGGTGCGCGTCGCAGACCTGTCGCTGTTTGAAGAAGCGCTCAACCAAGTGCGCGCGGTGCTGATCCGGACGCATAGGGGCATCGACGACTTCGGTTTCGACACGCGCGAGGAGTGGTTTGACAGCATCGAGTCGAGCGTGCGGGCGACCCGCTTGAGCGGCAGCTTTATTGCGGGGATCAGCTTGCTCGTGGGAGGCATTGGCATCACCAACATCATGTTGGCGAGCATTACCGAGCGCATCCGGGAAATCGGCGTGCGGCGGGCGATCGGCGCGCGCCAGCGGGATATTTTCATTCAAATCGTCGTGGAAAGCGGCGTCATCGGCTTCATCGGCGGGCTCCTGGGGCTCGCGGCGGCCGGGGGGATGATCCAGTTGCTCATCCTGATATCGCCCACCGAGAACGCGCCGATCATCACCTCCTCGGCGGTCCTGGTTTCCTTTGGTTTCGCCGTGGGAATCGGGATTCTCTCGGGGCTCTATCCCGCGTGGAAGGCCTCCACGCTCGACCCGATCGAGGCGTTGAGATACGGGTAGGTAGGGATGGCACTCCGTGCCGTCCCGTTTTTGGCACAAAAAAGGCGGCTCCGAAGAGCCGCCTTTGAAAAGGAAATCCGTTGGAAGCAGGATTACTTCTGCACCTTCTTTTTCAAGAGAGGGAGCCCGGTATTTTTGTTTTCCGAAACTTCGTAGCCTGTGGGAAGTTGGTTGATGGCGGCTTCCCCGGCAACGCCGGCGAAGTAGTAAAGGGTCACTTGCTGACCGCCCTTGAGTTGCTGCTTGCGCTCGTGAAGAAAATATTCTTTGCCGCTTTTTACGCTTTTTACGCTGTAAGCCATAATCTGAGTGCGATGGGAATTGGGTTGGACGAAGCGCCTAGAGGAGGCCGGCTTTGCGCAAGGTCGCGAAAGCGCCGTTCTTCGTGCAGGTCTTCAACGCGCGGGCGGAAAGCTTGATCACGACGAAGGAATCGAGCTCCGGCACCCAGAGGCGCTTGGTTTTTAAGTTGGGTGTGAAGGTGCGCGGCACGTTCTTGGTAACGTGACGTCCGACGCCGCCTTTCTTTTTGGCCATACCGCGGCGGTGGATGATGCTGCCGCGGGTAACGCCGACTCCAGTGATGGTGCAAATCTTTGACATAGCTGTTTTCCTCTAAAAGGGCGCTAAAACTGTCCGCTAACGGGCAAACGGTCAAGTCGTTTTTAGAGAATTCGGTCAATAGACGCGGAAAAGACGATCAGGAACTCAGGAAAAACAGAGGAATCTCGGTCTTTATTCCTGCCTTGCTGAGTTCCTGATCATCTTCATTCAGGGCTTTCTTAGGCGCAAAGCGTCTCGATTCCGGCCTGGATCGCGGCGCGCTGGGCGGTGAGCAGTTCGCGGATGCCCTTGCGGCCCAGAGTAAGCATCGAAGCCAGTTCGGCGTCGCTGAAGACCGCTTCTTCGCCGGAGCCCTGGAGTTCCACGAAGGCGAGTTCCTCCGTCATGACGAGGTTCATATCCACGGAGGCGTCTTTGTCCTCGCAGTAGTTCAGGTCGAGCATCGGGACGCCGTCCACGACGCCGACGCTGATGGCGGCCACGAGCGATTTGAGCGGCGATTTGGCGAGCTTGCCTGCCCGGATGAGCTTTTCAAACGCCAAAGCGCTCGCCACGCAGGCCCCGGTGATCGAGGCGGTGCGGGTGCCGCCGTCGGCTTGCAGCACGTCGCAATCGACCCAAAGCGTGTTTTGTCCCAGCGCCCTCAGGTCAATTGCCGCGCGCAACGCCCGGCCGATGAGGCGCTGGATCTCCGAAGAACGGCCATCGAGCTTGCCTTTGGAGATGTCGCGCGGTTTGCGGTCGAGGGTGGAGTAGGGGAGCATGGAATACTCGGCGGTGAGCCAGCCGCCCGGCACGCGTTGCTCTTTCATCCAGCGCGGCACCTCGGGTTGGATCGACGCCGAGCAGATGACCCGCGTGTTGCCAGCGGCCACCAGCACGGAGCCGGTGGCATGGGGGGCGAAATGGGGGGTGAACGAGAGTGGCCGGAGTTGATCGGTCTGGCGGCTGTCGTTGCGGAGCGCGGCGAAGGGGCTGTTCGGAGTGGTCATGGCTCCTTCCGTAAATTAGCCATCGAAAATTAGCAATTAGCAATTCCCCCCATTTTCCGCTTTTCCCCGAGCCGTTGTCGAACTACCTTCCCCCGCAATGCGTGCGATTTTGGCTTTAGAAGACGGCCGTTTTTTCGAGGGTGAGTCGTTCGGGGCAACCGGAACGAGCGTGGGTGAAGTGGTTTTTAATACCTCGATGACCGGCTACCAAGAGGTGGTCACCGATCCGTCCTACCGTGGACAGATGGTGGCCATGACCTGTCCTTTGATCGGAAACTACGGCGTTAACCCGCTGGACCAGGAGAGCTTGCAGCCGCATGTGCGCGGCTTCATCATCGAAGAACTCAGCCCGCTCACGAGCAACTGGCGCTCGCACATGGGCTTGGGCGAATACCTCGCGAGCTGGAACATCCCCGGCATCCAGGGGATCGACACCCGCGCTTTGACCCGCCATCTGCGCGTCAAAGGGGCCATGAAGTGCTGCCTTTCCAGCGACCCGGCTCTCTCCGTGGCCGACGTGATCGAACGCGCCAAGGGCGGTTCCGGAGTGGTCGGGATGGATTTCGTGAAGGAAGTCACCGCCAAGGGAGCCTACGACTGGGACCCCGAGGGGACGCTTTCGCGCAAGTGGACGATCCTCAAGGGCGACGGCAGCGGAACCGTGCGCGAAGAGGACGGCGAGATTTACGAGGCGCTGCCGCTGGTGAAACACCGCGTGGTGGCTTACGATTTCGGCATCAAGTTCAACATCCTGCGCCAGCTCCGGCAGGCAGGCTTCCAGGTGACGGTGGTCCCTGCGTCCACCCCGGCCAGCGAGGCGCTCGCGCTTAATCCCGACGGCATTTTCCTTTCCAACGGCCCCGGCGATCCCGCCGCGCTGGATTACATTCACACCATCGTGAAAGACCTGATGGGGCGCAAGCCGATCTTCGGCATCTGCCTCGGGCACCAGCTCCTGAGCTACGCGTTCGGCGGCAGAACCTTCAAATTGAAGTTCGGCCACCACGGCGGCAACCAGCCTGTGAAGGATTTGGAGACCGGCCGGGTCGCCATCACCTCGCAGAACCACAATTTCGCCACCGACCCCGACACGCTGCCCTCCAACGTCAAGGTCACCCACCTCAACCTCAACGACGGCACCGTCGAGGGGATGCGGCACACCGAGATGCCGATTTTCAGCGTGCAATACCACCCGGAAGCGGCGCCCGGACCGCACGACGCGGACTACTTTTTCGGTGAGTTCAGCAAACTCATTGAAGAGAGCCGCAACGCCTGATACATTCCTGCCTTCTCCCCATGTCCAAGCTTGTCATTTTCCTCCCGGATGTCGGCGAAGTCGTTCACGAGTTGACGGAAGCCAAACTTTCCGTCGGTCGAACAGACGAAAGCGCCATACATATCAACGACGCCAGCGTCTCCGTTCAACACGCCGAGTTCGTCCTGAGCGGCGGCGAGTATGTCCTTCGGGACCTCGGCTCCACCAATGGGATTCGGGTCAACGGCAAGCCGGTCAACGAAGCCAAGCTGTGCCCTGGAGACCGCATCCGGTTTGGAAGTGTGGAAGGGGTCTATGAACCCGACGTGAAAGGCCCCGCCCAGCCGCTGCCTCCCCGCGAGGAGACGCTCCCGGTGCCTGCGGGCCAGAGCCAGCGTCCCAGCGATTTCGGGAACGCTTCTCCGTTCGCCCGCAAAGCCGCAAAAACCGATACGGTGAAAACAGCGGCCTTGGTCACGGGAGGCATCGCCATTGTCGCTTTCCTCGTGGCGTTCTATTTCGCCCTTTCTTTGAAGTTGCCCGTGTTTTAAGGTTTTTTCGTGAGTTCACCCTGGGACGATTTGCCGGTGCTTTGTTGTCCGAAGCGCCAATTCGGGCCAGTGGCGGCGGACCCGCAGGCTGCGCCGTGGGCCGGGCTGGCGCCGATCGTTTTGCGGGAAACCGGGTCCGGCGGGAAGCCCCAACAGGCGACGTGGTTTAAGACGGCCTGGAGCGCGCAGGAGCTGCGCGTGCTGTTTTGGATCGAAGACAACGACGTTTGGGCGACCCTGACCGAACGGGATGCCCTGCTTTTTGAAGAAGAAGTCGTCGAGGTGTTTCTGGACCCCGTGGGCGATTTGGAACGGTATTTCGAGTTCGAGGTGAACCCCCTCAACGCCGTGCTCGACCTCGTGCTCCGGCGCGAGGGAGAAGGGTATCTCAAGGATTTCAAGTGGCAATGTGACGGGTTGCAAACGGCGGTGCGGCGCGGTCCGGTGGGTTGGTGCGCCGAGCTTTCCATCCCGTTCGCCAGCATGGGAGCGGCCCCGCAAGGGAGTTGGCGCGCGAATTTCCACCGCATCGACCGCCCGCAGGGAGTGCCGATGGAACTCAGCGCCTGGTCGCCCACCGGGCGGCAGCAATTCCATGTCCCGGCGCGGTTTGGCGTATTGGAATTTGCGGAGTAAATGCCCGTTGACAAGCGGCGGTTTTTTTGGTTTGTTATGCCGTAGATTCGCGTTCTATTTGGCCTTTTGCTTGGCCAAACTTCCTTCGCAACAACGGCTCACGATGCCGTGAAACCCACGGGCACAAACCCTGGGAGCAAATGGTTGACGGCGCGTTCTCGTATCTTTTAACCCCGTATGGCGGGTTCCAATCTTTATTAGTTTTGTTATGACTGAATCTACCGATACCCCGTCGTTGTTCCCGGAGGAGGAAACTCCCAAAAAAACGGTTCGACGGAAATCCGCCGCTGCTCCAGCCGCTCCCCGCAAAGGAACCAAAGCCGCCGCCGCGCTTAAAAAAACGCCCGCAGCAAAAAAAGTTGCCGCTCCTAAAGCCGCAGAACCGGCTAAACCCGCCAAAAAGACGGCTGCCATCCGAAAGAAGGCAGTGAAGAAAGTTGCCGAAGCGGTTGCCGAGCCCTCGCCAGCCGAGCCGATTGCGCCTGTTGCTCCCGCCGAACCCGCACCGGCAACAGCCCGCGAACGCCGGGAGGGAGGCCAACGCGGCAGAAATAACCGGGGCGGACAGCGCTCCAGGGGACGCCAGCCACAGCAGGGCGCGCCCGGCGCGGTGGTCGTCCCGCAGCCAGCTTCGCTCGCAGGCGCGGTGGTTGAGGAATGGTCGCCCGGCAGGTCTTCCGCGCCCGCTGTTGAAAAAGCACCCGTGCCACCCGCACCGCAGCAAGCTCCCGCAGCCCCGGCCCGGCCCCAGCCCGAAGAACTCATCATCCCGCGCCGCCAAGGCCAGGAGCACATGACCCGCGAAGAGCGGATCGCCGCCGCGCGCCAGCAGTTTGCGCCGTCCGAAGCGCGCATGCCGGAACCCGCAACGGGGGAACAGCCCCCCATGCCCGAACAGCCCCGCCCCGAGCCCGTCTTTGCCGAAGGGATCGTGGAAGTCTCGGGCAAAGGGTTCGGATTCCTGCGCGACCCGAAACGCGGATACGCCCAGCATCCGTCCGATATTTTTGTCACCCCCGAAGTGTGCCGCCGCTACAATTTGCGCGACGGCATGTGGATTCGCGGGGAAATCCGCCGGGGCAATCGCGGCCCGCAGCTCTACAAGCTGACCGAGATGGAGGGCGAGGACCCCGAGAATTTCAAAAACGCCCCGCTGTTTGACGAGTTGACGACCATCAACCCGAACCGGTTCATCAAGCTCGAAACCGACCCGGAGCGGTTCACCACGCGCGTGATCGACTTGATGGCCCCCATCGGACGCGGCCAGCGCGGCTTGATCGTCGCCCCGCCCCGCACCGGCAAGACCACCTATTTGCAGCACATCGCCGAAGCCGTGGTGAAGAACCACCCCGACATGAAGCTCATCATTTTGCTCGTCGACGAACGGCCCGAGGAAGTGACGGAAATCCGGCGCGCCGTCCCGCAGGCGGAGTTGATGGCCAGTTCCAACGACCAGGACATCAAATGCCACACGCGCATCGCGCAACTGGCCATTGAGCGCGCCCGGCGGCTGGTGGAGCTTGGCAAGCACGTTTTCATCCTGCTCGACTCGATCACCCGCGTCGGCCGCGCTTTCAACAACGCGATGGCCGGAGGTGGGCGCACCATGTCGGGCGGCGTCGATGCCCGCGCGCTTGAGATTCCACGCAAACTCTTCGCCTCCGCGCGCAACACGGAGGAGGCCGGTTCGCTCACCATCGTCGCCACGGCGTTGGTCGAGACCGGCAGCCGCATGGACGAGTTGATTTTCCAGGAATTCAAAGGCACCGGCAACATGGAGTTGGTCTTGGATCGCAAGATCAGCGACCTGCGCATCTACCCGGCGGTGGACATCTTCATGTCCGGCACCCGGCGCGAGGAACTCTTGTTGCCCGAGACCGACCTGCACAAAATCAACATCATCCGGCGCGGCCTCTCCGGCCACAAACCGGCGGAAGCCATCGAGCGGTTGCTCTTCTTCCTGAAGAAATTCCCGACCAACGCGCAGATGCTGCGGGAAATTCCGGGGTAGACGAGATGCCTAAAGTCTGGCCAACGTGCTTGTCATCCCGAACGCAGTGAGGGACCTCGCAAGCCATTCCAAGGCAGCCATTTCAGCGAGCGTGGAATCGCTTGGGAGTTCCCTCGCCAGCTCGGGATGACCCTAAATCCTGCAATGGGATTTCGCGCAAAGACTCGCAAAGAACGCAAAAACAGGAAGTTCTGAAGAGAACCCGACCAAATGAATATCACCAATCGGGTGAGAGAAGCGCCTTGTGTAAGATTCTCTCTTTGCGGCCTTTGCGTTCTTTGCGCGAGCCTCAATTCCGGATTTAGGATGACACGCCTGAACCCCCTCCCTCACACGGTAAAACTTGCCCGCTCGCGGCATAACGCATCTCCGTAACCCCGTTTGATGACGGGAGCAGAGGAGGCGTTATGAATCGATTTAGCCGCAAGGCGCGCATGCTGGGAGCGGTGGCGGTGTTGGCTGGCATGGGGTCGCCCTTACTGGCCCAAAGTCCGCCGACGGGAGGCGTTGTCCTCAAACAGGGCTGGCTGTACGCTATCGGATTTCCGGACACGGTGACCGTGGGCTCGGGCATAGCCAAAGGCGTTGCAACTTACCGGGTGCTCGGGTCTGCGGGAGATCAACAATGGTATCGCCTGCGAATGGCGGTGAGAAATCCGAATGGGGGCTGGATGACACCGCCCGGAACGCCGGAAGTCTGGGTCAACCTGAACTACGCGATGTGGGTGCAGGAGGTGCTGCGGTAAGCCCCCAAGTTACTCTTCCCTGACGACAGGGGAGATGCGCGAACGAGCCTTGGGTGTGGAATAGCGAACCGGGACGGGTTTCACGAGATCGCTTTTAGCCGCAATGGCTAGCGGCAAGCGAATCTCCCCGTGCGTTTTGACATGCTCTACATAGGCTTCAAGGCAGGCGCGGCAAACCGTGGAGACATCAAGCCCGGTAATCTTGCACGTTGCCTCCAAATGGGCCGCAAGCTGGGGGGAGAGCCTGACAGTGATTCTGGTATCTTTGGGCATTGCTACCATTCTAACCGATTGCGTTGGTTTTACAAATTAAACAAAATATTGACACGGTCAGCCAACGTCTGACATTGTCTGTCAATGTTCTGTTGGTTTGGCTTGGCCTACCTCGGTCTATCGATACTTGGCGTAATTGCTCTGGGTTGGGGGCTGGTTGACCCAAAAACCGAAGTGGGCGGGGGTGATAAGCCGCCGGAGACGCTGGGTCATTCTCCCTTTCCGCCCGCGCCCGCGCCTCCCTCCCCCCTTCACTTCAATACTCCCGCTGCAACAAATACTCGGCCATAGCCCGCAGTGTGTCGCCGTTCTTGCCCAACGGTTTGAGCGCGGCGAGCGAGGCTGCCGTCAGGCGCTGGGCTTCTTTGCGCGATTTCTCCAACCCTAGCAGGGCGGGGTAGGTGGCTTTTTGCGCGGCCACATCCTTCCCGGCGCTCTTGCCGAGTTTTTCGCTGGTTTGCGTGACATCGAGGATGTCGTCGATGACCTGGAAGGCCAGCCCGAGGTTCATCCCAAACGCCGTCAGGGCTTCGAGCTTCGCCGGGGTGGTGTTGGCGCTCATGCCGCCGAGCCGGATGGAGGCGGTGAGCAGCGCGGCGGTTTTCGCTTCGTGGATGAACCGCAATTCGCGCAACGTGAGTTTTTTGCCTTCGCCTTCCAGATCGGCGACTTGGCCTGCGATGAGTTGGCGACTCCCGGCGGCTTGGGCGAGTTCCCGCAGGAGCGCGGCGACGGGATAACGCGCGGTGCCCTTGGCGGCGGTCAGGATTTCAAAAGCGACGGTGAGCAGCGCGTCACCGGCCAGCACGGCGATCCCTTCGCCAAAGACCTTGTGGCTGGTCGGGCGGCCCCGGCGGAAGTCGTCATTGTCCATGGAGGGGAGGTCGTCATGGATGAGAGAGTAGGTGTGGATGCATTCCACGGCGCAGGCGGCGGGGAAGGCCGGTTCGAGCGCGCCCCCGCAGGCCTCGGCGGCCGCGAGGCACAGGACGGGCCGCAGCCGTTTGCCGCCCGCGAAAAGGGAATAGCGCATCGCCTTGTGGATCGTGGCCGGTTTGGCGGTCGCTTTGGGGAGGAACAGGTCGAGCGCCCGATCCACGGTGGCGCTTCGTTCGATGAGGTAATCCTTCAGTATCATAACGCTGCCGCCATTTGAGGGAACCCCGGGGCGATTGGCAATCAGGAACTCAGAAAAGCGGATCAGGAACTCAGGAACTCAGGAATACAGACAATGCAAAGTCCGGGTTAGGCGCTGGAGTGGATCTGAATTTTTCCTGATTTCCTGAGTTCCTGATAGATTTCCACTTCCTGATTTTCCTCTTGCAAAGCGGCGGGCGGGATGTTGGGTTTAACGCCCCTATGAGTCAGCCTGCCAATCAGCCAGTGAAACCCACCGAACGGATGGAAAAGATCGTGTCGTTGTGCAAACGCCGCGGGTTCATTTTTCAATCGAGCGAAATTTATGGCGGCATCAACGGCTTTTGGGATTACGGTCCGCTCGGCGCGGAGCTCAAGCGCAACGTGAAAGAGCTTTGGTGGAAGAGCATGACCAAGATGCGCGAGGACGTCGTGGGCTTGGACGCCAGCATCATCATGCACCCGGCGATCTGGAAAGCCTCCGGCCACTGCGACACGTTCGCCGACCCGATGGTGGACTGTTTGCTCACCAAAAAACGCCTCCGGGCCGACCAGATCGAGCCACAGAGCGGCGTCGCCTACTTCTGGAGCGGCGCGAAAGACGAAGTGAGCGGCAAGGAAGTCTGCGAGCCGTTCTCGGCCTTGCTCGCCCCCGGCAAACCGGCGGAGAGCGCCCGCAAAGTCGCCACCCAGTTTTATTCCCAGCGCGGATTGCAAAACGTCGCGCTCTTGGGCGAACGCACCGAGAAAGTGGAGAACTCCACGCACTACAACCCCGAGAACGGCGCCCTGCTCACCGAACCGCGCATGTTCAACCTGATGTTCAAGAGCCACGCGGGTCCGGTGGAGAGCGAGGAAAACGCCGTTTATCTCCGCCCCGAGACCGCCCAGGCCATCTTCGTGCAGTTCAAGAACGTGCTGGAAACCTCGCGCCAGAAAGTCCCGTTCGGCATCGCGCAGATCGGCAAGGCGTTCCGCAACGAGATCAACCCGCGCAACTACACCTTCCGCTCGCGTGAATTCGAGCAGATGGAGCTCGAGTTTTTCATCAAGCCCGACGAGGTGGTGGAAAAACAGTGCGGCTCCGTGGCAGCGTTGCCGGAAAACGGCGCGCCGACCGATCCGCCGCAGCCCAACTGGGGCTGGGAAGTCTGGCATGGCTATTGGGTCGAGCAGCGGATGCGCTGGTACGAGAGCATCGGCCTGAGCCGCGACACGCTCGAACAATATTGGCAGAAAAAAGAGGAACTCGCCCACTACGCCCGCGCCACGGTGGACATCCTTTACAAATTTCCGTTCGGCACGCAGGAACTCGAAGGGATCGCCGCGCGCGGCTGCTTTGACCTCACCCAGCACCAGACGCATTCCGGCAAGTCGATGGAATATTTCGACCAGGAAGCGACCGCGAAATACATTCCGCACGTCATTGAACCGTCGGCGGGCGTGGATCGCTTGCTGCTGGCCTTGATCTGCAACGCCTACGACGAGGAAGAAGTCACCGACGAGAAGGGCAAGGTCGAGGTGCGCACCGTGATGCGGTTCCACCCGCGCGTGGCCCCGATCAAAGTCGGCGTCTTCCCGCTGCTGCGCAACAAGCCGGCGCTCGTCGAGAAAGCCATTCAAGTGCGCGACTTGCTCCGTCCCTTCATGAACGTCTTCTACGACGATGGCGGGGCCATTGGACGCCGCTACCGCCGCCAGGACGAAGCCGGGACGCCGTTCGGTGTCACCATCGACTTCGACACCATCGGCGAGAACGGCCCCGAGCTCGAAGGAACCGTCACGCTGCGCCACCGCGACTCGATGAAGCAGGAACGGGTGAAAATCAGCGATCTGCTAAGCATTCTGCTGCCGCAGGTGCAGTAGTCGCGCTACGCGAAAAAGGGATTGTGCTCCCGCTCTTCGCCCACCGTGGTGAGCGGTCCGTGCCCCGGGCAGAGCACGGTCTCCGGCGGCAAGGTCAGGATCTGCTCGCGATTCGTGCGCAGGGCATCGGCATAGGAGACCATCCCGCCGCCCATCGACCCGGCAAACATTGCGTCCCCCACCACGGCCACGAGGCGCTTGAGCCCATGAACGACGTACGTGGTCCCGCCCCGGCTATGCCCCCAGGTCGAGCGCGTCTCGATCCGCAGCCGCCCACAGGTGAATTCGCGCCCGGCTTCGAATTTTTCCGCCCCGCGCAACGGTTCCCGGTCCGACACATAAACCGGCGCGTCGGTCTCGCGTTGCAGACGCGCGAGGTCGGCAAGATGATCGCCGTGGGTATGGGTGAGAAAGATCCCGCGCAGCTTCCATTGTTTGGACCGCAGAGCGGTCAACATCGCCGTGCAATCCGTTCCCGTGTCAAAAGCGACCGCTTCGCCGCTATCGGCAACGAGATAGGAGTTTACCGCCATCGCCCCGTAAGCCGTGCTGAACATGGTGAGCCCTTCCACTTCCGCTGCTGCCGGACGGTATTTGGGAAGCTCGGCAAGCGCCCGCGCATTGAGCCCGAGCACCGGCGCGAGCTTATGGAGCAGCGCTGCATCGAATGTTTCACCCTTGACCCGGGTCAACTCCGGCAGGGTGATTTTTGCGCGCGCCATCAAGTCGCGATCTTTTATGTTCAACCCGCGTTGCGCTTTGCCCACCACGTCGGCAAAGTTGTCCTCCATGGGTATCTTCGGCATCTCATTATTCCTTGGCTTTGATCGGTTTTGAAGGCAACCGCAGGGTGCAAAGCAGCGCCACAACTAGAATCGCGGCTGCGGCCCAAAACGGCGTGCGTCCGTAGAGTTGATGGGCGTGGCCCGCATCCCGCGAAAGCAACCATCCGGCCAAAAACGGCCCCACCCAGCGGGCGAGGCTTCCCGCCGACTGCATCAAGCCGATCACGCGGCCCTGCCATTTGCGGTCGGCGCTTTGAGAGGCGAGCCCGTTGAGCGTGGGCGTGATGAGGCTATTGCCTATGCCGACGGCTGCGGTAAAGAGGAGCAGCGAAGACAAGTCGCCGCTCAACGGCAGGAAAACAAGGCCCAGCGCCAGCACGGCACACCCCACAACGGCGATGCTCTTCTCGGTAAAATATTTTAATACGCGGCGCAACACCCCGCCCTGCATCACCGCTCCCACCAGGCCGACGAAGGCAAAGATATAGCCATTATGCCGGGCGTCATAACCGAAGCGCTCCGAAGTAAAGAGCGCAAAATTCGTGGTCATCATCGAGAAGCCGGTGATCGCGAAAAAATAACTTCCCATCAACACCGGCAGATGCCAGCCGTGTTGGAAAACTTCGCGCAACGAGGCGGTTTCTTCGTGCGCGACCCGGTGTTCGCGGGCCAGACTTTCCGGCAGGCGCAAGTAGACCAGCACGGCGTTGACAGCCGCCAGCGCCCCCGCGAAATAAAACGGCGCGCTGATGGAAAACTGAGCCAGCACCCCGCCAATGGCCGGACCAAAGATGAAGCCGAGGCCGAATGCCGCTCCGATCATCCCCATCGCCCTCGAACGCTCTTCGGGTTTGGTCACGTCGGCGATATAGGCTTGTGCCGTGGAGATATTCCCGCCGCTGATGCCGTCGATGACGCGCGCGATAAATAACCAGGCCAGCGTCCGCGCGCCGCCCATGATGAAGAAGCCCACGGCAGTTCCCAGCAGGCTCACCAGTAACACCGGACGCCGCCCCACGCGGTCTGAAAGCTTGCCCAGCAGCGGGGTCGCCAGGAACTGCATGGCCGAGTAGATGCCTACCAACCAGCCATTCGTCATTTCGCTTGCCCCGAAATGTTTGGCATACAGCGGAAGCACGGGGATGACGATGCCAAACCCGACCAGGTCGATAAAGACCGTCAGGAAAATCAAATAGAGGGGCGAGCGTGATTTCGACATGCCCTTGGGACTAGTGACCGCACCCGCATGATCCCCCGCAGCAGCCGTGGCCCTTGGGTTTCGAGGGAGCCGGAGGGCCGCTTTTTTGAAGGACTCCATAGCCGCCGGAAATCACCCGGCGAACAGGGGCGCCCGTTTCGGGATGATGCGTCAACGCTTCCTCGTGCATGCTTTGTTTCAGCTCAAACCGGGTGTTCGGTTCTTCAACGGTCTCGTAAATGTAAGTCGGCATAGTTAAAAAGTTAGCTTACTATTGCGCCGAAACCGCCGCTTCTGCAAGCCTTCCGCATGCAACAGTCCGCAAAAGCAGGCGGAACAGCATTTTTGGCAACGCCCATTTATTCACCCGTAATGCAAAACGGTGGGGGCTGCTTAAAACATAAATTGAAAGCCAATGCGTCGCTGGATCACATTAATTACTATTAAAAATAGCTTGCTAGATATGTATGAGTTTGAAATATATCTCCCCCATGAAGCATCCCAATATCCGAATCGCACGCCTCAAAGAGATGATTGCTCTTGAGGAAAAACGCGCCTCGTTGGTCAGTAACATCACTGTGGTCAATGAGCGGCTCGCCCGTATTCAAGACGAGCTTTATGGAACTGGCGCCGCTAAGGCACTGCGGATTCCTGCGCAAAAGACAACATTCAAACAGCAGCGCAAGGGCCGTGGCGAATTGAAAGGCCAGATACTGGAGATGTTGAATGCCTCGGGAAGCGCGGGCGCCAGTGTAAAGGAATTGGCCGGACGCATTGGCATTAAGTCAGCCAATATACATTCCTGGTTCGCCGCTAATATTAAGAAAATTGCGGGGCTTAAGAAAGTCGGCGCCGCTCGCTATGCACTCAACGGCAAAGCACCCGCTGCCGCTCCGAAACCAGCTAAGAAAATCAAAGCTGTAAAGAAAGCCAAAGCAGCCAAAGCAGCCAAAGCTCCCAAGCCCGCCAAAGCCACCAAGGTTGTTAAAAAAAGCAAAGTTGTTAAGGCGGAACGCGGTCAGTTGAAAGCGCAGATTCTTGACGAATTGAAGAATGCGGGCGCGGCTGGCATCACGATCAAAGACCTGGCTGCAAAGCTCAACGCCAACTACAAGAACGTCTATGTCTGGTTTGTAACGACCGGCAAAAAGGTCGCCGCAATCAAGAAAGTCGGCCCGGCGAAATACAAGCTGGAAGCCGCTTAGTCGATTCAAAGTAATACTGTTTTAGACAAGCCTTGCCGGACCGTCCGGCAAGGCTTCCTTATTTAATACCGATACGGCTCCGGCAGCCCGAAGGCGTTGCGGATCACGCTCGCTTCCGCTTTTTTGCCGGTCATGCGCACCTCCACGATGTCGAAGCGAAAGCAAATATCCGGGTTGCCGAGCAGCTTGAGCCAGGCGAGCGCTCCCCGCGCGATGAGCCGTTGTTTGGGGCGCGTCACCGCTTGCGCCGGCGCGCCGAACGCTTCGGAGCTGCGCGTTTTCACTTCCACAAAAACCAGCGTGTCGCCTTCGCGGCAGACCAGATCGACCTCGCCGCCTTTGGGCGCGCGGTAGTTGCGATAAAGCACCTTGTAGCCGAGGCGGCGCAAATGTTTGGCTGCAATCTGCTCGCCGCGATGGCCCAACGCGTGGCGCGGATCAGAGAAGCTCGAGCTGCGCCTGGCGAACCGGGAGAAAACTGCGACGATGGATCGGACAAGGCCCATGGACGCGCAGCATAGCAAGATGCAGCGCGGTTCCATAGCCTTTGTGTTGGGAAAATTGATACTTGGGATAGAGCGCGTCCATCTCCTGCATGATCCGGTCGCGCGTGACTTTCGCGATGACGCTCGCCGCCGCGATGGAGAGGCTCAGGCCGTCGCCGCCCACCAGCGCCGTTTGCGGGATGGGGAAGGGGCGGACAGGCAGGCCGTCGATCAAGACGTGTTGGGGCGCGAGCGCGAGCGCGGTCACGGCCCGGCGCATCGCCTGATGCGTGGCGCGCAGAATGTTGATGCGGTCGATCTCCTCGTGCCCGGCGACGGAAACGGCCCAGGTGATGCCGCGACCCTCCGCCGTCAGCTCCGCGTAAATCTCCTCGCGGACTGCCGCGCTGAGTTGTTTGGAATCGGTGAGCGACTTGTGCCGGAAGCGTTCCGGCAAAACGACAGCAGCCGCGACCACTGGACCTGCCAGTGGGCCGCGGCCCGCTTCGTCAATGCCCGCGATGATCTCCACCCCCGCTCTGCGCAGTGCGCGCTCGTGCCGGAATGAACACCGCATGGCGGTAATTTAGATGCCCTTCTCGCGAACGGCCATAGCGGACTTGCCTTTGCGGTTGCGCAGGTAGTTCAGCTTGGCGCGGCGTGCGATGCCGGCTTTTTCGACCTCGATCTTCGCGATGCGGGGCGAGTGGACCGGGAAAACGCGTTCCACGCCTTCGCCGTAGGAAATGCGGCGGACGGTGAAGGAGGCGTTCAAGTCAAAGCCTTTGCGGGCGATCACAATGCCGGTAAAAATCTGGATGCGTTCCTTGTCGCCTTCGACAACGCGTGTGTGGACCCGGACGCTGTCACCCACTTTGAAAGCGGTTACTTCGGGTTTGAGTTGTTCCTTTTCGATCGTCTGGATGATATTCATGGTCGTGGGCTCTAAAGTTGGAAAAGAGCCGGGTTATTTAACCCATTTTCACCCCTTAGCAAATAGAAATCGCTCTCCAAGGGTAAAAAATATGGTAGAGAGAGGCATGGATTTCGAACTCAACCCCGGCCTGAGCCCCGACTGCGAGCCGATCATCGACCTGCGAAGCGACACCTATTTCATGGGCGAAGCGCTCCGCCAGGCCCAGCGCGCCTACGCGGCGGACGAGGTGCCCATCGGCGCGGTCATCACCCACAAAGGGCGGATCATCGCCAGGGCGTTCAACCAGGTCGAGCAGCTCCAGGACGCCACGGCGCACGCCGAAATGCTGGCCATCACGCAGGCGGAGAGCGTCATCGGCAACTGGCGGCTCAACGAGTGCGAGCTCTTCGTGACCAAGGAGCCGTGCCCGATGTGCGCCGGGGCGATCGTCCACGTGCGGCTGGCGCGGGTTGTTTTCGGCTGCCCGGACGCAAAGGGCGGCGGCGCGGGCGGGCTCTTCAATATTTTGCAAAACCCGAGCCTCAACCATCAGTGCGAGATCACAAACAACGTCCGGTTTGAGGAATGCCGGGGGCTGCTCCGGTCGTTTTTCGGAGAAAAGCGGAAGGCGGGATCGGAAAGTTAAGGTGGTTGCCCCGGGGGCGGGTAGCAAAACCTCTCGCCACGTCCACAAAGACTCTTATAATGGCTCAAAATGAGTCTTAAGAGAGTCTGGACAAAAGTGGCCGATGGGAGCCTGTGTGTCTGGAAAATCATCGTTCGGACGGTTTCCAAATACGTCGAGACGGACGGCGAATTTCGCGCCGCCTCGTTCGCCTACTATGCCTTTTTTGCGCTTTTCCCGCTGCTGCTGCTGTTCATTTCGGTGGGGACAATGATCCTGGGAAATAAGGAAGTCGTTGCCAGCCAGGTGCTCGGGTTTGTGAGCACCTACATCCCGGTCAGCCCGAACGAGCAGAATGTCGTCATCCAGACCCTCAATGGCGTGCTGCAATCGCGCGGGCAAGCGGGAGTCGTGGCATTGCTGGCGTTGGCGTGGAGTTCGCTCCGCTTTTTCCAGGCGCTGGTGCATGGGGTCAACCGGGCGTGGGGCACCAAAGAATACGCCTGGTGGCATCTGCCGCTGGCAAACTTGGGGATGGTGGCGATTCTGGGCAGCACGCTTTTGCTCGGCGTGGTCGCCCCGGTGGTGATGAAAGGCATTGAGGCGTATTGGCACGGGCACGCCGGTTATGAAGTGGTCGAATATTCTTTTCGGCTGACCCGGCTTACGCTCCCCTGGCTGGTGCTTTTTTACGGTTTGGTGATGTTCTACAAATACGCACCCCGGCGAAAAACCGCGCTCAAGGAAGTCTGGATTGCGGCTTTGCTGGTATCGCTGTTGTTGCAGTTGCTCATCAAGGGCTTCATTTTCTATGCCGCCAATTTCGCCAAATTCAACGCCCTCTACGGCACCCTGGGCAGCGTGGTGGCGGTGCTGATGTGGATTTATCTCTCCGGCACGGTGATCATTTTTGGCGGATGCTGGTGTGCCGCCCAGGCGGAGATCCTGGCCGAGAGAGCCGAGGGAACAGAACCGAGAGAATAGGGGGATTCTTTTGGTTAATTCGGAGTTGATAATTGAACGAAACCCCCTTACAAGTCCGCGCTTGTGGGAAGAAATTTCAAAATCGTTTTTAAAAAGCGGGAGATGAGCCGCTCCACCCATCTTATTGCGAGGGTTCTCTCGGTATTCTGCACGGTTCTCTTCGCGCTTTGTTTGACCGTCGGCGCGGCTTTGCGGGATGAGCCCGGCACAGAGGTTCTTAAATACGAGGTGCACCCTGTCTCGCCGGAACAGCAGAGTTCGGCTCAATTGCGGCTGATCGAAACCCGGGCCGCGGCGGAAAACAAACTCGTTTGCCATGTTGCCACTGCGTTCGTGGTGATGTTCTTGTTTGGGGCGTTTTGTGCGATATGGGCCCGGAACTGCCAGCGCAACACGATCCTCTGGTTCCTGAGCGGGTTCGTGTTTCACGTTTTCGCGGTGTTGGCGATCCTGCTTTGGTACAACCCGCAGAACCGTTTCAGAAGACGGTGTCGCCAGTTGCCGACTTTCTGGCCGATGGCCAAAGGTTAGACTAGCGCTCGGGGAAATACCGACGAGGAGGAGAGTGCACCCGGTTCGGGCCGCCCTGCCGTAGTGTGGGTATATGAAATGCGAAGTTTGCGGTAACGATTACGACAAGCCCATTGAGGTGATCGTGGAGGGCAATAGGTACCACTACGACAGCTTCGAGTGTGCGATTCACGCGCTCGCGCCCGAGTGCGCCCGCTGCGGGTGCAAGGTGATAGGGCACGGCGTCCAATCCGGGGACGAGGTCTATTGTTGCGCCCACTGCGCCACCCATGCCGGAGTGGTGGGAATCCACGACAGGGTCTGACTGGAGGCTCGGGCAGCGACCGGCAGCACAAGTGCCGCCCCTGCCGCCGATTCAGCCCTATTCTTCGTCGAAACGCCGGATAATGAGCGCCTCGATTTCAGCCAACGCCTGTTCGGCGTCTCCTCCTTCGCAGGTGACCAGCAGTTTGGAGCCTTGCCCGGCAGCCAACATCATGAGTCCCATGATGCTCTTGCCGTTGACTTGCTCTCCGTCTTTCTCCACCCAGATCTCCGATTTGTACCGGTTGGAGATTTTCACAAACATCGCCGAGGGGCGCGCATGCAGCCCGAGTCGGTTCAAAATCGTGAACTCTTTGGCGATCGTTTGATCCTGATTACTTGTTGTTTTGCGGCTTAATAGGCCCATCACCGTTTTCTTTGCATTGAATTCAAGAGGCGGTCGTTAAATTCCTTCGCACTGTTTTCTCCCATGCTTTTGAGCTTCTGATCCAGAGCTGCGACCTCTACGAGGCGCGATAGATCGCGGCCGATACGCACGGGAATGGTTATATGCGGGACTTGAACGCCCAATATCTCATGAAATTGTTGGTTGAGGCCTATTCTATCCGGCTCTTCCAGTTCTTGCCAGTCTTTTAAAGTAACAATGAGATCGAGCATCTTTTCCACCCGGACAGCCCGGATGCCGAACATGGAGGAGACGTTGATGATGCCTACTCCGCGCACCTCCATGTGGTGGCGCGTCAATTCCGGCGCGGTGCCCACGAGATGCCGCCCGTCGAGCAATCGCAAGCGGGTGACGTCGTCGCTGACGAGCGGATAACCGCGTTCGAGCAGCCCGAGAACACATTCGCTCTTGCCGATCCCCGCGGAGCCTCGCACGAGCGTCCCCACGCCCAGGATGTCCACCATGCTGCCGTGCTCGGTGGTGGTGGGGGCAAAGGCGCTTTCCAGAACCAGGGTGGCGGCGTTGATGAAATTCATCGTTACCAGCTTGGTCCGGAATACGGAAATGCCCCCGGCCTCCGCGACTTCCAATAGATGTTTGGGAGGCCGGTTTCCCCGGGCGATGACGAGGCAGGGGATGCGGCGGCGGACGACTTCTTTGATCCGTTCCCGCACCTCCTGTGTCGAGAGTTTTCGCAGGTAGGCCAACTCCGCGCTTCCCAATACCTGGATGCGCTTTGCGGCGAAGTAGTCGAAGAATCCCGAGAGCGCGAGGCCCGGTCGATTGATCGTCGGTTCTTTGATCATCCGGTCAAAACCGGACGCCGAACCGAGGAGGCTCATGGAGAGCTCCTCGGCGTGGCGGGTATAGAACTCGCCGACGGTGATCGTCGGGTATTTTCCCTTGGGTTTCATCCAGGCGTTTTTGCGGGGGGCAATCTGCCTAGGGGAGGTTCGGCTCGATGAGCCCGATGCGTTTGTCTTTGCGGCGGTAAACCACATTCATCTTGTTTGTCTCCGCGTTGGTGAAGACAACCAGCGGACGATCGGATACTTCCAACTGGAGGACCGCTTCGTCGAGAAACATCGGCTTGACCGAGTATTTCTCGGTTTGGATGACGCTCGGGATCATCTCGTGTTCTTCAAAACCTTCCACGTTGAGGATCTGGGCGTCGATTTGCTGCACCTCGCCGTGGCGGGGGCGGTGTTGACGCATGATCCGGGTCTTGTACTTGCGCATCTGCTGCGCGATCTTGTTCATCACTTCGTCGATGGAGGCGTACAGGTCCGTGGACTCGGCGGTCGCTTCGATGGTGATGTGGTTGGCGCAGTGGAGGATCACTTCGGCCAGTTGACGGTATTTTTGAACGTCCAGGATGACCTGCGCTTCGATGATGCGCGGGTAATCGAGGTGAAGGCCTTCCACCTTCTTGACGGCGTAGTCTTTGATCGGTTCCGTGACGTTCACGTGCCGGCCGGTGACTTTGATGGGCAGGTTTACATTCGCTACTTGCATTTGGTTTTTTCCTCCTGTTTGGGGTTGACTACATTGCTACATTGAAAAGCGTTCGCCCAGATACAACTGGCGGCTGATCGGGTCATTGACCAAGAACTCTTTCGAGCCTTCGCTCTCGATCCGTCCTTCAAAGACGAGGTAGGCGCGGTCGACGATGGAGAGGGTCTCCCGGACGTTGTGGTCGGTGATGAGGATCGCCAGGCCGGTCTTGCGCAGGTTGACGATGATCTGCTGCACGTCGTAAACGGCGATGGGATCGACGCCGCTGAACGGTTCGTCCAACATCAGCAAGCTCGGGTTGCTCACCAGCGAGCGGGCGATGGTCAACCGGCGTTTCTCGCCGCCGCTCAACGTCAATGCCTGCTGTTTGGCGACGTGTTCGATGCCAAACTGCTCGAGCAATTCCTCGCACCGCTGCCGGCGCTCCCGTTTGTTTTTGCCGGTGGTTTCGAGGATGGCCATGATGTTCTCCTCGACTGTGAGCTTGCGGAAGATCGATTCTTCCTGAGGCAGGTACCCCATCCCCATCCGCGCGCGGCGGTGCATGGGGAAATCGGTGACGTCTTCGTTTTTGAAAATCACCCGGCCGCCGTTGGGCCGGACGAGGCCGACCACCATGTAAAACGTCGTGGTTTTTCCCGCTCCGTTGGGGCCGAGCACGCCGACGACTTCGCCGGGCTTGATGTTGATTTCCACGCCGTTGACCACAGCGCGGCCACCGTAAATTTTAACGAGTTTTTCCGTCCTCAGGATCGGCTCAAGAGTCGTCGGTGCGGTCGGTTGGGGAGTTGCAGAAGCGGTGCTCACGGTGTTTTAGCGGGCTTGGTCTCGGACTTGATGACGGTCATGCTCGGGCCTTTGGTGTGAAGATGGCCGTCCTTGTCCATGATCATGACGGTGTTTTCCTCGGTGGCAACCTGGGTGTTGAACCCTTGCTGGATTTGCGGCCATCCTGAAAGGGTCATTTCGTTGGTAATGGCATTGAAATCCGCCTTGGCTCCCTTGCCGATGTAATGGGTGATCTCGCCGGTTTTTTCATCCACCTTGTCTTGGGAGATCACGACGTTGCCCTCCGCGACGGCGCGTTCCAAACCGCTGGCGGGCGAGCCGTCGGTCTTGGCTGCGGGAGTTGGTGAAGCCACAGGCGTCGGCGAAGGGGTGGCGGTCCCGTCTTTGGCGACTTCCTTGGCAGCTTTTTTGAGATAGGCGGTCAGTTTGTCCGCTGTCAGCCCAAATTGGGGATCATTGACTTTGACTTCCTTGATGAAAACCACCATGCCCGCTTTCGCGTCAAAAGTCGTTTCCCCGGTGCATGTGATCTCCGTCGCCTTTTTCTCCACCGCAGCCACGGGAGCCGGTTTCGGCTTTTTGTCGCCGACCGGTTTTGGTGCATCGCTCCCAGTTTCCAAGCCCGTTTCCGTGGATACCCGGAAGCCATTCTGGGCCAATAAGCTGGATGCCGAAAGAAGGGATGCGGAGAGGGCGATAAACGCCCATTTCATGTTGCAGTGGAGGTTCAGATTATTCATTGGGAGCGCTCTCGCCATCGTCGGGTTTATAGATCAACATACGGACCGGGCCGGTGAATTTCCCCAGGCGCGTCTCTGTGTCAAAGGTCATGTTCCCTCCGGTGACTTCAAAATCCGTCCGCCGGACGGTCACGGGATCGATGCTGGTAAATACCCGGGTTTTCAAATCGAACAGGGATTTGGGCATGTCGATGGACATTTCCGGCTTTCCGCTTTCGTCGTAAGTTTCGATTTTGAGTTGCGTCAAACGGAGTTGCCGCGCATCGACGCGGAAGGCGATTTCGCTCTCAAACATCATCTGGAGCGCGCCATCGGTGTAGATGGGAATGCGGACTCCCTTGGCGTCGTGATTGATCGGGATCGGCACGTCGAAATCTTTCTCTCCCTTGGCCGGTTTGTCAGAAGGTGTGGGCGTCGGGAAATCGCTTTTCCTGTTTTTCTTCGTCTTTGCCTCCATCGGGCCGCATCCCATTGCAAGCACGAGCATGGCCAATGCCAGTTTCAGCACCGTGCGGGATCTGGTGAAATGCCGGTCCATCAAATTATCGCGCCAAGTCATGGATCGCTATCAGCTTCTTTAACAACGCGGGCAATTTCGCCAGCGGGATTTGATTGGGCCCATCCGAGAGAGCTTTGGCGGGATTTTCGTGGGTTTCGATAAAAACACCATCACAGCCCGCGGCGACTGCCGCGCGTGCGAGCACCGGAGCGAGAACGCCGTCGCCACCAGTGGTTTCTCCTGCGCCGCCGGGGCGCTGAACGGAGTGAGTTGCGTCAAACATGACCAAGTAACCGCCTTCTCTTAACCAATACAACGAACGCATGTCGGCCACAAGATTATTATAGCCAAAAGTGACCCCGCGTTCGGTAAAAAAGAATTTGTGGCAGCCAAAGCGTTCGAGCTTTTTCGCGACGTTTTTCATGTCCCACGGCGCGAGGAACTGCCCCTTCTTGACGTTCACCACGCGGCCTGTCTCGGCGGCTGCCCGGAGCAGGTCCGTCTGGCGACAGAGAAACGCGGGAATCTGGAGCACATCGATGTATTCCCCGGCGATATGCGCCTCCTCGGGCGAATGCACGTCGGTGGTCACGGGCACGCCGAGATCGGCTCCGATGGAGGCGAGCAGCTCGCACCCGTCGCGCGGTGGCATCCCGCGGAAGGAATCGACCGAGGTGCGGTTGGCCTTGTCGTAGGAAGCCTTGAAGATGAATTGCGCGTCGAGGTCGTCGCAGATGGCTTTGAGTTTTTTGCCCATCCGGCGCACAAACGCCTCGGACTCGATGACGCACGGACCGAGGAGGAATACCGGTTTGCGCCCGCCGAGGGTGAGCGCCCCAATTTTAAGAGACTTTGCCGCCATGTTGTTTTATTGAGCCGCGTCGTTTGCGGGGTTCTTTGCGTTGCGTTGAGCCTCCACGTAAGCCGTTTGCAAGTTGGAGAGGGCGTTGTTGATCACGGCTTCTTCGTCCACGGTGAGATTGCCCTTGGTTTTGTGGGCAATGGCCGCGAGCTGGTCGATGAGCATCCGCGCGAGCGCCAGATTCGGTTCCGCCTTGCCCGTCGTGGGGTGGGGGATGAGGCCGAGGCAAAACGCGGCGTTTTGAGAGTGCAGTCGCACGAACTCAATAAAGCGCAGCGTCATCTCGCCGGAAACAGTGGTGGATTGGACTTCAGCCATTGCCCTAACCTGTACCGGACGGAACTTCCCCCATCAAGCGGCAAGTTTCCGAAAAAAGTTTTCCTTTGCCTGTGTCACTGAACCAAGCTAACGCGAAATATCGAGCTGACTCAAAACCCGGAAGCTGTGGCTGGTGAGGACGGCGACCGCGCAATCGTTGTCTTCCACATGCAGGGCCAGGGCGGTATTGCCGCGCGGACGGGTCAAAAGGCCGTAGCAACTGTGGATGTTGACTTCGGCCATGAGCAGGGCGGCGAGGAGTTTGGGCAGTTCGCTGGCACCTCCGCGCAGTTCCACGACGACGATGCTGCTCATGGCAAGCGGGATGTCGTGCAGCCCAAAAAGCTCCTGCGTCTGTTCCGGGTCGCTTACGACGATGCGGACAATGGCGCAATCCGCCGAGTCCTGAACATCCAGGGCCAGAACGTCGATGTTGTGCTCATGGAGCAGTTTGACGATTTCCGAGAGGGCGCCGACTTTGTTGGGCAGGAATACGGAGAACTGTTTGACCCGTGGCCCGGAGATTTTTTCGGTGGTCGTTGTGGCAGATTCCATGGCGATTGCCCTCTATTTGTAGCTGTAAAGCAGGCAGAAGGTGGCGGGTTCGCCGCTGAGTTCTTCGACGCGGATGATGTAGGGGCCGCTCGCCTGGGGAGAAAATCCCGCTGCCGCTTGGGCGTTGTTTTCGTAAAGCTCGGTGGGAACGAACTTCCCTTTCTCGTCGAAGACGGCGACCGCGATCCGTTTGGCGGGACCGCTGGCGGCGGCGATGAACCAGTATTGGTTGCCGGAGTACAGGTTGACCTGGATGAACTTCGGTTCCTTGGTGGCGATTTTCCCGAAGGTGTGGCCGTCGCGGCTTTTGAAGCCTTCGTTGGAAAAAGCTCCCGCGACTTCAAGGGCGCTGGCTCGCGCTTGGACCTCGGCGTCGGTGGGCGAATTGGCCGGTTCCGGCGCGCCGAAGGCTGGCAGGGCAGCGGCGCATACGAAAAGCATGGCAACCGTGCGTACCGAAATTCCCTTTCCTCTCCTGATTTCCTGATTTCCTGATAACATTTCTCTTCTTCCCTCTTCTGAATTCATTTCGCGTTGGGTTTGGTGGAAATGCGTTTCATGAGCTTGGTGGAAATTTCCTTCACCGCCTTAACATCGTTTTGAGTGGGCGTTTTGTCGCTGGAAAAAGAGACCAGTGCCTCCAACTCGGGTAGCCCGGTGATGAGGTCGGCGACGAGCGGGTCTTCCTTGGCCTTGGCTGGCAGGCCCTCGAGTTTGGCCCGCATGAGGGCGATGATCTCGGGTTGGCGCAGCAGCTTGGCGGCGGCGGGGGTGTAGTTTTCCGCGATCCAGCCGCTCAGGATCTCCGTGGCGCGAATCCACGCTCCAAGGCTCACCAGGCAGACGAGATCTGCGTCGTGCTGTTGTTGGAGCGAGAGTTTGACGTCGTTTTGGGTCGCTTCGAGTTCTTCCTTGAGGGTGTTCCACTCGTTGCGCTCGGCGAATTCAAAGATGCTGTTGCCCCTGGCGATGACGGTTTCGCTGATGGCGAGGCATTTGGCCAAAGCGATGATGTCTTTGCCGGTGTTTTTGACTTGCTGGGCATCCTCGGCTTCCACGGCGATGTAGCCGTCGGCGATGAGCCCGCCGATGTTGAGGGCGATCTGCGCGCGGTTGGAAAAGGTGGTGGGAATGGGGGCGCGGTAGCGGGATTGCCAGTTCGGCTTGGCGACCTTGCCCAAGGCGGCCATCGCTTCGGCTGGAGTCGGCACGGAGACCGATTCGACCTTGGTAACGGCGGCAAGTTCCCTCGCCGTCAGCGGCGAAGGGGCTGCGGTCGCGAACGGCGTTCCCGCCAGCAGGAGTAGGAATAAAATACGGGAAAACATCTGTGTGAAATTCTAATGCCAGGCGAGGGGGATGTCAGCCCCCGATTCCCAGAATATCTTCCAGTTCGGCGACGCGCGCTTCGGCCTTGCTCCGGAGTTCTTCGGAGGTTTTCCGCAAAAGCCGCTCGTGGAGCAGGGTTTCTTCGAGTTGACGGATGCGCGCTTGCAGATTTTCCCGGGCGCTCACGCGGATGATCGGAGCATCGCTCTTCTTTTCTGGAGCTTGGAATATCTGTGGGAATTCCCGCAGCGGTTTTTGCTCGCCGGTGTGGCAGTTGGTGAGCAGGGCTTCCAAAGAGATTTCGCCGCTGGTCAAAAACTCGCGGACGGTGCCGATGGTGGTCGGGCCGTAGAAAAGGCCGGGTTCGACCTCCAGGAGGAAATCCATGTCCAACTCGGGAAGCATCGGGGCTTTCATCCAGTTGATTTCGTCGCTGGAGACTTTGTCCAGCGGGGAAATGCAGGCATCCAGAGCCCATTGGCGGAGTTGGCTGAGGGGCATCGGGCCGAATACGGCGCCGTCTGCCTGCTTCATGAGAAACCATCTAGGTGAATCGTCCATGTTGCTATTGGCTATCTGTTTTGGGGGAGGTGGGTTTTGGGAGGAGAAGGGTCTGGCCGATTTGCAGCTTTCGCTCGTCTTCGATTTTGTTGAGCTTGAGCAGTTCGGAAACCGTCGTGCCGTGCTGGCGGGCGACGGAAATGAGGTTTTCGCCGCGCTTGATGACGTGGGTGGGCGTCCCGTCGGGGGCCGTGGTCGCCTCGGGCTCTGCGGGAACGGGTTCCGCTTTGGCTACGGGTGGTTCGGCGGTTTGGACGGTGGGAGCGGCCGCAGGGCGCTGTTGGGAACTGGGCGCGGCGGGCTCGGCGTTGCGCGAGAGCAGGATGCCGGTGAGGCGGTTCAAGTCGGCGTTGAGGGTCTCGATTTGCTTGGTTTGCAACTCGGCCCGCTTGGTGAGCTCTTCGATTTGCTTGGTCTGCGCCTCGATCAGCCCGCTCAATTGTTCCATCTGTTTGCCCTGCTGGTCCAGGTTGTGTTGCAGGATCTGCGTGGGGGTCGCTTTGAGTTGGTGTTTGGAGATCGGTACTTCGTCGCCCGCCCCGGCTTTTCCAGGGGCGTTTGAAGCAGTCGATTGTGCCATGGCGCTTTGTGCAAAAGCCATAAGCGCGATCCCAGCGCAGAAACGAAACCAACGGTGCATGGCTCTACTTTTCTCACGGCTGCGCAGCGAAGGCAAGCCCTGCAATTTGGACTTTTAACCCTACCCGATTATGCCAGAGAGGACTCAACGCCCGGTTGCCCCTGCTCCTTGGGGGCCCAAAGAGGGAGACAGCGGTGGGCCAAAATCGCCCGATGTCTCGAAACCCGACACGAAGGATTTATTAAAGAGGATGCGTAGAGTCGATCCCGATCAATCCAAACGCTACCGCCAACGCACCGGAGAATGAGTATGGAAAACTTTGGAACGGGGAGCGGGGGAGGGGACCTCCCGGGGGCAATGCCCGATTTTACCTCGGTGTTGCGCCGCTATGGGGTGATCCCGGAGCCGACTCCGGTGCAGGCCAGTGCAGCCGCCCAGGCGCAGAACCCATTGCTCGCCGGGTTGCAAACGCAGGCGACGACGATTCTCGCCTTCAAGTTTTGCAGCGGCGTGCTCGTGGCGGGGGATCGCCGGGCGACGGCGGGCAATCTCGTGGTGTACGATCGCGCGGACAAGGTGCTTGAAATCGACCGCCATTCCCTGATGGCGATTGCCGGGGTGCCCGCGACGGCTTGGGAAATGGCGCGGACGCTGGAGCATTCGTTCCAGTTTTACCGCCGCAGCCAGCTCCAGGAGTTGAGCATGGACGGCAAGGTGCGCGCGCTTTCCAAGCTGCTGCGCGACAATCTCGGGATGGCGATGCAGGGGGTGGGCGTCGTGGTGCCGCTCTTTGCCGCCTATGATACAGAGGAGGCCGTGCCGCGCCTTTATTTCTACGACGTGATGGGGGCAAAATTTGAGGTGGCGGACTTCGCGGCCTCCGGTTCCGGCTCCCCCTCTGTGCGGGCGGTGTTGCAATACGCGAACGCTTACGGACCGCGTCCTCTGGCAAAGATGAACGAGGAGGAGGCGGTGCTCATGGCATTGCGGGCGCTTGATACGGCGGCGGAGAACGACACTGCCACCGGGGGGGTGGACCGCCACGGACGCGTCTATCCGCTGGTCAAAATCGTCAACCAATCCGGCATTTCCACGCTGCCCGAGGCGGTGTTGGTGAAGGCTTATCAACGCGATCTCCAGTCGCTCCCCAAAAACGCTCTTACCCTGGTCGAAACCGAATGACAGAAGAACCATACCGCTGGGTCGAGGCGATTGCCAACCGCCGCGAATACATTGAAAATCAGCTCGCCGCCGGGAGTCCCATCGCCGCGCTCAGTTGCGCGGACGGCGTGCTCTTCGTCACCGTGAGCCGCGAGCAACAGAAGCTCTTTGAGATTTATGACCGGATCGCCATGGGCGGGATCGGCCATCCCGGCGACATCGAACGGCTGCGGATGAGCGCGATCGAGGTGGCAAGCGCGGAAGGATTTAACCGGTCTGCCAACGACGTTTCGCTGCGCCGGATGGCCGCTTATTCGCTGAGCCCGGTGCTCAAAAACGCGTTCGAGCAAATCTACGGCCCGCCTTTTCTGGCGCGGATGCTTTTCGCGGAGCTGGGCCGCAACGGCGAACCCGATCTGCTGTTGCGTTTGGACTACGACGGCTCTTTCCAGACCAAGGCGGGAGCGGTGGAGCGGTTCGCGGCGATCTCGGGCAAGGAGCATTCCACCAGGATGATGGAAAAATTCCTGAGCGGGAAAAAATGCGCGCATTTGTCGAGCGCCGAGGCGCTGCCCGTTGCGTTGGAGGCGTGGACCGTGGGGCATCTGACGCTGGCGCGCGAGGAGGGAGAGCTTCCCGGGTCCGAGCAAATCGCCGAGCATCGCCAGGAGCAACTGCGCACGGGAACGGTGGAAGCCGTGCTGCTGGACCGTCGCGCCCCTTCCAATGCCACCTTCCGCGCAGTGAAGCCGTAATGAGATTCGGTAGTCAAAACGCCTTGCGATTTGATTCGATATTCCCTACTCTCCCCTGCTCTATGTCTGACGTTGTAACTTTTGGTGAAATCATGATGCGCCTGGCTACGCCCGGCTTCCTCCGCTTCGCTCAAACCTCCGCCCTTGAACTGACCTACGGTGGCGGTGAGGCGAATGTGGCTGTCTCGTTGGTGAACTACGGCCTCTCGGCTGATTTCGTGACCCGGCTGCCCAAGAACGACATGGGCCAGCGCGCCATCAACGAACTGCGCGGCATCGGGGTCGGCACCGGCCACATCGCGCGCGGCGGCGAGCGCATCGGCATCTATTTCCTGGAAACCGGCGCCAGCCAGCGCGCTTCCAAGGTGACTTACGACCGCGCGCACTCGGCCATCGCCGAGATCCAGCCGGGCGAGGTGAACTGGGAAGCCGCTTTCAAAGGCGCCCGCTGGTTCCATTGGACCGGCATCACCCCGGCCCTCTCCGACAACGCGGCGGCGGTCGTGGAGGAAGCTTGCAAGGTGGCCAGGCAAATGGGCCTCACCATCAGCACGGACCTCAACTACCGTAAAAAACTCTGGAGCAAACAAAAAGCGGGCGAGGTCATGGGCAAGCTCATGCAATACGTGGACGTGTGCATCGCCAACGAAGAAGACGCCGAGAGCGTTTTTGGCATCCACGGCGCGGAAGTGACCAGCGGCAAGATCGAGCACGCACAATATGAAGACGTGGCCCGGCAGCTCACCGAGCGGTTCGGCTTCAAGCAGGTGGCCATCACGCTGCGCGAATCCTACTCCGCCAGCCACAACGGTTGGAGCGCGATGCTCTGGAGCGGCGGCAAAGCGTATTACTCGCGCAAGTTTGACCTGAACGTCATCGACCGCGTGGGCGGCGGCGATTCGTTCGGCGGCGGGTTGATCTTTGCCTCGTTGCGCGGCGACGCACCGCAGCAAGCCATCGAGTTTGCCGTGGCGGCGAGCGCCCTCAAGCACACCATCCCCGGCGACTACAACCGCGCAACACTTGAAGAGGTGGAAGCGCTCGTCAAAGGCGACGGCAGCGGCCGCGTGCAGCGGTAAGCTTCCGAACAGCGAAAAAATTCAAAGCCCGGTGGGAATCCGTTCCCGCCGGGCTTTTTGCTTAGTCTACCAGACCCACGGGGCGAAGAAATACACCGCGCAGAGAAAGAGCGGGATGTAGAGAAAGAAGAGAACCAGCCGCAGCCACGGGCGAACCGGCAGGGCCGGGACGGCGATTGCGCCCACGCTCCCCGCGAAGGCGAAAGCGAGCGCATCAAAGTAAGGCTGAAAGCTGTGCCCGGCGAATCGGCGATGCAACAGGGCGTCCGCAGCCAACAGGAGCACAGGCCAGAGGACCGCTCCCGCCAATCCCCAGAACCACCATCTGCGTGAATATTCGTTCATCATCCCTCAATCCAATCGATTCAGGGAGCGAAAGAGGGCGTTTCTACTTCTTGAGGAAATGGAGTTCCCGCAACGCCTCTTGTCCGTAGAGGTTCTGCTTATAACGCGCGGCAACATCCTGGTAAATCTGCCGGGCGTTGTCTCTTTTGCCTTTGAGCAGATAAATCCGCGCCTGCGACATCATGGCGATGGGCGTGGTGTAGGCATCGGGATATTTGGAAATCGCGCTCGCGTTGGCTTCGAAAGCCTCGTCCAGTTTGCCCTGCATCTCGTAAGTCGCGCCGAGGCTCGTCCAGCCACCGGCAGCCAGCGGATGCGCCGGGAATTTCTCGACGAATTTGCGCAGCACAGCCGCGGATGCGTCGTATTTCTTTTCCGCGCGGAGTTTTTCGGCCATGCGCAGCGCCGCGTTGCCGGCCGCAGGCGTGCCGGGATATTGCTTCACGAGCGCCTCGAAATCGGCCACCGTCTCGGCTTTCGCGTAGAGGTTCTGCGAACCGGAGGTGCGCAGGTAGTCGTAAAGCTGGTATGCGGCGAAGGAGGCCAGAGCGGCGGTAATGATCCCGGCATACGTCAAGATTTTGGTCTTGTACATATACCAAATCTCAAGCGGGGTCAGATGAACGGTCTGGGCAGATTCGGGCGTCATAATGGAAGTGGGGTAACTTTTCAGAGGTGAAGGGAAAACTCAACTGAAATCCGTTGCGCTCCGTGGTGGACTCTCCGCCTCGTTTCCAAATGGAGTAAATTTTTCCTTTTCTGTGCGCTCTGACCCCATATCCTCCGCGGCATGATTGACCGTTATTCTCTTCCGAAGATGCGCGCCCTCTGGGACGAACAGCACAAATACGAAATCTGGCTCGAAATCGAGGTTCTCGCTTGCGAAGCGCAGGCCGAGATCGGCGTGATCCCCAAAGAAGACGCCGTGACCATTCGTCAAAAGGCCCAGTTTGAGCTGGCCAAGATCCAGGAGATCGAGCTGCGGACCAATCACGACGTGATCGCGTTCCTGGAGAACGTCGCCAGCTATGTCGGGCCCGCCTCGCGCTGGATTCACCAGGGGATGACCTCCTCCGACGTGCTCGACACCACCCTGGCCGTTCAGATGAACGAAGCCTGCGGGATGCTCCTGGAAGACCTCGAAGCCTTGCGCGTCGCCATCGCCAAAAAAGCCCACGAATACAAGCTCACGCCGATGATCGGGCGTTCCCACGGCATCCACGCGGAGCCGATCACCTTCGGGCTCAAAATGGCCCTCATGTATGACGAATTTGGCCGCGCCATCGAACGCCTCAAGCAGACCCGCGAACGCGTTCGCGTCGGCAAGCTTTCCGGCGCGGTCGGCACGCACGCCCACCTCGACCCGCGCGTGGAAGAGATGGTTTGCCGCAAGCTCGGGCTCATTCCCGCCGCTTTGTCCACGCAGGTCGTCCAGCGCGACCGCCACGCCGAGTTCCAGCAGACGCTCGCGCTCATCGGCTCCAGCATCGACCGCTGGGCCACGGAATTCCGCCACCTCCAGCGCACCGAAGTGCTCGAAGTGGAGGAATATTTCTCGCCCGGGCAGAAAGGCAGCTCCGCCATGCCGCACAAGCGCAACCCGATCACCGGGGAAAAGCTGAGCGGCCTCGCCCGGTTGCTGCGCGGCAACGCCATGGCCGCCCTGGAAAACGTCGCTCTCTGGCACGAACGCGACATCTCGCACTCCAGCGTGGAACGGGTCATCATGCCGGACTCGACGATCCTCCTCAACTACATGCTCAGCATCACCACCAAGCTGGTGGACCGCCTCATCGTCTATCCCGAGAACATGAAGCGCAACATGGAGATCACCAAGGGGCTCTATTTCTCCCAGACGATCCTCCTCAAGCTCACCGAGCGCGGCATCGAACGCAAAACCGCCTACGAAGCCGTGCAACGCGCCGCCATGAAGACCTGGCAGGGCGACCAGACGCTCAAGCAAAACCTGCTGGAGGAGGCAGAGATCATGGCGAAACTGACCCCGGCGGAAATCGAAGAGTTCTGCTCGCTCGACATCCACTTCCGCCACATCGACGAGACGTTCCGCAAGCTCGGGTTGTAGAAGCCTGCGCCTGTTGCAAACTTCAAAGCCCGTTCCGCCCACGTGCGGAACGGGCTTTTTTGATTTTCTTGAAAATGCGGTTTGCCATCGGGGAAAATACTGTAACTTCAGGGCACACCCAATTTGTTTGACCTCATGAAATTCCGTTTTGCTCTGACCTGCCTTGCCGCCGCCGCTGTCGCTTTCACCGGTTGCGATAAAATCAAGAAAACCCTGCATCTTACGCCCAAGGCTCCCCCGGTCGTCTCCACGCCCACCCCGACGCCGGTGCCTGCGACGCCCACGCCGACCCCCAAACCCACCGCCAACCGCAACGCCGGGGTCGTCGTGCTCTGCTACCACCGGTTTGAGGAATCGGGAAATAGCTCGATGATCTTGAAGCCTGCGGAATTTGAGCAGCAGATGCAGGCAATCAAGGACAACGGCTTCACGGTGATCTCCATGCAGGATTTCCTGGCCTGGCGTCGCGATGAAAAGGAAATCCCCGCCAAAAGCGCCTTGATCACCATCGACGACGGCTACGTCTCCGCCTACGAAACCGGCTGGCCCATCCTGAAGAAATTCGGCTACCCGTTCACGATGTTCGTGTACATCAACTACATCGGCACCGGTGGCAAATCCGTCTCATGGGAGCAGCTTGCCGAGATGCGCGATGCGGGCGTGGAGATCGGCTGCCACAGCTACAGTCACCAGAACTTGCGGGGCAAAGGGGCTCTCTTTAGCAAACAAGCCGCCGAAGAAGTCAAGCGCATCGGCTACGACGCTTGGGCGCGCAAGGAAATGATCGATTCCAAAAAGCTCATCGAGCGTCAACTGGGCATCAAAGTCTCCACCTTTGCCTATCCCGGCGGCTTCTACAACGAAGCCGTGCGCGCGGTCATCAAGGAAGCCGGTTACGAAGCAGCCTTTATCACCTACGGCAAGCGCAACGGCTTCGCGAGCCCCGGTTTCGACGAAATCGGACGCTACGGAATCGAAGCCAACAAACCCAAGACCTTCCAGGATGCCATGGCGATGGTCGGTGGCGGAGTCGGGCCGGGCATGGCAATGGCTGTTGAAGCGCCCGCCGCACCGCAGGTTTCCAGTTCGCTGCAATCCGAGCCGGCATCGGGCGCGACCGTGTCCGATCCCAAACCGTTGATCAAAGCAGTGCTCACCGGGATGGGTGCCATTGATGACGGGAGCGTCGAGATGCGCATCAGCGGCTTTGGCGCGGTTCCGGTCAAATACGACAGCGCCACCCAGACCGTGAGCTTCCAGCCCACGGCTCAGCCGTTGCGCGATAAGGAATACACCGTCATCGTCTCCGCCAAAGTGGGAGGCAAACGGACCGAGGCCCGCTGGAGCTTCAAGTTCGACCCGGCAGCCGGGAAGAATTAAAAGGAATCGAAGCGCCCCTTCAGGGCGCCTTTACTCCGTCAACGGCAGTTCGGGGGTGGTCTCGTTTTCCTCTTCGTCAGCCACCACCGGGGCGATGCACTGGAGTTTCTCTCCGGGGTGCAAATCAATGAGCTTCACGCCCATGGTGTTGCGGCTGGTCTCGCGGATCTCGCGAACCCGCGTGCGCACCATCTGCCCCTTGTTGGTGATCAGCATCAACTCGTCCTTGTCGGTGACGGTCAGCGCGCCCACCACGTCGCCGGTTTTGTCGCCGGTTTTCATGGTGATGATGCCTTTGCCGCCGCGCCCCTGGACGCGATAGCCGTTGTCGCCGTTGAACGGTGTGCGTTTGCCGATGCCGTTTTCGCCCGCCACGAGCAGTTGCGCGTCGGCGCTCACCAGCGCCATGGCTACCACGAAATCCTTCTTCTCGGGCCGGATGCCCCAGACGCCCACGGTGTCGCGGCCTTGATCGCGGAGTTCTTCCTCGTGGAAGCGCAGGCTCATGCCGTTCTTGGTGATGAGGACTACTTCGTCCTGGCCGTTCGTAAGATTCGCGTCGATGAGGCGGTCGCCTTCTTCGATCTTGATCGCGATGAGGCCGCCTTTGCGGATGTTCTGGAAATCGGCGAGGTTGGATTTTTTGACAATGCCCGAGCGGGTGACAAAGACGATATGGAGTTCCTTGTCCCAAGTGTTGTCAATGGCCGCAGGGCCGGTGCCGGAACTCTTGGCCTGGATGCGGATGGTCGCCGCGATCTGTTCTTCGGAGCGCAATTCGAGGAGGTTCGCAATGGAGCGGCCTTTGGCGGCGCGGCCCATCTCGGGGATCTCGTAAACGCGCTCGATGTAGCAGCGGCCCGTTTGCGTGAAGAACATCAGGTAATCGTGCGTGGTGGCGGTGAAGAGGTGCTCGACGAAATCGTCTTCCTCCTCGTCCGTGGCGCCGTCGCGCGTGACCATCCCTTTGACGCCCTTGCCGCCCCGGCGTTGTGCCCGGTAGGAGCTCACGGCGGTGCGCTTGATGAAACCCTTGTGGGTGATGGTGATGATGGTGCCTTCGTTGGAAATCAGGTCTTCGAGCGACATTTCGCCTTCGTCGGGGACGATCTGTGTGAGGCGCGGCGTGCCGTATTTGGCCTGGATCAAGCGCAGCTCGTCTTTGATGATCTGGAGCACGCGCGATTCCTTCGCGAGAATATCCAGCAAATCTTTGATCTTCTCGATGAGGATCTTGTATTCGCCCTCGATCTTGTCCTGCTCCAGCCCGGTCAATTGGTAGAGGCGCAGGTCGAGGATGGCGTTGATCTGCTGGTCGCTGAAGCGGTAGATGCCGTCGCTGAGGCGGGCTTCGCTGCGGATCAGGATGCCGAGTTTCTCGACATTGGCGCGGGTGAACTCGTACCCGAGCAGCTTCACCTTGGCCTCGTCGCGGTTGGAAGACGCCCGGATGATCCGGATGAAGTCGTCCATGTTCGCGAGGGCGAGCAGGTACCCTTCGAGCGTCTCGGCGCGGTCTTCGGCCTTGCGCAGTTCAAACCGCGTGCGGCGCAGAACGACCTCGCGGCGGTGTTCGATGTAGGCGGTGTTGGCTTCCTTGATCGAGAGGAGCTTCGGCCGCCCGTGGTCGATGGCGAGCATCGTCACCGAGAAGGAGCTTTCCAGCGACGTGTGCTTGTAAAGGTTGTTGATGACGACCTTGGGGTTGCCGTCGCGCTTGAGCTCGATCACCACGCGCGTGTTCTCGTCGGATTCGTCGCGGATGGCGCTGATCTCGGTGAGCACTTTTTCGTTCACGAGTTCCGCGATGCGCTCAACCAGGGTCGCGCGGTTGACATTGTAAGGGATCTCGGTGACGACGATCTGTTCGCGCCCGCCTTTGATCTCTTCGACGCCCGCTTTGCCGCGCACTTTGATGCTGCCGCGGCCTTTCTCGGTGTAGTTCTTGATCCCGGCGGTGCCGCAGATGGTGCAACCGGTGGGGAAGTCGGGGCCTTTGACGAACTGCCGCAACCCTTCCACGGTGATGTCCGGGTCGTCGATCTGCGCGCAGATGCCGTCCACGACTTCGATCAAGTTATGGGGCGGCATGTTGGTGGCCATGCCGACGGCGATGCCGGTGCCGCCGTTGACGAGCAGGTTGGGCCACGCGGCGGGAAGCACGGTCGGTTCCGTGCGGGTTTCGTCGTAGTTGGGGACGAAATCGACGGTGTCCTTGTCCATGTCGTCCATCAAAGCCGCGCCCAAATGGGTCATCTTGGCCTCGGTGTAACGCATGGCGGCGGGCGGATCGCCTTCGACCGAACCGAAGTTCCCCTGGCCGTCCACCAGGCAGTCGCGCATCGCCCAGGACTGGGCCATGTGGACGAGCGTCGGGTAAATGACCGCTTCGCCGTGGGGATGGTAGTTGCCGCTGGTGTCACCGCAAATCTTGGCGCATTTACGATGCTGCCGGTTGGGGAAGAGCGAGAGATCGTGCATCGCGAAGAGGATGCGCCGTTGGGACGGTTTCAGCCCGTCGCGCGCATCGGGCAACGCGCGGGAAATGATGACGGACATCGAGTAATCGAGGAACGATTTGCTCATCTCCTCGGCTACATTGATCGGCTCGACTTTTTCGTTTAGGGTATACATTGCGGGAAAGGATTCTGGGACAAGATTAAGAAATTAGGTTTTGCGTCCGGTAGTTCGTGGGGTGTTGGCGCGGCGGGGCGGCATCATTTTTTAGACAGGATTAAAGGGATTAAGAAGATTAAGAGGATTTTTGGAAGAACAAGATTTTGCATCGAATAGGTTGTTGCTTTCCAAGATATTTGCCGAGAATTTGTCCGTCATTTCGATCCACAAAAACCACGGCAGGTCCGCCGAGTTGGAGTTTCTTTTGGGAAAAGGTGTTTTGGCAAAGCTCCGCATGAGGCCCAAAGGGCCCTTGCGATCCCGAATCTTCTTAATCTTCTTAATCATGTTCATCCTGTCTCAGAAAATAAACGCCTCACGGTCAGACGGCATCATAAATCAGAGAGAAGGCTTTCGCTTTTCCTTTTCTTGAATCCTGTCTTCTCAGATCCATTCCGGCGGTATTTCCGCTTAAAATCCAAGCTGTATCCGCCAAAATTCATTAATAGGCCAAAATCCAGGTTCAAAGCCGCCAGGTAATTGACGAGCTGCACCTCGTGTTCGGGCAACAGGTTGCGGACAGCTTTGAGTTCACAAAGCAACCATTCATCCAAAAACAAATCCGCTTTGAAATCTCCAACAATAGCCCCGTCATAAACAACCTTTAGCGGTTTTTCAGGTTCCACCTTGATGCCATTTTTCTTCAGTTCATGGATCAAGGCGTTGCGATAGACAAACTCAACGAAGCCCGGCCCCAAGGCCCGATGAACTTTCATGGCGAGTCCAATCACCTGTTCTGTCAGTTCATCTTGGCTGGCTGTGACCATCTATTTGCAAAAATCTTGTTTAAACGTCCAAATTCCGCACGTTCAGCGCGTTGTCTTCGATGAAGGCTCGGCGGGGTTCCACCACGTCGCCCATCAGGATGTTGAACATCTTGTCGGCTTCGACGGCGTTGGTTTCGTTGAGCTCCACCCGCAACAGCTTGCGCTTGTCCGGGTTCATCGTGGTCTCGAAGAGTTCCTTGGCGTTCATTTCACCCAAGCCTTTGAATCGCTTGATCTGCACGCCGCGCCGCCCGAGTTCCTTCACGCCGCTCAGAATTTGCGGGACAGCGAAGATGGGGGTGACGTTCGCTTTTTCGCCTTCGCCTTCGACCAGTTCGAAGATCGGGTGATCGCTGTCGGCGTAGTGCTCGATGGTGAGCCCTTTGCGCGCCAGTTCGGCGATGATTTTCTGCAAGGAGGACGATTCGTGCAACTCGACGAGTTTGCCGCGACGCCGAACGCCGCCGTTGCTGCGCGGAGTGGGTGCCGAGGGGGCTGCGGGAGCCGCAGGCGTGCCATCTTCGTTGGGCGGGAGGAGTTCCGCTTCAGGTTCCTGCTCGAAGAGCGCGAGGTCGAGGTTTTCCAGGTGGAACCCGCGCACTTCGTCTTCGTCGTGGAAAAAGCTGACGCTCTCGTCGTTGCCTTCGCGCACTTTGACGAGGTAGGTCGGGAGCTTGCCGGTCTTGAAATCGCGCGCCGCCAAGTATTTCTCGAAGTCGCCGCCATGCCGCCGCACGGCTTCGCTGAATTTGTCGAGCCGTTCGAGCAGGTCGAGGATTTCCTTGAGCTGCGT